>NZ_JBEXMH010000002.1:370100-370746 GCF_040610415.1 Amycolatopsis sp. NPDC004079 | reverse complement strand
AATTGCTCTGTCGCAAGAACAATCATCCCAAGCCAGAGGGCATCTGCGCGTCCAGACACGACCTACAACACCACAAACACCGGTGGATCCAGGTCAGATTCCCTCAAGGAGCCCTTCACGGACCCTGATCCCCATGCCAGGGACTTAGGCGGCGCTGCGGGTGCGGTTTGCCCAGCTCGGAGGATCTGGGCGGGGCCGGGCGTCCGTGGGGGGAACCCTGAGGGACTCAGAGTCCTTCAGGGTTCCCCTCACGGACAGTCTGGTCTCGTGTGAGGTGCGGCTGGGTCGGCGGGATTCAGGCCTGCCCGGGGCGAGCACGTCCAGGCCACGTCGCGCGCGCCGGGCTTGTGCCTGCCGAGCGCGCGAGACCGGCTCGACGCAGTTCCCGGGATCGAGGTGTCCGGTGCCGGCGCACCGGGTAACCCGCGGATTCGACCCGGCTGAGGAAGGAGCCCGTCATGGTGCACCCCGTGCCGCCCGGACCGGAGCCCGTCCCGCCGCCGCGTCCCGGGCCGGGTCCGGTGCCGCCGCCGGAACCGCCCGTCCCGCCCGACCCTCGCTGACCAGCCGCCACCCCGGTTGCCGTCCGAGGCGACCGGGTACCTACCGGAAAAGTTTCGCGCGAACGGAGGCCGGTGATGGACGT
>NZ_JBEXMH010000002.1:0-370006 GCF_040610415.1 Amycolatopsis sp. NPDC004079 | reverse complement strand
GGACGAGGCGAACCGGGCCGAGCCGGGAGTCGTGGTCGGGGACGACGGCTCCGACGGTGCCCGCCTGGCCGTGGACTGGGCCGCAGCCGAGGCGGAGGCGAACCGGGCCGAGCCGGGAGTCGTGGTCGGGGACGACGGCTCCGACGGTGCCCGCCTGGCCGTGGACTGGGCCGCAGCCGAGGCGGAGGCGCTCGGGACGTGCCTGGTCCTCGTGCGGACGATGACGCTGCCGATGCCGAACGCCGACTTCGTGCCCGGCGTGATCGCCCCGGTCGCGGGCGATATCGTGGCCGATCAGTCCATTGTGGACTACGCGGAGAAGGAGCTGGCCGAGGTCGCCGCCGGGATCGGCCGGACGCGGCCGGGGCTTGCGGTGCGCACCCGGGTGCGGTTCGGGCGGGCGGGCTGGGAGCTGGCGGACATCGGGCGGCAGGCGGAGCTGATCGTCGTCGGCGCGTCCGGGCGTAGCGGGCTGCCCCGGCTGCTGCTCGGGTCGACGGCCTCGCAGGTGGTGCACACGTGCGCGCGTCCGGTCGTCGTGGTCCGGCCGGCGAAGGAGAAGACGCGGCGGGTCGTCGTCGGGGTGGACGGGTCGCCGTCCAGCGTCGCGGCGGTGCGGTACGCGTACGACTTCGCCGACCGGCACGGGTGCGCCCTGCACGCGGTGCACGTGTGGTCGGAGCCGCCGGAGGACGTCTTCGGCCCGGCCCGCTCCGGCGGCGAGGGGCAGCAGAGCCCGCGGGACGAGGGCGAACGGCTGCTCGCGGAGTCGCTGACCGGTCTCGGCGAACGGCATCCGGACGTCGTGGTGCGGCGGGAGGTCGCGCTCGGCAGCGTGGCCGAGGTGCTGCTGGACCACGCGGAGGCGGCGACGCTGCTGGTGGTCGGCGGGCACGGCCGCGGTGCGCTGCGGGGTGCGTTCCTCGGGTCGGTGAGCCATGCGATGGCGTATCACGCGCCGTGCCCGGTCGCGATCGTGCGGCAGGGCGTCGAGGAGCACCCGGCCTAGCGCCGCAGGCTCCGCCGTACCAGCGCTGCCGCCAGCCGGGCCGAATCGTCGCCGGGCACCAGTTTCGCCAGGCGTTTCGGGTCGGCGGGCAGACCGGCTTTCTTCGCGCTGTCCAAGGCCTTGCGGTCGAAATACGGCCGCAGCCACGGCCACGCTGCCTGTGCTTCGCGGCAAAAGATCTGCGCGCCGGTCGGGCCGATCCGGGGGAACTCGGTGACGAGTTTTTCCAGCCGTTGCGGGTCGCCGTCGGCGGTGTCGGCCATGCGGCGCAGGTCGTCGCCGTAACGGTCGCGGATGAAATCGGCACCTTCGTCGAGGTGTTGCGAAGTGCTTTCGTCGTACCGGACGTAGTGGGCGCGGCCGAGCGCGTCGACGCGTTGCTGCCACGTGGAATCGCGCATCGCGGCGGGGGAGCGCCAGCCGGACCGAGACAGTTCCCGCGCGGCGGCGACGGCGATGTCGGCGCTGATCCGCGTGGACAGCAGCGTGGTGAGGACCAGCAACCGGTACAGCGGTTGGGGTTTGTCGGCCAGCTTGATCCCGGCGTCCTCGGCGAAAGTCGTGCCGTGGTCGGCGAGAAGTTCGTCCACTCGGCGCATGCGGGCCGGATTCCCGTTCGGAGGCAAGCGAAACTCAGTACTCCCAGGGGAAGGGCTCCTTGGCGAATTCGACGCACAGCCGCCAGCCGTCCGCACCGGGCGCGGGTTCGGTCCAGGCGTCGAGCGAATCGGTCAGCGCGCGCAGGATGTGCCAGCCGACCTCGTCCGGCCCGGGCGGGAACGCGGACGTCGTCGTAGTGGTGACGGTCACTGTCATACGCCCGGCGCAGCGGAACGCGCATTCCAGGAACGCGCTGTCGTCCGCCCGTCGCGCTTGCGCGGCGACCGCCTCGTCGACTGCCAGCCGGAGGTCGGCGACCTCGTCGAGCCGGAACCCGGCCGAGGAGGCGATGTCCTCGGCGACCAGCCTGGCCAGGAACAACAGTTCCCCGTTCGCCGGCAGACGCAGTTCGACCACTGGCGCAGCCGCGGTGAGCATGTCTCTTCCGTCCGCTTCGCGCTGAACCATGCGTTCCGGGTTACCCGGCCCGGCGGCGGGCCAACCATCGCCCGGCGGATGCGTTCGGAGCACCCGAAAGGCCCCGTTTCCGGCGCCGCGCGGCGGGTAACCAGGGGACCGGAGCACGGCAGGGAAAGGAGCACCCGGCATGAGCACCAACGCCTATCTCTCGTTCCTCGCGATCGGGATCGCGCTGGTCCTGGTGGACGGCCAGATCATCTACCGCAGCGGCCGCCGGTACCTCGCGAACGCCTACGGGGACCCCGGAGCCGGCACCTCGATGACCCGCCTGGTGACCGTGTTGTTCCACCTCGGGACGCTGGGCATCCTGGCCTTGGTCTCGACGGTCGACATCGGCGGGAGCGACCTGCCCGGCGTCGTCGGACGGCTGGGCGTGCTGCTGCTGATCCTGGCACTGGCCCACGCGGCGACGCTCGGCGCGCTGGCCCGGATCCGCGGCGAGCAGGACGTGGCCGACGCGATCGCCCACCGCGACGAGCGGCTGGCGCGGCGGTCGGAGACGGATCTGCAGGCTCCGACGATCACGCCGGTGCCTGGCCAGGAGGGTCGGCATCCGGACGTGAGCCCGTCGTTGGAGCAGCGGTCTCCGTACACGGCCTGAGCGACGGCGAACCGGTGCGTTCTCGCGGTGTTCGCGAAAACGCACCGGTTTATGCCGTCCGCACTGTCTACAAGCGAGGGTCCACCGGCTCGGATTCCAGTGCCAGCACGGCGAAAACGCACTCGTGCACCCGCCACATCGGCTCGTCGCGGGCGAGCCGGTCCAGTGCTTCGAGGCCGAGGGCGTACTCGCGCAGCGCGAGCGAGCGCTTGTGGCCGAGACCTCGTTGGCGCAGCCGGGACAGGTGGCGTTCCTCGGTGTAGTCGGGGCCGTAGATGATCCGCAGGTACTCGCGGCCGCGGACCTTCAGCCCCGGCTGCACGAGGCCGCGCGATCCCCGCACCAGGTTGGCGGCCGGTTTGACCACCATGCCCTCGCCGCCCCGCGCGGTGAGTTCGGTCCACCAGTCGACGGCAGCCGCGACCGAGGCGGGGTCGGTGGTGCTGACCGAAACCCGCCCGGTCGGGGCGAGGAAACCGTCGCCGCTCTCGACGAGCCGGTCGGCCAGCACCAGGTGCCAGTCGTGGCTTTGCCGGTGATGCGCGTGCCCAGCCGACGCCAGCACCTGGAACGGCGCGAAACGCACGCCGTCGAGGCCGTCGGTCGGCCAGCAATAGCGCCGGTACGACTGGGCGAACGCGGCCGCGTTGGCTGCGCGGGAACTCGTGCGCTCCAACAATGCCGACACGTCGAGGCCGGACGCGTCAGCGGCGGCCAGCGCGTGCGCGGCAGCCGGGAGCGCCGAGCGGGCGGCAGCGCCGACAGCCGCGTACTGCTCGCGCAGCAACTGCTCCGCTTTGACGCTCCACGGCAGCAGTTCGCCGTCGAGCAGCAACCAGTCCGAGTCGAGTTCGTCGAACAGGCCCGCCTTTTCCGCGGCAGCGCGGATCCGGTCGACCACTTCGGCGGTCAGCGTTTCGGTGAAGAAGTGCCGTCCGGTCCGTGTCCACACCGCGCCGAGCGCGTCGCCGGGCGCGCCGAAGCGGGCGCGGGCCGCGTCGCGCGAGCGGCACACGAGCGCGACCGCACGCGAACCCATGTGCTTTTCCTCGCACACCACGGAATCCACGCCCTCCGCGCGGAAGTAGTCGAACGCTTGGCTCGGGTGCTCCAGCAGCCCGTCGGCCGTCGCGGTGGCGACCGGCGACATGGTCGGCGGCAGGTAGACCAGCCAGCGCGGATCGATCGCGAACCGCGACATCACCTCCAGCGCCGCCGCGGCGTTCTCCTCACGGACGCCGATCCGCTTCTGGTAGGCGGTTTCGATCACCCGGCGGCCCAGGACATCGGTGACGTCCAGCACTCCCGGATCGCGGTGCGCGACCGGTTCCGCTGCCCCCGGGTTGGCGGGGAACGGTTTGGCGGGCTCGTAGTAGACCTCGGCCGCCGGGACCGAGACGATCTCCTTTTCCGGATACCGCAACGCAGTCAGGGTTCCGCCGAAGACGCAACCAGTGTCCAGGCACAGAGTGTTGTTCACCCACTCCGGCGTGGGCACGGGAGTGTGGCCGTAGACGACCATCGCGCGGCCGCGGTACTCGTTCGCCCACGGATAGCGCACGGGCAGGCCGAATTCGTCGGTCTCGCCGGTGCTCTCCCCGTACATGCAGAAGCTCCGCACGCGCCCGGACGCGCGGCCCTGGAAGCGTTCGGTGAGCCCCGCGTGCGCGACGACCAGATTGCCGCCGTCGAGGACGTAGTGGCTGATCAGGCCGTCCATGAAGTCATGCGCCTCAGCCCGGAACTCGGCCGGTTCGGCGGCGAGCTGCTCCAGCGACTCCGCGAGCCCGTGCGTGACTTGCACATTCCGGCCCCGCAACGCACGCAGCAGCTTGTGCTCGTGGTTTCCGGTGACACAGAAGGCGTTCCCGGTACGCACCATGCCCATCACGAGCCGCAGCACGCCCGGCGTGTCCGGGCCGCGGTCGACGAGATCGCCGACGAACACCGCCCGCCGTCCGGGATGCTGTGCCCCGATCGCGCGGCCCTGCTCGTCGCGCTCGATGGCGTAGCCGAGTTCGGTGAGCAGCGCTTCGAGTTCGACACGACAGCCGTGGATGTCGCCGACGATGTCGAACGGTCCGGTCTCGTGCCGCAAGTCGTTGTACAGCGGGACGCGCGTGATCGCCGCTTCGGCGGCCTCCTCCGGGGTGCGCAGCACGTGCACCGTCCGGAAGCCCTCCTTCTGCAGACTCCGCAACCCGCGACGCAGCTGGTCGCGCTGCCGCCGGATCACCTGCGCGCCGAAGGTCCGGTCCGCGCGGCTTTCGTTGCGCGCGGCGCAGAGCGATTCCGGCATGTCCAGCACGATCGCCACCGGCAGCACGTCGTGCTCCTTGGCCAGCGCGACCAGCGATTTGCGCGCGTCGGGCTGCACGTTGGTCGCGTCGATCACGGTCAGCCGCCCGGCGGCGAGCCGTTTGCCGACGATGTAGTGCAGGACGTCGAAGGCGTCCTTGGTCGCCGACTGGTCGTTCTCGTCGTCGGACACCAGACCGCGGCAGAAGTCCGACGAAATCACCTCGGTCGCCTTGAACTGCGCGCGGCCGAACGTCGATTTGCCCGACCCGCTCGCGCCGACCAGCACGACGAGACACAGGTCAGGAATTTCCAGCGTGCTCATGCCGCACCGCCTTTCGTGAACAAGGCCAGCTGCGTCGCCGGGCCGACTTCGGGGTCGTCGGAGCCGACGGGCAGCATCCGCACGCTGTAGCCGTGGTTGTTCGCGACCCGGTCCGCCCACGCGCGGAACTCGGCACGGGTCCACTCGAACCGGTGGTCCCGGTGCCGCAGCTTGCCCGCAGGCAGCGACTCGAACCGCACGTTGTACTCGCGGTTGGGCGTGGTCACGACGACCGCGCCCGGGGCGGCGAACTCGAACACCGTCCGCTCCAGTGCTTGAAGCCGAGGCGGGTCGACGTGCTCGACGACCTCCATCAGCACAGCCGCGTCGAGGCCCGCGAGCCGGTCGTCGCGGTAGGTGAGCGAGGACTGCAACAGCTCCAGCCTGGCTCGCTCCGGTTCGGACATCCGCTCCAGCCGCAGCTTCCGCGCCGCGACCTGCAGCGCGCGAGCCGAGACATCCGCGGCCACGATCCGCTCCACCGACCGCTCGGCCAGCAGGTCGCGCACCAGTGCGCCCTCGCCACAGCCGAAGTCGCCGACCGAGCGGGCACCGAGCGACCGGAGCACGGCCATGATCGTGCCGCGCCGCTGCTCGGCCAACGGCACCGGACGGTCCGGTGCATCGAGGACGGCAGGCGCGGCGAGCGCGTTGTCGATCTCCTCGGGCTCCGAATCGTCCACTTCGGCCAGCCGGGTCAACGCGGCGGTCGTCAGGGCACGACGGTGCGCGAGATAGCGGCGGGTGATGAGCTCCTTCTCCGGATGCCCGGCGAGCCAGTCGCCGCCGGCCCGCAGGAGCTTGTCGATCTCCTCTTCGCCGACCCAGTAATGCTTCGCGTTGTCCAGGACCGGCAGCAGCACGTAGACGTGGTTGAGGGCGTCGGCCAGCCGGAGCTCCCCGGTGAGCCGGAGGTCGACATAGTGCGAATCGCCCCACTGCGGGAACTCAGGATCGAGCGGGAGCACCGTCGCCTCGACCGCCCAGCCGAGGGGCTCGAACATCCGGCGCACCAGGTCGACGCCGCCCGGGCACGCAGGCACCCGGATGTCCAGCGGGATCGCACTGGCCGCCAGCTCCGGATGCGACTTGCACCGGCCGGTGAGCGCGGTGCGGAAGACTTCCTTCACCGCCACCGAAAGCAGGCTCGACGCCGCGTAGGGACGGTCGTTCACGTACTGGCCGAGGGTGAACCCGTCGCCGGAACCCGCCTTGCCGCGCACGAGGGCGACTGGGTCGACCTCGAGCATCAGCGCGGCGGTGCACCGCTCGTCGGACGCCTCGGGGTAGAAGACGTGCGCTTGCCCGGCGGAAAGCTCGAACGACTGCACCCGGCCTGGGTGCTTGTGCAGCAGGAATCCCAGGTCCGAGGCGGGGTGGTGGGTCGTGGTGACTGTCAGGAACACGAGAGGGGAGTATTCCGTACGGCATTTGTCCGTGTCGCGGGAGTTTCCGGTGCTCAACACCGTGTGAGGCGCGGGATGTGCCGAACGCCGCATTGAGGGGTTTCTCCGTAACGGTGGTGTCGTCGTGCCCGATAACCGGGAACTGTATTCAGGCGAACACAGAACTGGGAAACGTGATGAACGACCGGGACACCGGTGCGGACAATGAGCCCGAGAACCCGGAGACGACAGCCCCGCCATCGGCCGCCCTGTCGCACCAGCCGCGCGCGGCTCGTTGGTACCGGCTGGCGATGGCAGCGCTCGTGCTGGCCGCCGTCGCGGTGCTGGGCGGTTCGGGCTGGTGGCTGGTCTACGGACGCGCCGTGGACGGGTACGCGTTGCCGGACGGCCCGATCCCGCTCGGCACCCATGACGTCTGTGCCGGCACCGTGACCGTCAGCCTCAAAACCGACGCCGAGATGGCGGCCGTCGCCCGGGCGTTGCGCGGCGATCCCCGGGTCCTGCGGTCCTACACCGAGACTCAGCAGGAGGCCTACGTGCGGTTCCGGCGGATCTTCGCGAGCCAGCCGGAGCTGCTGAAGACGACGGGGGCGGACGCCATGCCCACCTCGGTCATCGTGGTGCCGAAGGACCAGAACGCCACCGCGGGCATCGCCGAGCAGTTCCGCGTCCAGTTCCCCTCGGCGCGGAAAGTCAGCGACGACAACGAGGTCCGCAGCAGGTTCACCGGGCCGGGTTACCGGGATCCGACGTGCCTGCCCAACGGTGAGCACTCCCGCTGACCACACGCCCCGGACCCGGACGGCGCCGCCAGTTCGCTGAGCGGTGCGTTTCGGCCGGTTGACGTCGAACGTGCCCGGCAGTGGGCGCGTCCGCCCGCTCCGCTCCGCACACAGCCAATCACCGGGAATAAACTTCCCATTAACTGGGAATACCCGCTAGGAACCCGCCCGGCCGCGACGTAGCGTGCGCGCCATGACAAGCGCGGATGCCAACCGGAAGGCCGGGACCAGGGCGGCGCGGATCCTGGCGGTGTTCGCCGAGCGGGAGAGCGCCACGGCGGAGGAGATCTCCGTCGGCACGGGCATTCCCTCCAGCGCGGTTTACCGCTACCTGACGACGTTCGTCGAGATCGGCCTCGTGCATCAGGCGCGCACCCGCGGCCGGTACTGCGCGGGCTCGCTCACGGTCCAGATGGCCGAGAACTACCGCCACGAGGCGCTCGGCCAGGGCGGTGTCAAGCGGCGGCTGCGGCAGCTCGCGGCGGACACCGACGAACTCGCCGCGTTCCTCATCGCTCGCGACAACGACGTGCTTTGCGTCGAAGCGGCCGAGGGGACCCGCGTGATCCGGTGCAGTTTCTCGCCGGGGCTGAGCAAGCCGCTCGTCTTCGGGGCGAGTGCGCAGGCCTTGCTCGCGTACCTGCCGGAGGACCGGGTCGCGGCGACGGCCGAGGCGCACGGGCTGAGCGGCGAGCAGATCGGGAAGCTGGAGAGCGAACTGCGCCGGGTGCGCGACCAGGGCTTCGCGGAGAGCGTCGGCCAGGTCGATCCGGGGGTGTGGGGTGTGAGCGTGCCGGTGCTGGACCGGCATCGCCGCCTCGTCGGCACGGTGAGCACGATGGCCCCGGATTTCCGCGTGCGCCCGCGCCGCGATTCCCTCGTCACGCTCACCCACGCCGCCGCGCAGGACATCAGCCGATTGCAGGAGCACGTGTGAGCACCACCCCATGGACCGGACGCGACGACGGCAACGGTCCCGAACATCGCCGATGGCACCACGCCGTCAACGAATTCTCCAGTGCCCCAGGCGTTTCGCTGATCGGCTTCGCCAGCGACGCCGGAGTCCGGCGCAACGGCGGACGGCCGGGAGCACAGGCCGGGCCCGAAGCGATCCGGAAGGCGCTGGCGTCGTTCGCGATTCAGCCCGAGTTCGTCATCAGCGACGCGGGCGACGTCTCCGTCGAGGGCGACGCACTGGAAGCGGGGCAGGAAAACCTCGGCGAGCTGGTCGCGAAGCAGCTCAACGACGGGCATCTCCCGCTCGTGCTCGGCGGCGGCCACGAAACGGCGTACGGCTCCTACCTCGGCCTCGCCCGCAGCGGCCTGCTGGACGGCCGACGCCTCGGCATCCTCAACCTCGACGCGCATTTCGACCTGCGGACCGCCGACCGCGCGTCCTCGGGCACCCCGTTCCGGCAGATCGCCGCGCGGGAAGCCGAGCGCGGCGCGGAATTCGCCTACGCCGTGGTCGGGATCAGCGAACCCGGCAACACCGCCGCGTTGTTCGCGACGGCCGCCGAACTGAACGTCCGCCACCTCCTGGACCTCGACTGCCAGGAACGCCATCTCGAGCGAGTTCTCGACTTCGTCCGGGCCTTCGTCGCGGACGTCGACGCGCTGTACCTGTCGATCGATCTCGACGTGCTCCCCGCCGCGCAGGCGCCAGGGGTCAGCGCTCCTTCGACTCTCGGCGTACCCGCCGCGGTCGTCCTCGAGGTGTGCCGGCTGGTCGCGAGAGACCCGAAGCTCGCCCTCGCCGACATCACCGAACTGAACCCCGTCTACGACGTCGACACCCGCACAGCCCGGATCGCGGCCCGCCTCGCGCACACGCTCGTGACGAGCCGTCCGGTCCCGGAAGGACACTGAAATGCCCCCTCAGCGAATCTGGCCGCGGCTCGGCGCCGTGCTGCTGGCCTGCCTGCTCGCGTTCTTGCCGACGAGCGCGGCGAGCACGGCGAACGCGGCCGAACCACAAGGCGGGAAGCTCGCCGCGCTGCGGTCCGGGCAGACGACGCTCCGGGTCGGCACCGACGCCACGTTCCCGCCGTTCGAGTTCACCGACGCCAAGGGCGGCCAGCTCGGCTTCGACATCGACCTCGTCCGGGCACTCGCGCAGCGGGCGGGCGTCAAGAAGGTCGACTTCGTCCAGATGCCGTTCGGCAACATCGTCCCGGCGCTGCAAGCGAACCAGATCGACGTCGGCGCGTCGGCGATCTACATGAGCCCCGCGCGGGAGAAAGCCGTCGACTTCTCGGACATCTACTACCCGGGCGGCCTCGCGGTCTTCGTCAGCGACAAGGACAACTCCGTCACCTCGCTGAAGGATCTCGCCGGCAAGCGGGTCGCGGTCCAGGTGGGCACGAAGTCGGTCGACTGGCTCGCCCAGCACCAGCCCGCCGCGCAGCTGATCACGGCGCAGACCAACGAGCAGATGTTCTCGTCGGTCAAGCTGGGCCAGGCGGACGCCGTCGTGACCGGGGCTCCGGCCGGGAAGTACTTCATCGCGCAGCAGGGCGGCCTGAAGCAGGTCGGCGACCGGCTGACCGAGGAGAACTACGGCTACGCCTTCCAGAAGGCCGACACCGAACTGCGGACCGCGTTCAACACCTCGCTCAAGCAGATGCACGACGACGGTTCGTACAAGCAGGCCATCGAAAAGTGGTTCGGCGCGGAGAGCGCCGCGGCGAAGCCGGGCGGGCACTCGTTGTTCAACTTCTCCACCATCGTCGATTCCTCGGGGCAGCTCTGGCAGGGCCTGCTGGTGAGCCTCCAGGTGATTTTGCTGGCCCTGGCGTTGAGCCTGCTGCTCGGCACGCTCGGCGGATTCGCCAAGCTGAGCAAGATCGCGCCCGTCAGGTGGATCGGCAACGTCTACGTGTCGGTGATCCGCGGGACGCCGTTCGTGGTGCAGCTGTTCTTCATCTACTTCGGACTGCCGCAGCTCGGCGTGCAACTTCCGCCGATGACCGCGGGAATCATCTCGCTCGGCCTCTACAGCGGTTCGTACGTGACCGAAATCTTCCGCGGCGCGGTGCAATCGATCGACCGCGGACAGCTGGAAGCGGCGCGGTCGTGCGGTATGTCGCAGGTGTCGGCGATGCGGCACGTGATCATCCCGCAGGCGTTCCTGCGGATGCTTCCGCCGCTGGGCAACGAATTCGTGTCGCTCACGAAGAACTCGGCGCTGGTGTCCTTCGTGACCATTCACGAGCTGTTCCTGGTGGGCCAGACCATCATCTCCCGCACCTTCGACGCGCTGACCGTGTACCTGTTCATCGGCCTGCTCTATTACCTGCTCACCAACCTGATCAGCTTCACGACGCGCACCCTCGAGAAGAAGATGGCGGTGTACATCTGATGGCACTCCTGGAAGTCCGCGGCCTGACCAAGTCCTACGGTGACGTCAAGGTGCTCGACGGAATCGACTTCGCGATCGAGCCCGGCCAGGTGGTCGCGGTGATCGGGCCCAGCGGCGGCGGGAAGTCCACCTTCCTGCGCTGCCTGAACCTGCTGGAGACCCCGACGTCGGGCAGCGTCTCGTTCGACGGCGAGGAACTGACCGGCCGCGGCGTCGACCTCGACCGGCTGCGGTCGCGGATGGGCATGGTGTTCCAGCACTTCAACCTCTTCCCGAACATGACCGCGCTGCGCAATGTCGTGCTGCCGCAGATGAATGTGCTCAAGCGGAGCAAGGAAGAGGCCGAGGCGAAGGCACGCGCCCTGCTGGAGCGGGTCGGCATGATCGAGCGCGCCGGCGCTTACCCGAACCGGCTGTCGGGCGGGCAGAAGCAGCGCGTCGCGATCGTCCGTGCGGCGGCGATGGACCCGAAGCTGATGCTGTTCGACGAGCCGACGTCGGCGCTGGATCCCGAGGTGGTGCAGGACGTCCTCGACATCATGTCGGAGCTGGCGAAGGACGGGATGACGATGCTGGTGGTCACGCACGAGATGGGGTTCGCCCGGAAGGTTGCCGACCGCGTGGTGTTCGTGGACGGCGGGAAGATCGCTGCTGACCTGCCGCCCTCGGAGTTCTTCTCCGAGAGCAACGAGAATCCCCGCGCTCAGGCTTTCCTGAAGAAGGTGCTTTGACGAACGCGCGCTCGCGGGCAGCTTGACGCCCGCGAGCGCGCCGCTTAATCTTGCGTTCTCAGACAGGCACAGACGAAGAGCCACTGTCAGCGGTCTTCGTCGTGTCTGTTTTTTGTATGCCGGGATCGCTGACAGCCAGCGCAGAAAGTTGGCGGTCCATGAGTTCTCCCACGGTCGCAGCGCCGCGATCGATCGCGAATGTTTCGCAGGTCACGGCGCTGATCAACATGTTGTCGAAGTTGCCGCGCAAGGCGAACCTGCTGTGGTACCTGGTCCTGGGCGGGCTGTTCCTGGACGCCTACTCGAACGCCGCGCTCGGCGCCGGCCTCGCGCCGATGACCAAGGAACTGGGCCTCGGGGCGGGCCAGGTCGGCCTGCTCACCGCGACCGCGCCCGCCGTCGCGATCCTGTTCAACCCGGCGGGCGGCTGGCTGGCCGCCCGGATCGGCCGGGTCAAACCGCTCATCGCGGCGAAGGCGATCGCCGGGCTCGGCGCGGTGCTCACCGCCACCGGCGGCAGTTTCGAGGCGGTCTGGGCCGGGCGCGGCCTGGTCGGCGTCGCCTACGGCATCGACTTCGCGGTCGCGATGGCCCTGCTCGCCGAGTACACCCCGGCGAAGCTGCGCGGACGGCTGAACCTGTGGCAGTCCGTCTGGTACGTCGCCACCACGGTGAACCTCGCGCTGACGCTGGCGTTCTACCAGGCCGGCGTGTCGGTGGAGATCTGGCGCTGGTCGGTCGGCTCGGCCGGGGTCTTCGCGCTCGCGCTGCTGGTGCTGCAGATCGCGTTCCTCGCCGAAAGCCCGTCGTGGCTCGCGGCCAAGGGACGGCTGCCGGAAGCCGCGCGCAGCCTTCGCCGGATCTACGGTTTCCAGGTGACGCCGGGAACCGCGAGCGGCGAAGCGGCCGAGGAACAGAAGATCGGGTTCCGGCAGGCGGGCGTGCTGTTCCGCAAGCCCTACCTCCAGCGCACTTTCCTGTCCACGGCGATCTCGCTGACCCAGGCGATGCAGTACTTCGCGATCGGCTGGTACCTGCCGGTGATCAGTCTCGCGATCTTCGGCGACAAATTCGAAACGGCCACGCTCGGGTCGATGATCTTCAACGTCGCCGGGATCGTCGGCGGCGCGCTGTCGGCCTACTTCGGCCGGAAGATCGGGCTGCGGGTCAGCTCGGCCGTCGGTTACGCCTTCGCGTTCGCCATCCTGCTGGTGATGGGGCTGGGCTTCGGGAAGCTGCCGATCGCGATCGGGTTCCTGCTGCCGTTCCTGTTCATCTTCTTCCATTCGGCGGGCCCCGGCGCGAACGGCAAGTCGATCGCGGCGCTGTCCTACCGCAGCGACATCCGCACCCTCGGCACCGGCGTGACCGGCATGCTCGGGAGCTTCGGCAGCGTCGTCGGGCTCTACGTGTTCCCGCAGATCAAGGAGGCGATGGGCCTCGGCCCGACGATCGCGCTGCTCGCCGCGGTGCCGCTGCTCGGCCTGGTGTCCTGCCTGATCGTGCGCTGGGACCCGACCCGCAGCGGCGTCGACCCGGACGACGAGGAGATCTCGCTGCCGGGGAGGTCGGCGTGACGCGGCGCGGGATCCTGGCCGTCGACGAGGGCTCGACCGGCACGCGAGCCGCGGTCGTCGGCGAGGACGGCGTGTCCGGGCCGTCGTTCTACACCGCCGTCGACGTCGTCCATCCGGAACCGTCGCGAGTGGAGCAAGACGCGGCGCAACTGCTGGAGCGCACCGTCGACGTCGCCCGCCAGGCGATCGCGTGGGCGGGGGAGAACGGCGTCGAGATCGTCGGGATGTCGGTGTGCACCCAGCGGGCGACCGCGATCCTGTGGGACCGCGAGACCGGGCAGCCGCTTGCTCCGGCCGTGGTCTGGCAGGACACCCGGTACGCCGACGAACTGGCGAAGCTCGCTCCGGAGTGGGATCCGGTGCTGTGGGAGCGGACCGGCCGCCCGGTCGGCACCCGCGCCCCGTTCCTCTGGGCCGCGCGGCAGCTCGACCAGCTCGACGTGCCTGCCGAGCGTGTGCTGTTCGGTTCGGTGGACACCTGGCTCGTGTGGCATCTCAGCGGACGCACCAGATACGTCATGTCGGCGACCAATGCCGTCGCGTTCGGCGGGTACCGGCTGCGCGAGCACGCGTGGGACCAGGAATGGTTGGCAGCACTGGGTTTCCCGCCCGAGTTGGCTCCGCTGCCGGTAGATGACGACGGCGATTTCGGGTACACCGACCTGAACCTGCTCGGCATCGAGGTGCCGATCGCCGCGGTGATGGGCGATCAGCACGCCTCGCTGATCGCGCTCGGCGCGCTGACTCCGGGCCAGGGAACGTGCGTGCACGGAACCGGCACCTTCGTCGGCGCGCTGGCCGGTGACGAACCGCCGGACGGGCTCGGCAAGGTGGACGGCGTGCTGTGCCTGGTCGGTTGGCGCAGCTCCGGACGCAGCCGGTTCAGCCTCGAGGCCTACACCTCGACCACCGGTTCTGCCTTGCGCTGGCTCACCGAGGATCTCGGGCTGTTCCGTTCCGCCGCCGAGATCAGCGAATTGGCGGCGGCCCAACCGAGGAGCACCTCGACCTGGTTCGTGCCGACGCTGGCCGGGCTGCGCACTCCGGTGCAGCGACCTGGTGCGCGTGGGGTGCTGACCGGGCTGAGCCTGGCCACCACCCGCGACGTGGTGGCGCGCGCGGTGCTCGACGGAATCGCGCACGCGGTGAGCGACACCGTCGACGCGCTGCGGACGACGATGAACCGGCCAGTGACCCGGCTGCGCGCCGGCGGCGGGTTGGCCGCCAGCGACGTCCTCCTGCGAAGCCAAGCCGATTTCGCCGGTGTCGAGATCGAACGAGCGGCCGATTCGGCGACCGCCAGCCTGCGGGGCGCCGCGTATCTCGCGGGCGTCCGGCTGGGCGTGTGGCCGTCGTTGGCCGAAGCCGTTGCGAACCTGGGGAAAGGCGAGGTCTTCGAACCTCAACTGCCCGAGGATGAACGGCTCGAACTGCGCGCCCGCTGGCAGGATGTGCTCGCGGCCTCGCTGTCCTGACCGTCCTCAGTGGACATTTTACTAATCCGACCAAAAGTAGGCCGCCCCTGAAGCGGCACGCAACCTTTGCAGCAAAGGCATTCGGCCGTGGCTGTGGTCGGATTAGTAACAATCGGCACAGTCAACTTTTGAGTGGAGAGACAAGCTCATGTTCACACTGCCGTCCCGACGGCCGAATGCCGTCGCCGCGAGGGCGACCCTGTCCGCGCCGTTGCGGCTGGACCGCCGCGCGGCACTGACCGATCTCGAAACCGGCACGTTCGACGTGCTGGTGGTCGGCGGCGGCGTCACCGGCGCCTACACCGCGCTGGACGCCGTCTCGCGCGGCCTGAAGGTGGCGCTGGTCGAGCGCGACGACTTCGCGTCCGGAACCTCGTCCAAATCGTCCAAAATGGTGCACGGCGGCCTGCGCTACATCGAGCAGGGCAACCTCGACCTGGTCCGGCATTCGCTGCTGGAGCGGCAGCGGTTCCGCCGCAACGCCCCGCATCTGGTGCAGCGGCTGCCTTTCCTGTTCCCGATCCTGGCCAAGGACGGGGTGTTCGACGCCCGCATCGCCAAGGCCTTCGAGAGTCTCTTGTGGACATACGACCTCGCGGGCGGCTGGCGGATCGGGAAGCTGCACCAGCGGCTCACCGTCGACGAAGTGCTCTCGCACGCCCCGACGCTCCGCGCGGAGAACCTCAAGGGCGGCCTGATGTATTACGACAGCCGCGCCGATGACGCCCGGCTGACGCTGGCGATCGTGCGCAGCGCTGCCCGGCTCGGCGCTGTGGTGGTCAACGGCGCCGAAGTGACCGGACTGCGCACCGCCGGCGGACGGGTCACCGGCGCGACGGTGCAGGCGGATGGGGAGCAGATCGACATCCGGGCGCGCGTCGTGGTGAACGCGACCGGCGTGTGGGCCGACCGGGTCGAGGGCATGGCCGATCACGATCACCAGCCGCAGGTCCGTCCGGCCAAGGGCGTGCACATCGTGCTGCCGTGGTCGAAGATCCGCAACGACTGCACGGTCACCGTGCCGATCCCGGGCCGCGCGCGGCGGGCCACCTGCACGCGGTGGGGCGACGTCGTCGTGGTCGGCACCACCGACACCGACTACACCGGCTCGACCGACGACGTGCACTGCACCCGCGAGGAAATGGACTTCCTCCTCGAAGGGGCCCAGATCGCCTTCGACACCAAGCTGGACGCCAGCGACGTGCTGGGCAGCTACGCGGGCCTGCGCCCGCTGGTCGGCGGCAAGGAGGGCGCGACGCTGGACATGCGCCGCGACCACCACATCACGGTGTCCGCGGGCATGGTCACGGTGACCGGCGGCAAGCTCACGACGAGCAGGCACATGGGCGAGCTGGTCGTGGACAAGGCGCTCGGGCTGCTGGGCCGGAAAGCCAAGTGCCGCACCAAGAACCTGCCGCTCATCGGTGGCGCCGGATACGACGCGGAGGCGACTGCCGCGACCGGCGGCGTCGCCGCGCACCTCGGCGGCCGGTACGGGACCGAGGCGCGGTTCGTGAGCGCGCTGGTCGACGAGAACCCGGAGCTGGGGGAGCCGCTCATCGAGGGGCAGCCGTTCCTCAAGGCCGAGGTCGTGTTCGCGGCGCGTTCGGAGATGGCGCGCTCGGTGGACGACGTCCTGTCGCGGCGGACCCGGCTGCGGCTGTTCGCGCGGGACGCGTCGGTCGAGGCTGCGCCGCTGGTGGGCGAATTGCTCGGCGCGGAACTCGGCCTCAGCCCGGAAACCGTTGCGGCACAAGTGGAGCAGTACCGGGCGGACGTCGCCCGGGAGAAGTCGATCCTCTTCGGAGACA
Source organism: Amycolatopsis sp. NPDC004079 (assembly GCF_040610415.1). Classification (NCBI taxonomy): domain Bacteria; kingdom Bacillati; phylum Actinomycetota; class Actinomycetes; order Pseudonocardiales; family Pseudonocardiaceae; genus Amycolatopsis; species Amycolatopsis sp. NPDC004079. Next base: position 353,550 of record NZ_JBEXMH010000002.1, on the reverse strand, counting down.
ACCTGTTGGGAGCCAACGCATGATCAGCCGTCAGACCGTCACGCACCCGTTCAACCGGGGCAATTACGTGGTCGGCGCGCCGACGCCGCCGCGCTGGGGCGGACGCACCGAGCCGGGCGAGGGCGACGCGTCGCTGCAGACGGCGGCAGTGGCTGTGCCCGCCGCGCTGACCGAGGCGCTGCGCGAGCTGGCGGACGCGGTGCACACCGATCGCGACGAGGTCGTGTTGCGCACCCGCGACTGGTGGGCCGGTTCGATGATCGGCGAGACCTCGGGCGCCCCGGCCACCCCGGACGCGGTGATCGCCGAGGTGAGCACCGTCGAGCAGATCCAGGCCGCGGTCCGGCTGTGCGGCGAGCACCGGGTGCCGCTGACCGTGTCGGCGGGACGCAGCAATGTCACCGGCGCCGCGCTGCCGGTGTACGGCGGGGTCGTGCTGGATGTGTGCGGGCTCAACAAGATCGTTTCGTTCGACGCCGAATCGCAGGTCGTCGAAGTGCAGGCGGGCATGTTCGGCGATCTGTTCGAGAAGGAACTGCAGGAGACGCACGGCGCCACCACCGGGCACTGGCCGTCCGCGTTCGCGATCTCGACGGTCGGCGGCTGGGTGGCCTGCCGCGGCGCCGGTCAGCTGTCCACGCGGTACGGGAAAATCGAGGACATGGTCGTCGGCCTCGACGTCGTCCTCGCCGACGGCACGCTGGCCCGCTTCGGCGACTACCCGCGCGCCGCGACCGGCCCGGACCTGCGGCAGCTGTTCGTCGGCTCGGAAGGCACGCTCGGCGTGATCACCGCGGTGCGGCTGCGCACGCACCCGCTGCCGACGTACTCGAAGGCCATCGCGTACGGCTTCGAGACCTTCGCCGACGGGCTCGACGCCTGCCGCCGGATCATGCAGCGCGGCGCGACCCCGGCCGCGATGCGGCTGTACGACAAGCACGAGAGCGGCACGCACTTCGGGCAGCCGGACACCAACCTGCTGCTGATCGCCGACGAGGGCGACCCGGTGCTGGTCGACGCGATGATCAAGGTCAGCGCCGAGGAATGCGCGGCCGGCGGGTCCGAATTGGACGGTCAGCCGGTGTTCGAACGCTGGCTGGACGAGCGGATGCTGGTCGGCAAGTCCGCCGACGGGTTCACGCCTGGCCCGGGCTTCGTCGCCGACACCCTCGAGATGGCCGGTTCGTGGTCCGCGCTTCCGGCGATCTACGACGAGGTGGTGGCCGCGATCGAGGCCGTGCCGGGGACTCTGGCTGCTTCGGCGCACCAGTCGCACGCTTACACCGATGGGGCTTGCCTGTACTTCTCGCTGCGCGGGGACGTGGAGCCGGAGAAGCGGCGGCACTGGTACCGGTCGGCGTGGGACGCGGCTAATGCCGTTCTGGTGCGGCACGGGGCGGCGCTGAGCCACCACCACGGTTCGGGCCTGTTGCGGGGGCCTTATCTGGCGGATGCGCTTGGTAGCGGGTTCGGCACGTTCGTGGACGTGAAGCGCGCTCTGGACCCGGCTGGATTGCTGAACCCGGGCAAGCTCGGCCTGCCGACGGAGCTGGGCCCGAACCCACTGGACTCGGCCCGCTGACCGGGCCCGAGGTCCGTGAAGGACTCCTTGAGGGAATCAGATTCCCTCAAGGAGCCCTTCACGGACCACCCGCCCACCAGGCACCGGCGCACCCGACAATCGAGGCACCCAGCCCCCGCCCTGCACCCCGATACGAAGCCTCCCTGCGGTCTGGGGTTGCTTGTCAAGGCATCTTTCCCGCCTTGACAAGCAACCCCAGACCGTCAGCACAATCAAGCTTCGGGGTGCGGGGCCCCCACCGGGAGCGGCGGGACAGGCGCGGGAAGTCGCGGAAGGCATGAAACGGTGGACGGCATGAACGAGAAGATCACGGCGGCGTTCGAGGACGTGCCGGTGTGCGCGTCGGTGGTCGGCGTCGCGAAGGTGCCGGATTTCCTGACCGCCGCGTCGAGGGTCGGGATCCTGGCGTCGGTCCCGGTCGGGCAGCTGCCGAAGATCGTGGCGGCGCTGGCCGGGCGGGACAAGCTCGTGTTCGTCAACATCGATTCGTGCCCCGGCCTCGCCACCGACCGCGCGGGCGTGGACTTCCTCCAGGAGATCGGGGCGGCCGGGGTGGTCAGCACCCGGGTCGCGCCGATCGAACGGGCGCGGGCGCTGTCGATGCTGACGATGCACAAGGTGTTCGTCACCGACCGGTCGAACCTCAACCGGAGCCTGGAGGCGGTCAAGCGCAGCGGCCCCGACCTGGTGGAGCTGATGCCGGCCCCGATCATCCCGTGGATGTCGGAGTCGGCGAGGGAGGTCATGTCGCCGTTCGTCGCGGCCGGTTTCGTCACCGACCGGGACGGCGTGGCGCATTCGTTGGCGATGGGCGCGGCGGCTGCCGCGTCCTCCGATCCGGGGCTGTGGTCGCTGACCCGGTCCCGGCTGCGTACAGGAGAAGAATGAGTTTCGTAGTGGTGGCCCGGTATACGACCGCGGAACGGGACCGGGTCGTCGAACTGCTCGGCCCGATGGCGGAGGCGTCGCGGCGCGAGCCCGGCTGCCGGCGGTACACCGTCCACACGGGAATCGAGGACGGCGTCGTGGTGATCGTCGAGGAGTACGACAGCGAAGCGGACTTCACCGCGCACTGCGCGTCGGAGTACTTCGCGCGGATCGTGCTCGGCGAGGTCGTGCCGCTGCTGTCCGAGCGGCTCGTCACCCGCTGCGTCCCGGTCGGCGCGTGATGGAGGTTCGCGGCGCGGTCCTGCGCGAGGTCGGGAAACCGCTGGAGATCGAGACGCTGACGCTGGCCCCGCCGGGACCCGGCGAGCTGCTGGTGCGCGTGCGCGCGGCCGGGCTCTGCCACTCGGACCTGTCGGTGATCGACGGATCACGCCCCCGTCCGGTGCCGATGGTGCTCGGCCACGAGGCGGCCGGCGAAGTCGTCGAAGCCGGACCGGGCAGCGATTTCCAGCCCGGCGAGCATGTGGTCCTGACGTTCGTGCCCTCCTGCGGCGACTGTGCCCCGTGCACGGCAGGCCGCCCCGCGCTGTGCGGTCCGGCCGCGGCAGCGAACCGCGAGGGCACACTGCTGGGCGGGGACGTCCGGTGGTCGTCGCCGGTCGGCCGCCCGCTGCACCACCTCGGAGTTTCCGCGTTCGCTTCGCAGGTCGTTGTGTCCGACCGGTCGGCGGTGCGGATCGACAAGGCGCTGCCGTTCGAAATCGCGGCGCTGTTCGGCTGCGCGGTGCTGACCGGCGCGGGCGCGGTGTTCAACGCGGCGGATGTGCGCCCCGGGGACAGCGTGGCCGTGTTCGGTCTCGGCGGCGTCGGTCTGTCCGCGCTGCTTGCCGCGAAGGCTGCCGGTGCGAGCACACTGCTCGCGATCGATCCGGTGCCGAGCAAGCGGGAGCTGGCGCGTTCGCTGGGTGCCACGGTGCTGACCGGTGACGTCGCGGAGATCCGCGAGCGGACCGGCGGCGGGGTGGATTACGCCGTCGACACCACCGGCGTGGTCGCTGCCCTGAGCCAGGCCTACGAGGTGACCCGGCCGGGCGGGACGACGGTCACCGTGGGCCTTCCGGATCCGTCCGCTGGACTCACCTTGCCCGCGCAAAGCCTGGTGGCGGAGGAAAAAACCCTGCGGGGGAGTTATCTGGGCTCGTGCGTGCCCCGGCGCGACGTGCCGCAGTTCATCGCGCTGTACCAGGCGGGATTGCTGCCGGTGGAGGCGTTGCTGACGCATTCGATCGCGCTGGAGGAGATCAACGCGGGTTTCGCCCGGCTGCGGGACGGGGGCGCGGTCCGTCAGGTGATCACCTTCTGAACCCGCGCCCCGGCCCGGCTACGAGTTGCCCCGAAGCGAAGCAGTCGCGACGGTCGCCGCGTCGATGGCAGTCTCGGCGGCCTGCGTAGTCGAGTTCGAGTCGAGCTCGGTGAGCGACTCCTTGTTCAGCGCGTGCACGGCCCACTCGTACGTGTGGTTCGTCGTGCACGGACCCTGGTATCCGAAGAAGTTCGCGCTGCCGCGGTAGTAGGCCTGCCGTGACCCGGCGGGGACCGTCGGCTGGTACGCGTGGTCGACGTTCTGCGGCAGCTCGGCGACGTTCGCCGGGATGTCGTAGATGACCCAGTGGATGATGCCGTTGTCGAGGTCGTGCATGACGATCGCGTAGCTCTTGGCCTGCTCGGGCGCCCCGGACCAGGCCAGCGGCGGCGACTCGTCCTTCTTTTCGGGGTCGCCGTCGCCGCTGCTGGCGCAGTCGTGGACCTTGGGGATCATCCCGCCGTCGGCGAAGGCGGTGCTCGAGAGGGCGAAGGCGTCGCGTCTCGGGTTCGCCGACGCGGCGGCGGGGCCGGAACTCGCGGCGCAGAGGACGAGCAGGGCGAAGAGAGCGATTCTGGTGCGTCTCACTGGAGGCTCCCGAGGCTGCTGGTGGTCTCGTGTCCGTTCGTGGGGAGAGTGTGCGCCGGAACCGGCGGGGACCGTCGCGTCAGCGGCAGTGAGTACCACGTTTCCCGCCAAGAATGACATCCCGCGCGGCAGTAGGGTGCGGAAGTGAGCGAAACCCGGGGGCGGCTCGACAATCAGGCTGTTCCTGGACAATCGCACGACCGGCATCGCCTACGTCTGGAACTCCGACAAGGACTACTGGCCGGACGCGGCATCTCCCGAACACAACGATCCCTTCGCCGCGCTGTCCGAAGCCGGAGCCCGGGTGCCCGAGGTCGTCCTGCTCGACAGCAGCAAAAGTCTCATCGACGGTGACGTCGCAGTGGTGGAGGACGTGCGCGGCGGCACGCTGGAAACCCTGTGATCCGTTGGAAGACATCGTGTAGCCGCGCGCTGGACCACCTTGCCCAGGCCGCCGCTCGGGTGAAGGAGTTCGCGGTCGTCGAGCACCGCCTCGCGGAACTTCTCGGCGAACATGTCCTCGTCGACGAGCACGACCAACCGGTGCTCATCGACATCGAGGGCGCGATGTTCTTCGACATTGAATGGGAACCGCCATTTCCGCGAACCCGACCTGGACGAGCACCGGATGCGGCTCTATCGCCTGGCGACGTATCTGTCGCTGGTGGCGGGTCCGTTGCGCTTGCTGGACGGCGATTTCCCGCACCGGGCGGCGATGCTGGGCATCGTGGACCAGAACGTCGCCCGCGCGCTCGGGCAGCTCGGCTGATTGGCACCGGGCGCAGACTTCGTTGTGGCGCGCCACAATCCGGGCCGGTGCCGCCCTTCGCGCGGGTATCGTGGAACGACCGGCGGATCCCGGTAGCCGACGTCAGCACAACCAAGCGGAGGACAGCGTGCCGGTGGCGACCTCGGCCGCGTCCGCGCGCTCGTTCGGCGGCGGCGAATGGTGGCATGCCGGCCGGGTCGCGGCGGGGCTGCTGATCCCGGGGCTGGCGCTGCTCGCTGCGGGCCGTCCGGACTTGATCATTTTCGCCGCGTTCGGTTCGTTCGCCGGGATGTACGGCCGCGCGGAGACGCGGGCGCTCCGGTTCCGGCACCAGCTCCAGGCGGGCGCGGTGCTGCTGAGCGGCGTCTCGCTGGGTGTCCTGCTGTCGGCGTCTCATGCACCGCCGTGGCTGCTGGTGGTCACCGAAGCCGCGTTCTCTTTCGGCTGTGCCCTGGTGACGAATCGCCTGGACTTGAGCCCGCGCGGGCCGTTCTTCGGAATCTTCGCGCTCGGCGCGATCGCGCTGGTGCCTGCCGGACGGGTCGAACCGTGGGCGGGTATTGCCTTGTGCGCGGGCACGATTGCCGGATGTGTCCTTATTGGACTGACTGGCCCGGAGCGTTCGGCCACACCGGGAACGTCGGGATGCGCGCCAGGTTGCGGTGTGGCGTGCGCCGTTGTGCACGCCACTCGGTACGCGCTGGCGATCGCCGCCGCGGGCGCTGTCGGGTTGCTGCTCGGCGTGGACCACGCGAACTGGGCGATGGCCTCAGCGGCGGTCCCGCTGGCGGCGGCCGATCCGCGCAGCCGGTTGCATCCGGGACTGCGCAGCGTGCTGGACCGCAGCGCGCACCGAGTCCTCGGGACGCTGGCCGGGTTGGTCGTCACGGCTTTGCTGCTGCTGCCGGGATTCGGGGCCGCGCCGCTGGCGCTGGCGGTGATCGTGCTGCTGTTCCCGACGGAGTTGTTCATGTCCCGCCACTACGGGATCGCGCTGGGGTTCTTCACCCCGCTGATTCTGGTGATGACGGAATTGGCCGCGCCCGCCGCGCCGGAGACGTTGCTGACGGCGCGGGTGGCGGACACGCTGGTGGGGGTGGCGGCCGGCATCGGGGCCGCGGTGCTGGTCCGCGCCCCGTGCCGTACCGCTGCGCTCAAGCAGAGCGTTCGACCGTGACCTTCAGATGCTTCATCAGCGGCTGGTCGCTCTGCGTGCTGTAGTCGCCAATGGCGCAGAGCACGTTCATCTCCGGCATGTACCCCGCCGCGCACCCGCGCGGAATGTCGTACGGAATCGCCCGATAACGGTGCACCGAACGCGTCGTGCCGTCCTTCGCGGTGGCCGTGATGTCGACCTCGTCGAACTCGCCCAGGCCTCGGTCGCGCATGTCCTCGGCGTTCAGGAACACCAGCGTGCGGAGATTCTTGATGCCGCGATACCGGTCGTCGTCCGAATAGATCGTCGTGTTCCACTGGTCGTGCGAGCGCATCGTGCCCAGCGCGAGCGTGCCGGCGGCGGGGACGACGTCCGGCAGCTCCGCGGTCGAGAACTCGGCGCGTTCGGACGGCGTGTGGAAGACCCGTTGACGCGCGGCCTGGTGGATGCGGAAGCCCAGCGGCTCCCGGACGCGGGTGTTGAAGTCCTCGAAACCGTCCAGCACCCGGGCCATCGTGTCGCGGATCCGGTCGTAGTCGCCGACGTAGTCCGCCCACGGCGTCGCGCTGTCCGGCAGCGTCGCGCTCGCCATCCCGGCGATGATCGCGGGCTCGGACAGCAGATGCGGCGAGGCGGGTTTCTTCATGCCGGTCGACAGGTGGACCATGCTCATCGCGTCCTCGACCGACGTCGACTGCAGCCCGGCGGTCTGGAAGTCCTTTTCGGTCCGGCCGAGGCAGGGCAGGATCAGCGCCTGCTTGCCGTGTTCGAGGTGGCTGCGGTTGAGTTTCGTGCTGACCTGCACGGTCAGCTCGCACTTGCGCAACGCCGCGAAGGTGTAGGGGGTGTCGGGCGCGGCGAGGGCGAAGTTGCCGCCCATGCCGACGAACACCCGCACGTCGCCGCGGTGCATCGCCTCGATGGTGCCGACGGTGTCGAGCCCGTGGTGGCGCGGCGGGTCGATGCCGCAGACCTGCGCGAGCTTGTCGAGGAACTCCGGCGCCGGGCGGTGGTCGATGCCGCAGGTGCGGTTGCCCTGCACGTTGCTGTGCCCGCGCACCGGCGACGGCCCGGTCCCGGGGCGGCCGATGTTTCCGCGCAGCAGCAACAGGTTCACGATCTCGCGGACGGTGTCGACGCCGTGCTCGTGCTGCGTCACGCCGAGGCACCAGCTGATGATCGACCGGTCGGCGTCGCGGTAGATCTTCGCCGCCGCCCGGATTTCGGCCTCGGACAGCCCGGACTGCCGCTCCAAAACGGCCCAGGACGTGGTTTCGCAGACGACGCGGTATTTCTCGACGCCCGTGGTGTAGGTCTCGAGGAAGTCCGAATTGATCGCCTCGGGATCGGTTTCCGCCATCTCGAGGAGGGCTTTCGCCATCCCCCGGATGAACGCCAGGTCGCCGCCGATGCGCGGCTGCAGGTTGAGCGTGGACGTCGGGGTGGCGCGGAAGGCGGCCATCCGGGCGAAGTCGTGCGGGATGATCGTGCGCGTGGCACCGGCCTCGACCAGCGGGTTGATGTGCACGACCTGCGCGCCGCGCCGGTGGGCCTCGGCGAGTGCGGTGAGCATCCGGGGCGCGTTCGACGCCGCGTTGACGCCCATGATGAACAGCGCGTCGGCGGCCTCCCAGTCGTGGATGTCCGCGGTGCCCTTGCCGGTGCCGATGGCGGCCTGCAGCGCGCGGCCGCTCGCCTCGTGGCACATGTTCGAGCAGTCCGGCAGGTTGTTCGTGCCGAACTCGCGCGCCCACAGCTGGTACAGGAACGTCGCCTCGTTGCCCAGGCGGCCGGAGGTGTAGAACGCCGCCTGGTCGGGGGAGTCGAGGCCGCGCAGCGTGTCGCCGACCAGCTGGAACGCCTTGTCCCACGAGATCGGGACGTACCGGTCGGTCTTCTCGTCGTAGCGCAGCGGTTCGGTGAGCCTGCCCTGCGCCTCCAGCGCGGTGTCGCTCCAGCCGTCCAGTTCGGACACGGTGTGCGCGGCGAAGAATTCCGCGCCGACGCGTTTCCGCGTCATCTCCCAGGTGACGTGCTTGATCCCGTTTTCGCAAATGTCGAGACGCAGGCCCTTGGTGTCGTCCGGCCACGCGCAGCCCGGGCAGTCGAACCCGCCGTTCTCGTGGTTCATCTTCACGATCGCGCGCGGCCCGGCGAGAAGTTCCCGTTCTCGGACGAGGAACTGCGTCACGCTTTTCGCCGCGCCCCAGCCCGCGGCCGGATGGTGGTAAGGCTTGAACTCCGGCTGGTCCTCGCGCTGCTCGTCCACCGTAACCCTCTCGGCCCGAATCTGTGCTTCTCTTCCCTGATTCAAGCACAGCGGACCGTGCGGGGCATCCGGGCGGAGAATGCGAACAGCGCCATTGTGGGCGCCGACAAACATTTTTGTAGCGGCCCACAAAATGCGTGGTAAATCGTCGCGCGTTTTCGGGCGGGGGAAATCCGCGTGGGCGGCAGGTCCGAGGCGCGGGTACGATCCCGGACGTGGCCGACCGGGAGGAAAACGCTGTGCGGACCGCCGCCCTGACCGAACTCGTCGCCTGGGCCGACGCACGGCTGCCCCGGCTGATCGACGACGTCTGCGCGGCGAGCTGCGAGCGGATCGGGATGTACCGGGACGAGAAGATCGTCCCGCGCGCCGACCTGCACCGCTCGATCGCGGTGAACCTCCGGTTCATGGTCGACGCGCTGGGCGGTGCCGAGGCCCCGGACCAGCGCGCGCCGAAGGAGACCGGCCGCCGCCGCGCGCACCAGGGCGCGCCGCTGCCCGAGGTGCTGCAGGTGTACCGGATCGCCTGCGCGATGCTGTGGGACTTGCTGGTGGGCCGCGCCCGCGAAACCGGAAGCACCGACGTGCTGGTCGACGTCGCCAGCCTGCTGTGGCAGGTCACCGACGAGCACGCGGTCCGCGTGACCGAGGCGTACCGGGCGGCGAGCGCGGAACTGCTGGTCGCGCAGCAGCGGCGACGGTCCGCGCTGGCCGAGGCGCTGCTGACCGGCGCGCGCGGGTCCGACACCGGGCCGTGGGAGGCGGGGCGGCTGCTCGGCCTGTCGCTGGACGGGAAGCTGACCGTGGTCGCCGCCGAAACGCGCGGGCTGGCCGAGGAGAGCCTGGTCGGCATCGAACGGCGGCTCGGGCAGCTCGGGATCGTGTCGGCGTGGCATCTCTCGCCGACGCTGCAGGCCGGCGTGGTGTCGCTGCGCGAGGAGCAGTACGACGCGATGCTCGCCCTGCTGCGCGAACTGGCGCTGGCCCGCACCGGCGTCAGCCCGTTGTTCCGCTCCCTGGCCGAAACCCCGCGCGCGGTCCACCTGGCACGGACCGCCCTGTCCGGCATCCCGCCGGAACGCGGCGAGGTCCGCGCGTTCGACCCGAGCCCGCTGGCGGCGTTCGTCGCCCACGACCCGGACGAGGGCCGCCGGCTGGGGGAGCAGGTCTTCGGGGCGGTGCTGGAGCTGCCCGCCGAGGAACGCGACGTGCTGCTGGAGACGCTGGACGCGTACTTCGCGCACGGCGGTTCGTCCGAACGCGCGGGGCAGGTGCTGCACTGCCACGCCAACACGGTGCGGTACCGGTTGCGCCGGATCCGGGACCTCACCGACCGGACGCTGACCGATCCGCGGGACCTGGCCGAACTGGTGACCGCGATGCAGGCGCTGCGGGTCGATTCGGCCCGCTCGATCGATTCTTCGGGGAGCTGACGATGTCTGAGGAATGGTTCTACAACACGCGAACGAACGAGGTCGAACGCGGCCGCCAAGCGCGCGGCGTCGACCGCCTCGGCCCGTACCCGGACGAGGCCACCGCGCGACGGGCGCTGGAACTGGCGCGGGAGCGTACGGCGGCGGAGGACCGGTCCGACGCGGAGTGGAACAACCCGCGGTGACGTCCCCGGATTTCCGCGGCGCGTCGACCGTCGGCGAGGCGATGCTCCGGGTGCCGAAGGTGCTCGAAGCGTCGGCGACCGTTGGCGAGGTGCGAGGGCTTTTCGAGGACGATCATGTGCATGCCGCGCTGGTCGTCTCCGGGGAGACTTTGCTGAGCGTCGTGGAGCGACCGGATCTCGACGGGCTGGCGGAGGCGCTTCCGGCGTATCGGGCAGGTCGGTTGACTGGGCGGGTGGTTGGCCCGGAGTCGGATCTGTACGCGACGTGGCTGGGGATGTCCCGGCGCAGGCTGGCGGTGGTGGACTTGAGCGGTCGGTTGCTCGGCCTGTTGTGTTTGAAGCGCAGCGGCCGTGGCTTCTGTTCGGACGCCGATGTCGCGGCCCGTGCGCGGGACGGGGAAAGCGGCTGCCGGGGCGGCCAATCGCGGACCGCCCCGGCTAGCGTCAGCGCCAGTCCACTTTGAACACCCACGAGTGCTTCCCCGCCGCCCGCGCCGCCGCGGGGACGTCAATTACCAGACGGCCGTCGCTCTGACTCCAGTGCAACGGACCGCCGTAGCCGAGCATCGACACGCGGTCCCCGGGGCGGATCGGGACTGGGGCGTCGACCACGAGCTGCGACCCGGGCGCGACGAGCGACATGAGGTAGAAAGCCGAACCAGGCCGCACCGTAAACCGCAGGTCGCCGAGCTGGGCCATCCGCGACCAGTAAGTCGTGCCGTAGATCGCTTCCCCGTTGGTGCGCAGCCAAGCCCCGGTCTCGCGCAGCCGCTGCTGCATCACGGCCGGGATGGTGCCGTCGAAGTCGGGGCCGATGTCCAGCAGGAAGTTGCCGTTCTTCGACACCACGTCGACCAGCGTGTGCACCACGTCGTCGGTGGTCATGTACTTGTCGTCCGGCGTCGCGCGGTTGTAGCCGTAGGAGTACGGGTCCAGTCCCCGGCTTGACTCCCACTTCGCGACAACAGTGTTCGGGTACGTCGTGTACTCGGGCGTGGTGAAGTCGTGGTCCGGGATGCCGCCGCGGTCGTTGTAAGTCACGTCCTTGGGGCGACGCCGGTTCTTGGCCCGGTTGAAGTACTCCGTGAGCACGTCGCGGCTGTCGTTCACACCGCCGATGTCGAACCACAGCACGTCCGGGTCGAAGCCGTCGATCAACTCCAGCACCTGCGGCGCCTGCAGGTCCTTCACGAAATCGCGTCCGGCGGTGTAACCGGTGTAGGGCACCGGCGCGCCGGTGTACGGGTTGCGCGGCGGGTGGCCCATCCACGGGTTGTCCGGGTTGAACCACTCCGGCAGCGAGAAGTAGAGACCGTTGCGCAGACCGGGCGTGTACTTGCGCGAGGCGGCGAACAGATCGGCGACGAGATCCCGGCGCGGGCCGAGCTTCTTCGCGTTGCGGCCGCTGACCTTGGTGTCCCACAAGGCAAAACCGTCGTGATGCTTGGACGTGAGCACGTAATACTGCGCGCCCGCGTCCTCGATCAGCTGCACCCACGAACGCGGATCGAACCGCGCGGCGGTGAATTTCGGGATGAAGTCGTCGTAGACGAACGATTCGCCGTACGTCTTCGCGTGATAGGCGTAGGTGGGGCCGTTGGGATCTTGCTGGTTGTTCCAGTACCACTCGGCGTACTGCTGCCCGACCGGAGCCCACGCGGGCACCGAGTACACGCCCCAGTGGATGAAGATCCCGAATTTGGCGTCGCAGAACCAATACGGCGCGCGATGCGTGGACAGCGACTCGTCGGTCGGCCGGAAGTCCGGGATGCCGAGCGGCACCGGCAGCGACCGGGTGGCGATCGTCGAACGGTCGGCGAGCACGCGGATCCGGCCGGTCGCGGGGGTTCCGGCGGGCAGGCCGCGGTCGGGGGCGAGGCCGAGCCGCACGGTGGTCTGCTCGCCCGGAGCGAGGCGGGGGATCGGTGCGGGCGTGCGGACCCGGCCGCCGGGGACGTCGAGCGTGACGGTGATCCGGTCGCGCGTTTCGAGCCAGACGGTGCCGGTGTTGACGATCGTCGCTTCGACGGCTTGCGGACCGCCGTCTTGCAGGAGGTTGGCGGTGGCGCGGGCGTCGAGGACGGTGGCCGAACGGCCTTGGGCGATCGGCTGCATTGTCAGCGCGAACACGTGCAGGCTCGGCACATTCGCGGCGGGCGGGGCGGTCTTGGGCAGGGTCAAGGCGACCGCTTCGCGCGCCGGGTCGATCCACACCTGCGCTGTGCTGATCGACACCGGGTTCTGGTCGGCGACCCCGCCCGGGCCGTAGCGGAAGGTCGAGACGACGGCACCGCCGGAGCCCCACCAGTCGGAACCGGACAGGCTGGCGGTGCTGGTGCTGCCGTCGGCGTAGTGGACGGTCGCGTCGCCTCCGGTGCTGCCGTAGCTGCACGCGACGAGGAACGCGGCCCCGTAATACCGGCCTTTCGGCAGGTCGATGCGCTGGCCGAGCGCGATGACGTTGTTCTTCGCCCCGGCGGCGGCCGAGCCGAGCAGATAAGGCACGCCGCCCGCGGTGACCGTGGTTCCGGCCGCGATCTGCTCCGCCGGGAAGGTGTAGCCGGAGCCGTCGAAGTTCCCGTCGTGCGCGCTCGCGGAATCGATGCCGTCGTTGTCGAACCAGGCGTCGAGAGGGACGGGCACCGGCGGAGGCGGCGGGACGACCGGTGCGCCCGCGCCGTCCGTGACCACCGGTTGCGCTGGCCCGCTCGCGGCCGCCGCGGTGCCCGCTGTCCCGAGCAGCACCGCGCCGCCGAGTGCCATGCCGAGTGCGTGCCGACGAGGAAAGGTCGTCATGGAACCTCCACAGTGAAGTCCAGTGATCCGATGCCTAGCGGGGATTTCTCGATCATCAGCGGAGTTGGAGCAAGCGAGTGGCCGATACATCTGATGAATCATCGTCGGCGCGCACTGAGGTGCTGTCAAGGAGATCCCGCTCAGCGGAGCGGGGCGTGCGTCGGTCTCGCCCGGGGATCGCGCCGCACCGACCTCGTCAGCACCCTGACCGAACTGGTCGCACCGCGGGAGCCGTCCGAGTAGCCCGGGCTCCGGTTTCTCGCCGATCGACGCACCCGCGGCTGAAGTTCTACGATCCGGATCCCGGACCGGCGTCGAAATCCGGGGACCAGGTTCGTACCTCGGGGTAAACAGTCATCCGAGGCGAAGGAGCACCCGATCATGAGCGAACTCAACGAGGAATTCACCGCGACCCTGCGCAAGAGCCCGGCCAAGGGCGGCCACACCTATCTGGTCTGGCCGGGCTCGGCGGAGTTCTTCGGCACCCGCGGCCTGGTGAAAGTCCGCGGAACCGTCGACGGCGAACCGTTCCGCGGCTCGTTCATGGCGCTGGGCGACGGCACCCACAAACTCCCGGTCAACGCCGGGCTCCGGAAGGTGATCGGCAAGGAGGCCGGGGACACGGTGACCGTCGTCCTGCTGGAACGCCTCGCCCGCTGAGCCTCTCCGGGCGTCCGGGAATGATGCCGGGTAGTTGAACGTTTGAGCATCTGTGAAGAAGATTGGCTTCCTCTCGTTCGGCCACTGGTCGGCGAGCGCGCACTCCGAGACCCGGTCGGCCTCCGACTTCCTGCACCAGTCGATCGACCTGGCGGTCGCGGCGGAGGAGCTGGGCGTCGACGGCGCGTACTTCCGCGTGCACCACTTCGCGCGCCAGGCGGGCAGCCCGTTCCCGCTGCTCGCGGCGATCGGCGCGCGGACGTCGAAGATCGAAATCGGCACCGGCGTGATCGACATGCGCTACGAGAACCCGCTGTACATGGTCGAGGACGCGGGCGCCGCCGACCTCATCTCGCGGGGCAGGCTCCAGCTCGGCGTCAGCCGGGGATCCCCCGAGCAGGTCATCGACGGCTGGCGGTACTTCGGCTACGCCCCCGCCGAGGGCGAGACCGAGGCCGACATGGCCCGCGACCGCGTCGAGGTCTTCCTGAAGCTGCTCGAAGGCGAAGGCTTCGCACAGCCGAACCCGCGCCCGATGTTCGCCAACCCGCCCGGCTTGCTCCGCCTGGAACCGCACTCCGAAGGTTTGCGCGACCGCATCTGGTGGGGCTCGGGCTCGAACGCGACGGCCGTCTGGGCGGCGAAGCTGGGCATGAACCTGCAAAGCTCCACGCTGAAAGACGACGAAACGGGCGAACCGCTGCACGTCCAGCAGCGCAAGCAGATCGAGGCCTACCGCGAAGCGTGGAAGGAAGCAGGCCACGAGCGCGAGCCGAGGGTTTCGGTGAGCCGCAGCATCTTCGCGCTGACCAACGACCAGGACCGCGCGTACTTCGGCCGCGACCGCAACTCGCGCGACCAGATCGGCATGATCGACGAAAACACCCGCGCCATCTTCGGCCGCTCGTACGCGGCCGAGCCGGACGAACTGGTCCGGGAACTGAAGGAAGACGAGGCGGTGCAGGCCGCGGACACTTTGCTGCTGACTGTGCCGAACCAGCTGGGCGTGGACTACAACGCCCATGTGCTGGAGAGCATCCTGACTCACGTCGCCCCGGAACTGGGCTGGCGCTGACCGCGGACCGAAGAGGGGGACGGCGTGGCTGCCGCCCCCTCTTTCCGCACGTCGCGTCGGCGATTCGGCCAGCCCGTGCCGAGCCCGTCGGCCGGTCCCGCTAGCATCACTGAGTTTTCAGCGGGGCGGGACATAAGGGGCGGAAATGGGCACGGGGACGTTGAGCGGGCCGGTGCGGCCTTCGCAGTCGTCAGGGGAGCGAAGACCGGCGTTCCGGCCGGACATCCAGGCGTTGCGCGCCGTGGCGGTCGGGCTGGTCGTGCTGAACCACCTCTGGCCCTCGCGATTGACCGGCGGTTACGTCGGCGTCGACGTCTTCTTCGTCATTTCCGGCTTCCTGATCACTTCGCATCTCGTTCGCGAGGTCGCGAGCACCGGGCGGATCCGGCTCGCGAAGTTCTACGCCCGCCGCGTGCGCCGCCTGCTGCCCGCGGCGTTTCTCGTGCTGGCCTTCATCATCGTCGCGGCGTACTTCCTGATGCCCTATCCGCGCTGGGAGTCCAACGCGCAGGAAGTCATCGCGAGCGCGCTCTACTGGGAAAACTGGCTGCTCGCCGCGCATTCCGTCGACTATTCGCACTTCACCCAGTCGGCGAGCCTGTCCCAGCACTACTGGTCGCTGTCGGTCGAGGAGCAGTTCTACCTGTTCTGGCCGCTGCTTCTCCTGCTGCTGTTCAAGATCCGGGCGCGACGGGCGCGGATCGCCGGCGTCGCGATCGTCGGGGCCGCCTCGCTGGGGTTCAGCATCTGGTTCACCGACGTGTCCAAGAGCCAGGCGTACTTCGTGACTCCGGTGCGAGTGTGGGAGTTCGCGCTCGGCGCGTTGCTGGCCTTCGGCGGCGCGAAGTACCTTCTGCCGAAGATCGCCGCGAACGTGGCCGCACTGGCCGGTTTCGCCGCTATCGCCGTCGCAGCGATCCTCTTCGACGACCAGACCGCGTTCCCCGGCGCGACGGCGTTGTTGCCTGCCGTCGGCACCGCACTGGTCATCTTCGGCGGCAGCCGCGAGGGACGGCAATGGCACACCCCGCTGTCCTCGTCGCCTCCGGTGCAGTGGCTCGGGAATGTCAGCTATTCGCTGTACCTGTGGCATTGGCCCCTGATCATGCTGGCCCCGTTCGCCTTCCCCGGCGCGCTGGTCGCCGGCATGCTGACCTGGCAGGTCAAGGCTGGCATCGTGGCCGCGTCCCTGATCGCGGCGCACGCGTCGAAGCGGCTCGTCGAGGACCCGCTCCGGACCTGGCGGCCGTTGAGCCGCACCGCCGGGGCGACCTTCGCCGCCATGGCGGCCGGAATGCTCGTGGTGTGCGCCGCGGCGGGCGGCCTGACCTGGACGTACGAACGGCACGTCGACCAAGCGGCGCGCGACCTGGCCGCCGAGATGACCGGCCCCTGCCACGGTGCGAGGGCGCTGATGGCGGGCAATGCGTGCGCCGATCCGTTCGGCCCGGCCAGGAGTGTCGAGATGGGCCCGGCCAACCGGTACTACACGGCGCCCGCGGACTGCCCTCCGCCGCTGTCGCAGTACTCGGCGAGCGACGGCACGAAGACGACCACCAAATGCGATTTCAGCCAGGGTGCGGCCAATCCGACCGTGGTGTGGCTGGTCGGCGACTCGCACGCCCAGCAATGGCAGGGCCCGCTGCTGAGCCTCGCCCGCAAAAACCACTGGCTGATGTACACGAGTTACCTGGGCGGCTGCCCGTTCGCCGGAATCCAAGCCCTGAACTACCACGGCACCGCCCTCGACCGGCGGTGCATGGCCTGGACGAAGCAGATGGCCGGCGACATCGCGAAAACGCGGCCCACGTACGTGTTCACGTCGTTCTACAGCAGGCACGAGCGAGCCGAAGACCACAGTGGACGGTCGCAGGCGGAGCAGTACCAGGACGGGCTGAACTCGTACTGGGCACAGTGGACCAGTGCCGGCGCGACGGTGTTCGTCATGGCCGACCCGCCGCTCAACGGACTCGTCCGCGCCACCGACTGCGTAGTGCTGAATCCGGACGACCCGCAGCAGTGCGCGGTCGCCCGGTCGGTCGCGCAACCGGCGGACCCGCTGACCGCGGCGGCCAAGGCGAGCACCGACCCGAAGGTCCGGCTGCTCGACCTGACCGACTACTTCTGCGACCGGCAGCGCTGCTACGCGGTGATCGGGAAGGTCAGCGTGTACTACGACGCCGACCATATGAATCTGGACTACAGCTTGAGTCTTGACCAGGGCATCGCCGCGGCCGCGGGCCTCCCGGCTTAGGAGATGGCAACCGACGGGAACGCGAGCTCGGCCGGCAAGGAAATCGAAGAAGTCTTCGCGGACCGGCTCAAATTCGAACACGAGCTGATCGGGCAGCGAGTCACCTGGCTGATGACTTTGAACAGCATCCTTGTCGGCGCGATAGCGGTCGTGGCTGCGAACGCTGAAAAGACGGCTGGTTCCTATGTGGTTTCCGGGGTGTTCCTGGTGGCCTCTGTGATGGGAACGATCAGCAACGCGTCCTGCTTGTTCTCGAACTACTGGGCTACTCGCGCGATCAGCGAAGCCGGGCGTGTTCTCGCGGACTCCTGGCGCGGTCTCGACCCTTCCGAGAGATCGCGAAGACAGCTCCGGATGCGCCTTTACGGCCGGGATCCACGGTCTTTCGACGCCGCGGCCGGTTCAGCGCCGAGTCACGTTCTTCATCCCTGGCTCATGCTTCCCAGCTGCTTCCTGCTCCTCTTTTCGGTCCTTCCGTTCTTAAGCGGTGCTGTCGCGGCTGGCGGCAAAGAAATTCCGAGCGGATGGGCGGCGCTGACGCTTGTCTTGACACTGTCCCCTTTTGTCGTCCTTCCGATGCTTGATCTCCGGCGTCGTCGCAGCGCGCAGCCTGATCCCGACACAAGCGTGTCTGAAGGTTGAGGACCGCGTACGGCAGACGCGTGTGCGACCTGGCGGTGCGACGACCTGGCCGGGAGTGCGGAACGCGGCGTCATCGCCGGATAAAAACCTTTTTTTAACACTCCGCCAATAAAGTGAACTCACAACACTGCTCCACCGTGTCAACACCCTCAAGCCGGTAATGGCACGAAAGAAGGATTGCAGCGTCCTCCCGTGTTCTTTCCCGTGTCGCCCGGCCCCGGTCGCTTCTAGGCTCGCCGCATGACCATTCCTTCCGAGCCCATCGGCAGCATCCCCCGTTCACCCGAATTGCTCGGCGCCCTCGCCGCGCGGCAAAGCGGGCAGCTCGGCGACGCGGCTTTCGCCTCCGTTCTCGACCGGGCCGTTCGCGAGACCATCGAGGCGCAAGCGGCGATGGGCGCGACCGTGGTCACCGACGGCGAGCAGCGCAAACCCAGCTTCGTCACCTACCCGATCGCGGGCTCGGCGAACCTTTCCGCGGACGGCGTCGTCATCCCGTTCGCCGACGGGCATCAGCGGCAGTTGCCCTGCCTGACCTCCGGGCCGTTCCGCTACCAGGAGCACGCCGAGCGCTATGTGCGGACCGCGCGGGAGTGCACGAAAATTCCGGTGAAACAGGCGGTCATCGCGCCTTCCGCGCTGTCTCTGTTATACCCGGCATCCGGGATCGACGGCTATTCGCGCGAGAATTTCCTCGACGATCTGGTCGACGGCGCCGAGGCCGATATCCGCGGGTGCCTGGACGCGGGCGCGCACGTTGTCCAGCTGGATTTCACCGAGGGGCGCCTGTCGCTGAAACTCGATCCCAGCGGGCAGATCCTGCGCGATTTCGTCGAGCTGAACAACCGGGTCCTGGAGAGGTTCAGCGAATCCGAACGCGCGCGCATCGGCGTCCACACCTGCCCGGGCGGCGACCTCGACTCCACGCACAGTCTCGACGTCGACTACGCCGACCTGCTTCCCGCGCTGTTCCAGCACACCGCGGGCAATTTCTATCTTCAGCTAGCCAGCGAGTCCGATCCGGACCGGGTCTTGCGCGTCATCGCGGACCAGCTCAGGCCGGGAATCCGGGTGTTCGTCGGGGTGATCGACCCGATCGATCCCCGGGTGGAGTCCGCCGAGGAGGTGCGTGACCGCGTTCTGTGCGCGGCACGGTACATCCCGGTGGAGCAGTTGGGAACCTGTGACGACTGCGGGTTTTCCCCGTTCGCCGACGACCAGTCGACGTCCCGCCAGACCGCGTTCGCCAAGATCCGCGCGCGGCTGGAAGGCACCGCGCTCGCGGCGGAACAGCTCGGGGTCGGTTTTCCCGCCGCCCGCGACAGCCAGGAAGCGCACCAGGCCGCCGCTGTCGACTGAGTATTGCGCGGCGTAAGGGGAAAGCGGCCGGGCGACGGCTACGCAGGGTGGTTCACCGTGCCTGGATCGTGCCAGTCGCGGTCACGACCGAGGCGGCGGCCGTGCCCCGCGGCCTAGGGGCGGTAGCGAGCCTGGCCGGTTTCCCTGCCCCGATAGGGAAACACCTTGCCCGGCCGGGTGTTTCCGCCCCGGTTTCGCTGAAACGGATGGTCTTGCGGTCACGTGGGGCACATCCCGCGCTACCGCTTGTAACGTCGGTCGTCGGGCATCCGGCCCGGGCGGCGAAGGGGAGAGATGACGTTTTCGAGGGGTGGCACGGTGGCGCTGCGGACCGCACGCGCGTTCGCGGTCCTCGCCGGACGGTCGCTGCTGCTGGGGCCGGCAACGGCGGTGGCGTGGCTGCGCGGCGAACGGTTCGAGCGAGACGTCTGGCTCGCGGACACGGTCGTGGCGCTGGGCCCGGCGTTCGTGAAGGCCGCCCAACTGTTGAGCACGCGGGCAGACATCCTGCCGCCGCGTGTGTGTCGCGCGCTTTCCCGGCTGCACGACCAAGTTCGTCCGGTTCCGCTGTGCACGATGCCGCCCGCGCTGGGGATCGCTGCGGGCGAGCCGCAACTGGTCGGCGCGGGCAGCATCGCCTGCGTGTACCGGGTGGTGCTCCCGGACGGCCAAGCTGTCGCGGCGAAGGTGCGCAGACCGGGCATTGTCCGGTCGCTCACGGCTGATCTCGCGATGCTGCAACGGGGTGCCGGGTTGGCGGCTAGGCTGCCGATGCTGCGCGGCGTGCCGGTCAACGCCGTCGCCGCACAGCTCGCCGAAAGCATTCGCGCGCAACTGGATTTCGCGAGGGAAGCGGAGCTGCTCGAAGGTTTCCGGAAGGCGCTCAGCGTCGCGGACGGAGTGACCGTTCCGGGAGTCCGTCCTGAACTGTCCACAGAGGACATTCTGGTGATGGACTTCCTGGACGGGCTGGCTCGCCGCCGTCCGGAGGATCTCGGCGAAGAAGAACGCGAGAACGCGGTCGTGCGGGCGTTGCGCGCGGTGTACCGGATGCTTTTCCTGGACGGAGTGGTGCACTGCGACCTCCATCCCGGCAACCTCTACTTCCGCGAGGACGGCTCGATCGTCGTACTGGACGCGGGTTTCACGGTCCGGCTGTCGGAGTCCGCGCGGGAGAAGTTCGCCGCGTTCTTCTACTGCATGAGCCAGGGCGACGGCGAGGCCTGCGCCGACATCGTGCTGTCGACCGCGGAAACGCACCCCGGCTCCGACACAGCGGGATTCCGCGCGGAACTGGCCGCGCTGGTCGAGAAGCACACCGGACGCAACGCGGCCGATTTCGACCTGGTTTCCTTCGCTGCCAAGCTCTTCGACATCCAGCGCCGCCGCGGCCTCCACGCCGATCCGCAGTTCGTGTTCCCGATCCTGTCCCTGCTGGTGCTGGAGGGCACTGTGCGGAAATTCCATCCCGGCGTCGATTTCCAGCGGGAGGCCCGGCCCTTGCTGGTCACCGCCCTGATGGAACACGTCGTGGCCGCGCCGCGGGAAGCGAGGTGAGCCCCGGAATCCTGGCCAGGGCGCTGCGCCAGGACCTGAGCCAGGTCGACTTCGGACTGCGCCGGTTCCGGCTGCGGCCCGGCCCGGCGCGCGGCGTCCTGGAATCGGCCGGACGCGCGTTCCTGACCGGATTGAACGCCTCGATCGAGCCAGGCAGCGAGGCACTCGGCCAGCAGGTCGCCGCGCTCGAACCCGAATCGCGCGGGTTCGCGTTCGAGGGCGCGGGAATGGGCTGCGCCCTGCTGGACGTGCTCCTCCCGCTCCGGCGCGCCCGGGTCGCGGCACTGGTGCACGGACCGGCCGCGGACTACCCGCACCTCGTGCACGTCGGCGTCGGCTGGGCCTACGCCCGGCTGCGGCTGCGCCCCTTCCGAAGCACCGCGACAGATCCGCTGCTGCGCTGGCTGGCCTGGGACGGATACGGCTTCCACCAAGGCTTTTTCCACACCGACCGGGTCGTCGGACGGCACCGCGTCGAACCCGGGCTCGGTCCCGGACCGCGACAGATCCGCGACCAGGGGCTCGGCCGGGCGCTGTGGTTCTGCGAATGCGCCGACCCCGACGGTGTCGCCCTGCGGATCGCCGAGTTCCCCGCAGCGCGGCAGGCAGACCTGTGGAGCGGGATCGGCCTCGCCGCGACCTACGCGGGCGGTGCCGACGCCGCCGAACTCGCCCGGCTCGCCGACCTGTCCGGCACGTTCCGCGCGCACCTGGCACAGGGCTGCGCGTTCGCCTGCGCCGCGCGGCGGGTCAGCGGAATCGTGCCCGCGCACACCGACAAAGCGGCCGAAGTGCTGGCCGGAGCCAGTACCGACGTCGCGGCGGACTGGACCGACCAGGCGCTCGGACAGCTCACGCCCTGTCCGTCCACGCTCGCGCACTACCAGCGCTGGCGCGCGGACATCCGGTATCTGTGGGAGAGGAAGAGCCGATGAGACCCTTTGTGCGCCGGCATCTGGCCCGCGTGGTCGCGTTGTTCGGCTGCGCGGCGGTGTTCGCGTTCACGGTCATTCCGCAGCCGTCCTTGGCGGAGGAAACCGAGCTGGCGAACCAGTTCTCGTTCACCGCCGCCCAGATCAGCCCGGACAACGCACCCGGCGGACGGCACCTGCGGACCGTCGCCCCGGCCTACGACCAGATCCGGTCGTGGATCTCCTCGGTAGGCGCGGCGACCGCGCTGTTCGCCGCGGACGGCGGCCCGGTCGCGCACGACGTCTGCCTGGTGGATCCCCGCACGGACACGGTCACCGTCGAACCCGCGCCCGGCACGGGCGCGCGGTACCAGCCGTTCACGCTGGCCCCGTCCGGGCTGGAGATGCCGTCTTACGCCGCTCCGATGGGCTGCCTGCCCGTCGACGTGGACGAGAACGGCCGCCAGGACGTCGTCGTCTACTACTGGGGCCGTTCCCCGGTCATCTTCGAGCGCCTGCCGGGGAACACGCCGTCGGCGGCCGCGTTCCGGCCGCGCGAGCTGGTCAGCCCGTGGCAGGTCTGGAACACCAACGCCGCGACGATCGGCGACTTCGACGGCGACGGGCACCCCGACCTGGTGTTCGGCAATTACTTCCCGGACGGCGCGCGCGTGCTCGACCCGACCGCGCACCAGCCCGAGCTGACGATGAACGATTCGCTGTCCCACGCCGCGAACGGCGGCACGCTCCGGCTGTTCCGTTCCGCTGGCTCCGGCCGGTTCGCCGAAGCGCCCGACGCCTTCCCGCCGGACACCCGGACCGGGTGGGCGCTCGCGCTCGCCTCCCAGGACATCGGCGGCCGGGGGCTGCCGGATCTCTACGTCGCCAACGATTTCGGCCCCGACCACCTGCTGGTCAACGAGTCCGCCCCGGGCCGCGCAGCGTTCCGCACGGCGACCGGGACGCGGCACGCGACGACGCCCAAGTCGAAGGTGCTGGGCAACGATTCGTTCAAGGGCATGGGCGTCGCCTTCGCCGACCTCGACGCGAAGGGCGTCCCGGACATCCTGGTCAGCAACATCACCGAGCCGTACGCGTTGCAGGAAAGCAACTTCGCCTACCAGTCCACTATGGGCCGCGCCGAAACCGCCGCCCGGTTACGCGACGGCGTGGCGCCCTACGACGACCACAGCGAGGACCTCGGCCTGTCTCGCACCGGATGGTCGTGGGACGTCAAAGCCGCCGACTTCGGCAATTCCGGTTCCGAGGAAGTCATGCACGCGACCGGTTTCGTCGCCGGCGAGGTGAACCGGTGGGCGCAATTGCAGGAGACTGCGATGTCGAACGACCTCGTGCTGAGCCGTCCCGCGCTGTGGCCGCGATTCACCGAGGGAACCGACCTGTCCGGACACGACCACAACACGTTCTTCGCTCGCGACGCGGACGGCCGTTACGTGAACGTCGCGGACCGGATCGGCGTCGGCACCGACGCGGTCAGCCGCTCGTTCGCGGTTGGCGACGTCGACGGAGACGGGCGGCTCGATTTCGTCGTGGCCAACCAGTGGGCACCGTCCACTTTGTATCGGAACACCTCGCCAGCCGGTGCGTTCCTCGGGCTGCGCCTGCGAAAGCCTGTCGGCGACAACGCGTGCCGCGCGGGAGCACCGGGTCCGACGTCACCCGCGATCGGGGCCGAAGCGGAGGTTGCCGCGCCGAGTGGCGGGCACCGGTTGCAGCAGGTGTACCCGGCGAACGGGCACAACGGCGTCAACGCTCCCGACCTGCACTTCGGCCTGGGCAGCGAACCGCCGTCCTCCGTGCCGGTCCGCCTGGCGTGGCGGGACGGCTGCGGACACCGCCACGACGGTTCGGTTTCGCTCGCGCCGGGATGGCACCAGTTGCGGCTCAACCCCGACGGCACCATCGAGGAGGACCGGTGACCAAGTCTCCGAGCGAACGCCGTTCCGCTGCCTTGCGCCGGTTCGGCGCGTCGATCACCGTGCTGACCGTGCTCGGCCACACCGTGCTCGGCTTCGAACAGGCGTATCTCACGCCGGTGGTCGCCGTGTTCGCCGCGCTGACCGCGGAGATCGTGCTGGAGTCGGTGGAGGCCGCGACCTCCGGACGCCGTCCGCGGTACCTCGGCAAGCCGGGCGCGGTGGTCGACTTCCTGCTTCCCGCCTACATCACCGGCATGGCGTGCGCGATGCTCCTGTACGCCAACGACCGGTTCATGCCGACCGTGCTCGCCTCGGTCGTCGGCGTCGCTTCGAAGTACATCGTGCGGGTGCGGATCGGCGGCAAGAGCAGGCACGTGCTCAACCCGAGCAACGTCGGGATCGTGGCGGTCCTGCTGCTGTTCGGCTGGGTCGGCATCGCGCCGCCGTACGAGTTCACCGAATGGGTCACCGGCTGGTGGGGCGCGGTCGTGCCCGCGTTGCTGCTGATCGCCGGGACCATGCTGAACGCGAAGCTCACCGGCAAGGTGCCGCTCATCCTCGGCTGGGTCGGCGGCTTCCTCGGCCAAGCCGTGCTGCGCGCGCTGTTCACCGACATCTCGCTGGTCAGCGCGGTGCTGCCGATCACCGGCACGGCGTTCGTGCTGTTCACCAACTACATGATCACCGACCCCGGCACGACGCCGTCCTCCCGGCGGAACCAGGTCTGCTTCGGGCTCGCCACAGCCGCGGTCTACGGCGTCCTGGTGCAATTCCACGTCGTGTTCGGCCTGTTCTTCGCGCTGACGATCACCTGCGCGCTGCGGGCCGCGGTGCTCGCGGTCGCCGCCCGGAAGAGTCCTCAGTGGACTGTCCTGGTCCCGGCGCAGCGGACCGCCGCCGAGCCCGTGCCGGCCCGGGAACCCGCGTGACCCGCCGCGAACCCGGCGAGCCGATCGCGATCGTCGGGATGGCCTGCCGCTACCCGGACGCGGACGACCCCGCGCAGCTGTGGGAAACCGTGCTCCACCAACGCCGCGCGTTCCGGCAACTGCCGCCCGGGCGGCTGGACCTCGCCGACTACTGGAGCGCCGACGCGAGCGTCCCGGACCGGACCTACAGCACCCAGGCCGCGGTGCTGGCCGACTGGGAGTTCGACCGGGAAGCGTTCCGGATCCCCGGTTCGACCTTCCGCGCCGCCGACCCCGCGCACTGGCTCGCGCTGGAAACCGCGGATCGCGTGCTGGCCGACGCAGGTCACCCGGCGGGTGCCGGTCTGGACGCCGACCGGGTAGCCGTCGTCGTCGGCAACAGCCTCACCGGCGAGGTCACCCGCGCCCGGGCTCTCCGGCTGCGCTGGCCCTACGTCCGCGACGTCCTGCGCGCGACGCTCGACGACGTGGACCTCACAGCGGTCGAAAAGCGTTACCTGGCGGCATTTCCCGAGGTCGGGGACGAGACGCTGGCCGGGAGCCTCGCCAACACCATCGCGGGCCGCATCTGCAATCACTTTGGCTTCCACGGCGGCGGGTACACAGTGGACGGCGCGTGTGCCTCGTCGATGCTCGCCGTGATCACCGCCTGCCGCGCACTTCGGGACGGCGGAGCCGACTTCGCGCTGGCCGGGGGAGTGGACCTGTCGCTCGACCCGTTCGAGCTGGTCGGATTCGCCAAGACCGGCGCGCTCGCCGCCGAGGAGATGCGGATCTACGACGAGCGTTCGGCGGGATTCTGGCCGGGCGAGGGCTGCGGGATGCTCGCGCTCGCCCGCGCCGAGGACGCCCACGCGGCGGGATTGCCGGTGTACGCGGAAATCCTCGGTTGGGGCGTCTCCTCGGACGGCCGCGGCGGTATCACCCGGCCCGAGGCGGACGGGCAGCTGCTCGCGCTGCGCCGGGCGGTCGAGATGGCTGGGATCGAGCACGCGGAGATCGGCCTGTACGAGGGACACGGCACCGGGACAGCGGTCGGCGATGTCGTGGAGCTGACCGCGTTGAACCGGGCTCGTTCCGCGGCCGCTTCGGCCGCGGCGCTCGGCTCGGTCAAGGCGAACATCGGGCACACGAAAGCGGCTGCCGGAGCGGCCGGAGTGGTCAAGGCCGCGCTGAGCGTGTCGTCCGGGCTTCTGCCGCCGACCACCGGCTGCGCGATGCCGCATCCGGCGCTCGGAGAGACCCTGCGGGTGCTGCGTGCTCCGGAGCCTTGGCCGGGCGGTCGCCGGTTGGCCGGGGTGAGCGCGATGGGCTTCGGCGGCATCAACACCCACGTCGTGCTGGGCGCCCCGGCACGGCCGCGATCGGTGCGGTCGCCGGTGACGGACCGTTCCACGCCGGAGTACGACGTCATCTCCGTCAGTGGTACGGACTCCGCTCTCGTCGCCGCTGAACTGGGCCGGATCGCCGAGGTGGCGTCACGCCTGTCGCGAGCCGAACTGCACGACCTCGCCTGCCAGTACGGCCGTCGGAACCCAGCCGGGCCAGTCCGGGCGGCGCTCGTCGCCCGAACCCCAGCCGAACTCACCGCTCTCGCCACCCGCGCAGCTGCTGAGATGCCTTCGCTGACAAGCGGACAGCTCTCGACGTCACCGGGCTCCTGGCTGGGAAACGCCGTCTCGGGCCGGGTCGCGTTGCTGTTCCCCGGGCAGGGCGCGAGCGGCGCGGAGCCAGCCGACACCGCGCTGGCCCAGCCCGCGATCTACCGCGCGTCCCGGACAGCGCTGTCCTGGCTCGAGGAACTGGGCGTGACCGCCACCGTCGCGATCGGGCACAGCCTCGGCGAACTGACCGCGCTTACGTGGGCGGGCTGCCTGTCGGCGGAGGACGGTGAACGACTGGCTGTCGAACGCGGCCGGATCATGAGCGAATACGGCACGTCCGGCACCGGGATGCTCGCTGTCGCGACGAGTGCGGCCGAAGAGCTCCGCGCAGGGACAGACGTCGTGCTCGCCGCCGACAACTCCGCTGAGTCACAGGTGCTTTCTGGCACGGTGGCCGAACTTCAGGAGGTGGCTCGCGAGGCCGAGCGGCACGGTTTCCGGGTCACGTGGCTTCCGGTATCTCACGGTTTCCACAGTCCCGCCATGGCCGCCTGCGCCGCCCCGTGGCGCACATTCCTTGGCAGCATCGAGCTTGCTCCAGTACGTCGCACGGTGATGTCCACTGTGTATGGTCGGCACCTCATCGAGGACGATGACCTCGTCGAACTGCTCGTCACGCAACTCTGCGCGCCAGTCCAGTTCCGGAGCGCGGTGGAGGCCGTCGACGCGGACTTGTTCTGCGAAGCGGGTCCCGGTCGTGCCCTGAGCACCCTGGCCGCTGGGAAGACCCCGACGGTCAGCCTGGACATCGGCGAATCCGGCGACCGCGCAGCCGCCGATTGCGTCGCCGCGCTGTTCGCCGCCGGTGCTGCCGCGAACCTCGTTCCCTGGTTCGCCGGACGGGCCGCGCGCCCCATCGACCTCGACCGCGAACCGGAGTTCTTGACGAACCCCTGTTCCGTGGCGCCGTCGATGATCCCGGCGCCGAGGGAGGCCATGGACGCCGCTCCGGCCCGCGACGCCGCCGCGACGGTCACCGGCCTGCTCGCCGAGGCCACCGAACTCGACGCGGCACTCATCGGCTCCGACGCCCGCCTGCTCGCCGATCTCAACCTGAGTTCGCTGCGGGCCACCCAACTCGTCGTAGAGGCGGCCTCGGCGCTCGGGCGGACGCTGCCGTCGGTGTCGATGGCGTTCGCCGACAGTTCGGTCGGCGAGGTGATCGCGGAGATCGAACGACTCCCGGAGACCGCGGAACCCGACCTGGAGGCACCGGGCGTGCGGCCGTGGCTCGCCTGTTTCACCGAGACGCTGGTCCCGTCCCGGCCGGAGCCCTGGCGTCCGACGGAAACCGTGTACCTCGCCGACCCCGAAGACATCGATGCGCTGCTCGATGCCGGGCAAAAAGCCTTGCATCACAAGGCGCTCGTAGTGGTGACGCATGACTGCGCGATCACCGGCTTCTTCCGCTCACTGCACCGCGAACATCCCGACCTCGGCATCACTCTCGCCCAGGTACCGGTGCGTGCGAAGGATTTCTCCTCGCTCCATGCCGAACCCGGCCAATTCCGCGAACTAGTCCTCGGCGAGGACGGCACCTGGTACGAACCCCGTGAGCAGCTTGTACCCGCGGTGCCCGCCGAAACGCCACTCGACGACCAAGATGTGCTCCTGGTCAGCGGCGGCGGCAAAGGCATCGGCTACGAGTGCGCGCACGCACTGGCCAGCACCACTGGACTCGCCCTCGCCGTCCTCGGCCGCTCTCACCCGGAGACCGACGAACTCCTCCAGTCCAATCTGGACCGGCTCCGGGCGGACGGTATCCGCGTCGCCTACGAGGCCGCCGACGTCGGCGACCCCGACGCTGTCGCGCTGGCCGTGGAAAAGCTCACCGCCGAAACCGGGCCGGTGACCGCTTTGCTGCACGCGAGCGGTATCAACGAACCCGCCCGATTCGCCGATCTGACCGCTGACCGGATTCGCGCGCACCTGCGCCCGAAGGTCACCGGGCTTCGCGCGTTGCTCGCGGCCGTCCCGCCTGAATCGCTGAAACTGCTGGTCACGTTCGGATCGGTGATCGGGTCGGCCGGGATGGCGGGGGAGTGCCACTACGCGCTGGCCAACGGCCTTCTGTGCGCCGAGGCCCGGCGGCTCGCGCGAGAACTGCCGGACTGCCGGGTGCTCGACATCGCCTGGTCCGCGTGGTCGGGATCCGGCATGGCCGAACGGATGGGCGCGGCGCAGGCTCTCGCCCGCTCCGGAGCCACGCCGATCCCGGTCGAGGAGGGAACAGAACTGCTCCTGCGCCTGCTGCGCACGCCGGCGACGCCCGCCGACGTGTCAGTGCACGGACGCCTAGGCGAGGTACTCCCGACGGGAACAGGCCGGTTCCTGCAGCGGATCCGAGCAGGCCATCCAGGCGTCGAACTCGTCGCCGACTCGACGTTCTCCCTGCGCACGGACCCGTGGCTGGACGGCCACCGCGTCGACGGGGCGGCCCTGCTGCCCGCAGTCGTCGGGCTGGAAGCCCTGGCGCAGGCCGCTTCGACAGTCGTGGGCCGGGCCCTGACGACCGCCTGCGACGTCAGGTTCGACCGTCCGGTCGTCATCCCCGACACCGGCGAGCACGTCGTCCGCGTGTGCGCGCTGCGGGAGGGCGACGTCGTCACCACCGTGCTGCGCTGCGCCGAATCCGGCTTCCTCGTGGACCACTTCAGCGCCACGTTCCCTCTGTCCTCAACGGAAAGCGAAGCCGTACCGCCGGAAGTTCCCGACTGCGGCCGGATCGAGCCGACCGACCTCTACGACCGGCTGCTGTTCCACAATGGACAGTTCCGCCGGGTCTCGGCGGTCGCCGTCCCGGATCCGTGGTCCTGCCGAGCCACGATCACCCCGAACGACGAGCCCTGGTACACCTCGGTGCTCGGCGACCCAGCCGCCCACGACGCCACTGTGCACGTCCTGCAGTCATGCGTGCCGACGCGCCGGCTCCTGCCCGTCGCCTGCGACCGCGTCGACTTCGACCCGCGCGCCAGGGGGCGATGGGAACTCCGCGGCACCGAACAACACGCCGCCGACGGTCGTTACACCTGGGACGTCCTGGCCACCGACGCGGAAGGCCGACCCGCCGTCCGATGGACCGGCCTGTGCCTGGCGGACACCGGATCCCTGCCATCCGACCGGCCTTGGCCCCAGGCCTTGCTGTCCGTGGCACTCACCCGGACGGCCGTCGCGCTCGGGCTCGACCCGTCGCTGCGAGTGTCGCTCGGCGAACCGTTCGCTGTAGACGCAGACGGCTCCTGCCCGGTCGCCGGTGCCTGGGAATTCGTCGAACCGCACGAGCCGCCGGATCCCGCACTGCTCCGGGTGATGTCGGGCCCCTGCGACGAGCCCGCCGAATTCCTGGCCGCACGAGCCTCGACAGTCACCCGATGCCTGACCCAGGTGAGCGCAAGCCCTGCGGAGGCAAGGCTTTCCGGCGCGTACGACGGTGGATGGCTGGTCCTCGCCGCCGGAAGCGCCCGGATCGCCTCCGCCGTGTTCACCGTGGACGGATACCGGTTGCCCGTCGCGATCGCCCTGCTCACGGTTGGCGGCACCGCATGACCCCGGTTTACCGGTACCGCCATCCCGTGACGCTGGAGGAGACCAACCTCGTCGGCAACGTCTACTTCGCGCATTATGTTCGCTGGCAAGGACATTGCCGGGAACGGTTCCTCGCCGAGCACGCTCCCGACGTCCTCGCCTCGCTCACCGACGGCTTCGCCGTGGTCACCACCGGCTGCGGCTGCGAATACTTCGGCGAACTGACCGCCGGGGACGTCGTCGAACTCCGCATGACCCTGACCGAACTCGACGGCCACCGGGTCGCGATGGCGTTCGACTACTACCGGACCGAGGTCGCGGTGCCGCAACTCGTGGCGCGCGGACATCAGTCGGTCGCCTGCATGACCCGCGGCCCCGCCGGACTGGAGCCGGTCCCCGTTCCCGGGCAACTCCGGACAGCCCTCACACCGTACTTGAAAATCCAGTAGTACGCTGGGGCGGTGACGACCACCGCAAGAGGGGAGCGGCAGTACCGCCAGTACTGCGGGCTCGCCGCCGCTCTGGACACTGTCGGCGAACGCTGGACGCTGCTCATCGTGCGCGAACTGCTGCTCGGCCCGCGCCGCTACACCGAGCTGCTCGCGGACCTGCCCGGCATCGGCACCAATCTCCTGGCGGACCGCCTGAAGAAGCTGAGCGCCGCCGGAATCGTCGAACGCTCCGAAACCGGCGCCGGACACGCGTACCGGCTCGGCCCGCTGGGCGGGCAGCTGCGGGAACCGGTGCTGGCGCTGTCGAAGTGGGGCATCGGGCTGCTGGGCGAACCAAGCGCCGACATGATCACGCGGCCGCACTGGGCGCTGCTGGCAGTGCAGTCGATGGCGGACGCGAGCCGGTTGCCGGAGGTGGCGGAGACGTACGAATTCCAGGTGGACGAGGAGACCTTCCACCTGACCCTGGACCACGGCGCCGTGACCACGGCGCGCGGACCCGCCGATTCGCCGGTGCTGAGCATCCGCACCGACGCGACGACATTCGTCCGGATCGGCGCCGGAGCGCTCGGGCCGTTCGAAGCGCTGGCGACCGGGAAGCTGACGTTTGCCGGAGACGCGGACGCGGTGGTCCGATGCTCGACGGTGCTGGGCCTGATGGAACGGCCCGGTCCGGCCGCGGAGTGAGGGCGGCTGTTGCGGAGACTCAGCGGCGGGGGCTTTCGTGCTCGCCGGTTATTCGAGCCTCGGGGTGCGGAGTTCGGCGGTGCTGGTCACTGACGAAGCGGCCTGGTCCGGCGGGCAGGTGACGGTTCGTCCCGCGAATTCGCGGCCAGGGGCTGCGCTCTCGACGATCAGCCGAGCCTCGTAGCGGTGGTGCCGACGGTGCTGAATTTGTGCAGCGGCCGACAATGTGGACGGTGGGCCGGACCTTGATGGTTCCGGAGCCGGATGGCTCACGTTCCACATCGAAGATGCGGGATTAGAAGGCGCGGCCATCCCCGTCCGCGTGCGGTGCCTCGACCTCGAGACCGGGAAGCTCGCCTCGGTCGGAGAGCCCGCCGCAGGCGACGGCACCAGACCCGAAGAAGCGACCCGGCCCACCCGCGCACGAGGGGGACCGGGCCGCTCAGCAAGGCCGGATCTCAGAGTCCGCCCACCTTCACCGGGAATTTCTGGATCGTCGCGATCGTCGTGTCCGGGTCGTCCGGCAGCACCAGGTCCACCGGGTTCTGCAATTGGTAGAGGTCGCCCCGGGGCGGGAACTGGGTCAGCTTCCCGACCAGCATCGCCGGGTCCTTCGTGGTCAGCACCAGCGGCTCGTACGCCTTCCGGGACTGGATGCCCGCCCGGCGCAGCAGGCCCTCGGGCTGGTCGATCGTCATGGTGAAGCTCAGCACCATGATCTGCTCGTAGCGCGGCGGGAACCGCTGGGTCAGCTTGAGCAGGCTCTTGGCGTCGACGTCGATGTCGTTCTGCTCGATCGTGATCGTGCCGCCGCCCTGGTCCATGCCGGCGGCGCCGGGCAGTTCGGCCGACACACGGTGGCCGACGACCCGCAGCCGCACCGAGTTGACCGGATCGTCCGGGTTGACGTCCACCCGGACCTTGATCCCGCCCCGGAAGTCGACGCTGACCAGGGACGTCCTGATCTGCAGCGGAGTGTTGATCGCGAGGCAGCTGCACGGGATCTCCGCCCCGATCGGCGGCAGCCCGGTCTGCTGCGGGAAAGCCTGGGCCTGCTGCCCGCCCAGCAGACCGCCGGCCGCGACCCCGCCCACCCCCAGCGCGGCCGCGGCGGCGGCCCCCTTCAGGAAGTCCCGCCGGTCCTTGCCGGAACCGGGCTCCTCGGGTTTCTCGTCGTTCGGAGCAGGCATCCTCTACCTCCGCAGGTGCGTGTCGAAGACTCCGTCTCGCTTGAATTTAAGGTAGTGGCAGCCGAAGCGGCCAGAGATCGGGGGAAGATCGACCTGGTCGTGTCCGTCGCCGATGACCCACGGCGACCGGGCCGGGGGGACCGGGTCAGCCGGACAGGCGACACCGGTCGTCGGATCGGGTGTCGCCCGCCCCGGGGCCGTCGGCGAAAGCCCCGACAGCAGGGAAACCCCGGCTCGCAAGACGGCGTGCCAGGTGTCCACAAAGGACCTCCGAGGGAGCGCGTGCCGAATTCGCGGGTGAGGTCGTTGCGCATGGAGGAGGCCGCCACCGTCTGGGGAGCGATGATCCAGGAGACGGCGCGGCCCGAGCCGAAGCGCTACGCCGTCGCCCAGCAGACCGGCAAAGTCCTCCGCCAGCGCGTGGACGCCGCCGGGCAGTCACCCTCCATATTCAGGAACACGCGAGCAACTCCGGAGAACCGCAGCCGTGTCGAGCACCGGCAACCCGTGCGCGGCGGCGAAGGCAGCTGCTTCATCCGGCGTGGCCATTCCCCTCGGATCCGAAGGGCTGACCAGCGCGGCAAAAACAGCCGCCGCGGGCATTCCAGCCAGCAGGCACAGTTCGACGGCCGCTTCGGGGATCGCGAGCCTGCCGCGGATCCCTCGCGGGTCCGTAGCGTAGGGCAGCACGTGGCCGGGCCGGTGGAGGTCCTCCGGCCGGGTGCCGCGGGAGGCGAGGCGACGGATCGTCTCCGCCCGGTCCGCGGCCGAGATTCCGGTGGTGACGCTGGTCGCGGCGTCGACCGCGACGCACCAGCCGGGGCCTCGGCGGAAACTCGGGCGCATGGGCGGCAGTTCGAGCGCGTCGCACCGGTCGCCGGGCAGTGCGACGCCCACCAGCCCGGACGAGTGCCGGACGACGAACGCCAGCGTGCTCGTGGACGCTTCGGCCGCGGGCAGGATGAGGGCGGCGTCGTCGGCGGAGGAGAGCACGAGCGGCCGTCCGGGCGCGAGCAAGGTGCCGAGCGGGAGCACGTCGAGGGAAGCAGTCATGCGACGGTCCGGATCTCCGCGGTCGCGAACCGTGCGACTTGCTCGGCGACGGTGGCGAGTTGTGCGGCGAGTTTCCGGTCAGCGACACCGCCGTCGGCGGAGAACGGCTGGCCGGTCGAATCGACCACGACGCCGAGCGGGGTCGGCCAGCCGCGCAGGGCGTGGACGGTCGAGCGCAGCGACGTCAGTGTCGTCACCCCGGCCTGCGGCCCGTACGCGCTGACGATGCAGCCGACGGCGCGTCCGTGCAGGTAAGGGCGGTCGTCGTCGGCGAGGTCCTGGAGGTAGTCCAGGGCGTTTTTGAGGAGACCGGACAGGCCGCCGTGGTATCCGGGGGTCGAGATCAGGACGCCGTCGGCGCGGCGGATCGCGTCGAGGAACGCGGTCGCGGACGGGGAACGATGCGCGAGATCCGGCTCGTACATGGCGAATCCGAGGTCTCGTGCGGTGAACAGTTCGGTGCGGGCCCCGTGCGCCCGCACGTCTTCGAGGACCGCGCGCAGCGCTCGTTCGGAGGAGGAATCGGGGCGGACAGTGCCGCCGATGCCCACGATCAGGGGTTTGTGCATGGTGGACCGGCTTCCTGCGGGGAAGGGACTGGGCTAGCGCGTCCGGGCGGAATCGGGGAAGTCGAAACGCGCGACTTCCGCGAGCTGGTCGCCCAGAGTGCCGACGAGCGACTTGAACCCGCGCGCGCCCGCCTCGGCACTGGCTAGCGTCGGGTCGCCGAGGTAGCCCTCGGCGCCGAAATCGTTGGCCAGCCAGCCGAAACTGACGCTGCCGCCGAACCGGGCGTGGACGTTGTCGGCCATCTGCGCGGGGATCCGCCGCTGCGCGGAGCCGAGGTCGACCAGGTCGGGGCGCAGGTGCAGCACCAGGGACGTTTCCGCGGCCCCGCCGTGGATCCCGAGCCCGTTTTCGCTCGCCGCCCAGGCCGGGTCATGCGACTCGGGGAGGAAAACGTTGACGGCGAAGGTGAGGAGGCCGTAGGCCAGGCGCAGATCGCGCAGCGCGGTCTGGATTTCGGACACGTTCCCGCCGTGGCCGTTCACGAGGGCGAGCCTGCGGATGCCGGCGGCGGCGACCGAGCGTCCGATGTCGTCGAGGGTCGCGGCGAAGGTCGCGGTGGACAGGGAAAGGGTTCCTGCCGCCCAGGTGTGTTCGACGGAGCGGCCGTAGCTGATCGTCGGCAGCAGCCACAGGTCGAGGTCTTCGCCTTGTGTGGCAACGACTTCCTTCGACACTGCTTCGGCTACGAGCGCGTCGGTGGCCAGCGGGAGGTGCGGGCCGTGCTGTTCGATGGCGCCGACGGGCAGCACCGCGACCGAGGACGGTCCGCGGACGGCCTCTACTTGAGAGGCCCTCAGCTCGGCGAAAAACCGGGAAGCCATCAGGATTCTCCTTCCAGTGCGTTCAGGAGCCGAGGTAGGCGACGGCCCGGATTTCCACGCGCATCTCGGGCGTGGCCAGCGGGGGATAGATCAGCAGCGACGCGTACGACCGCTCGGACAGCAGCTTCGGCGCGTGCTCGGCCAGCCACGCGTCGCGTACCCGCATGTACTCCGCGCGGTCGGCGGGATCGGCGAGGAACTGGTCGAACTGCACGATGTCCTCGAACTCCGCGCCCGCGTCGGCGAGCAGCCGGTGGACGCGGTCGAGCGTGACCAGGGTCTGCGCGGCGACGCCGTGGGCGGGCCGGCCGTGTTCGTCGGTCACGCCGTCGATTCCGCTGAGGAAGACGAAGCCGCCCGCCGCGGCCCCTCTTCCCCAGGGCTGGACCGTCGTGCCGTATTTCAGCGGGCCAAGCGCTTGTTTTGTCACTCGTCGGCCTTTCGGTAGCGTCGGATGAGGTAGTAGGCCAGGGCGGCCACCGCGCCCGCGACCCACGGGGTGAGGTCGCCGAACTGCGGGAAGCGGGCCGCGAACGCGCCGGTGTACAGGCTTTGGTCCATGAACGGCACGGAGACCGCGATGGCGATCACGAACGCCGCCAGGCCCGGGCGGAACCGCCGGGTGCGTTCGAAATACCGCCGCGGGTCGATCTCCCGGCGGCCGAAGACCAGCGTGTCCACGACGACGATCCCCAGCCAGGGGCCGATCCAATAGCCCATCAGGAACAGGAAATTCTGGAAGGTGCCGAACACGGACCCGGCGTTGTGCCCGGCGACGAACCCGACCGCGGTCCCCAGCACGCCGATGATGACCGCGGAGATCCAGCGGCGCACCCTGGCGCCGACCATCAGCAGGCCCAGCGAGGCGGTGTAGATGTCCAGGACGCTGCCGGAGATCGAGGCCGCCAGCAGCGCCACGAGGATCACGGCGGCCAGGCCGGACGGGATCAGCTTCGCCACCAGGTCGGTCGGACTGTCCACAGTGATCACGGTGCCGATCGCGGCTCCGACGACCGCCATCCACAGTCCGGCCAGCGAAGCGCCGGAGAACGCCGCGACCAGCACGCGACGCCGCGACGTGTCGCGCGGCAGGTAGCGCGTGTAGTCGGAACCGCCGATGCACCAGCCGAACGTTCTGGTCGAAGCGAGCGCGACGGTCGTCAGCATGCCCCCGGCGACCCCGCCCGCGCCTCGGTGCAGGACGTCGCCGGACGCGGCGAGGTCGCCTTTCGCCAGGCCGTACCAGGTGAGGATCAGGAACAGCGCGGACGCGACGATCGCGAGGAAGCGTTCGGCCTGGTGCACCAGATCGTGCCCGACGATCGCGATGACGATCTGCACCGCGGCCACCGCGACGAGCGAAACCAGGAACGGCAGCCCGAAGAGTTCGCGGACGATATAGGCCCCGAGCACGGTGTTCACCGCGAAGTAGCCGAGTCCGGTCAGGCACAGGAGCAGGACCGGCAGGAAATTGCCGTAGTAGCCGAACGGGATGCGCGACTGGATCATCTGCGGCACCCCGGCGCGCGGGCCCATCGAGGCGGCGAAGCCCAGCAGCACGCTGCCGATCAGGATGCCGATGGCCAGCGAGAGAACGGCTTCGCCGAACCCCAGGCCGAGGAACGCGGTGGGAATGGCGCCGACCGCGAGCGCCGAGTACTGCAGGTTTCCCGCGAACCACAGGGAAAACGCGGAACGCGGCGAACCGTGGCGCTGGTCGTCGGGAATCCTTTCGATGCCGTGGTGTTCGACGGATACGGCGGGTGCTCGGACTGCGTGGGCGTCTTTGACCATCTGTCCTCCAGCGGAAGAACCCCCTGCGGCGGATTCACCGTCCATGTTGATATAGGTAACACGGCTGCCACAGCCTGCGCTGAGCCTTCGGGGGATGTCAAGAGCTTGTTTGGGCTTGACACTCCGCAGGTCGAGCCGCACAGTGTTGATATTAGTTACATTTTGCGTCTGCTCACAGCCCGGCCGAGCCGGGAGGGATGGAGGCCCTGTGCGGCACGGAGTGTTCTTCTTCGGCTCGGTCGAGATGCCGGACGTGCTCGCCGGAAACCCGGTGCCCGCCGCGCGGCGCCGCGCCACCCGCGAGCAGGTGTGGCACGCGCACGAGCGGCTGGTCGGGATGGGCGTGCTGGCCGAGGAACTCGGATACGACAGTTACTGGCTGGCGGAGCACCATTTTCAGCACGAGGGCTACGAGGTCGTGCCGAACGCGATGATGCTCGAGGCGCATCTGGCGGCGCGGACCTCGCGGATCCGGCTGGGCTCGATGTTCAGCATCGTGCCGCAGTGGAACCCGCTGCGGCTGGCCGAGGATTTCAGCAGCCTGCTCAACCTGTCCGGCGGACGCGCGGTGCTCGGCGTCGGCCGGGGCACGGTGTCTCGCGAACTGCGCAGCCTCACCGCGCATCAGGCGGACATCGGCGTGCTGTCGTCCAGCGAGGAACGCAAGGTCATCGACGCGCACAACCGCGAGGTTTTCGCCGAGTACATGGACATCGTGCGCACGGCGCTGAGTCAGGAAACCTTCTCGTACAACGGAAAGTTCTTCGAGCTTCCGCCGCCGGACAACCGCGATCCCGACCACGAGGCCGACACGCTGACGCTGGTGCCGGGCCCGCTGCACCCGGTCGAGATCTGGCAGGCGGTCACCAGCCCGCCGACCCTGGACTACGCCGCCGAGGTCGGTCACGGATGCGTGTGGTGGAACCAGTACCACGGGTACATCCGCGACCAGTGGGAGCGCTACGGCGAGCTGTACGAACAGCGCCACGGCGTCCGGCTGGCTCCGGGGCGGAACCGCATTCTGGTGCTGCCCACGCACATCGCCGACACGCACGAAGAGGCTTGGCGCACCGGGCGGATCGGGCACGACGAGTTCTGGAACCTGCTCGCGCCGTTCGGCTGGAGCAGCGGCTACCGGGGCGATGACGGCAACCGGGCTCCGGCCGGTCTGGTGCCGACGCTGGAGCAGTCCACGAAGCAGAAGTGCTGGGCGGTCGGCACTCCGGAGGAGGTGGCCGAGATCGTGCAGCACCACAAGGACACGCTCGGCCTCGAGCACCTGGTGGTGTTCCCGCATTTCCCCGGGCACACCTACGACATGGCCGCCGAGCAGATGCGGCGCTACACCGAACAGGTCGTGCCGCTGCTGCGCTGACCCGTTCCCGGACCGCGCGGCTCTCCCGGGGCCGCGCGGTCGGTCATTCCCCGGTGTTGATCAGCAGGACCCGGACCGGTTCGTCGCCCAGCCGGCGCCAGCGATGCGGCCGCGACCCCGGGTAGGTGGCGACATCGGCCTCGCCCAGCTGCTCGCGGCGCCCGTCGGCGAAATCCAGCTCGATCCGCCCGGTGACGACGTACAGCATCTCCTGCCCGACGTGCTCGAAATACTCGCCGAACTCCGCCGGGCCGCCGGTGTATTCGATGGGCTGCACCGGAAAACCCGCCCGGGACAACGCCCGCGCCGTGGAACCGGTCGGGATTTCGGCCCCCGGCATGACCATTCCCTCGTCGGCGCGCAGCAATCCGACGCCCTGCTCCGCGGGCCCGGCGAGCAGGGCCGACACCGTGGTGTCCAGCGCGACCGCGATCCGCTGCAGCGTGCTGACGCTCGCGGCGGCCAGCCCGCGCTCGAACTGGCTGAGAAAAGCGTGCGACAGGCGGGAAACCTCGCCGACTTGCTTGAGCGTCAGCCCGCGGCCGCGCCGCAGCTCGCGAACCCGCGCCCCGAGCACCCGCGCCGGATCCGGCGCGGATCCGGAATCGGGGGAGGGAGGGGTTCGCATTGGTCCGACTATACCGGAGCTGGGGTGTTCCGAAGTGGACTGCGCGGGGGAAACGCCGTAATGGGCAAGGGAAAGAGCTCGGCGAATTGGGCGGACAGCACTGTGGCCGCCGCAGTCCGCGGCAGCGCGGCGACGTAACTCTCAGCTTACGCAGAGGTCCGTGAAGGACTCCTTGAGGGAATCTGGTTCCGTGCGGGGCCCCTTGAGGGAATGCCAGGTCAACGCTGGGGACTTACGGCGCTGCGGGTGCGGTTTGCCCAGGTCGAAGGGCCTCGGCGGGGCCAGGCGTCCGTGAGGGGAACCCTGAGGGACTCAGAGTCCCTCAGGGTTCCCCTCACGGACCTCAAGACTCGGCCACATGGCGACAAATCGGGCATTCCGGCGGCGCTGACGTCCTTTGTGGACGGTCGGCGGGCGTGGGCTGCGCAGCTCAAGTCCCCGGCATGGGAATCAGAGTCCCTCAAGGAGTCCTTCACGGACCTCGGGCCGAGGTGTCGCGGAGGCTAGTTGACACACTTAGTACACTAAGTTGCATGACTGGTCGACCAAGCCGTGCGCCGCTCTATCGCACGATTCAGGGCGAGATCCAGCGCGACATCCTGAGCGGCAGGCTCAAGCCGGGGGATTGGCTCCCCTCGGAGAGTCAGCTCCGGGCGCAGTACGGTGTGTCCCAGACATCCGTGCGGCGCGCCTTCCAGGAGCTGCAGCGGCTCGGGCTGGTGGAGCGGTTCCACGGCCGGGGCAGCATCGTCGCGTCCAACGAGATCCGGGCGATGAGCCCGATGCTCGGTCTGGGCCGCGAGCTCCGGCAGCGCGGCTTCGCGATCCGGCCCGAGTTGCTCGGCAATGCCGAGGAGACCGCCGACGAAGCGGTCGCCAAGGCGCTCGACCTCGAACCCGGCGACCCGGTGCGGCACATCGAGCGGCGTTACTGGATCGGCGACGATCCGTTCGTTTTCCTCGACCACTATCTCGTGCAGCAGCCCGGGATCGACTTCGGCGAGTTCACCGGGGATTCGCTGTACGCCTTCCTCTCCGGCCGCGACGCGCAGCCCACGCACGCGCGGGAGCGGGTCAGCGCCGTCAACCTCTCCGCGGCGGAGGCCGAGCGGCTCCAGGTCGAGCCCGGGGTCGCGGCGATGCTGCGCGAGCGCACGTCGTTCGGCGCGGATCAGCGGCCGCTGGAGTTCACCCGCTACATCCTGCGCGGCGATCGCTACCACCTCGACATCGACCTCAGAAGCGAGCGCTGAGCACATGAGCACCGGGCCGCGGCTCGTCGTCGTGGGGGACGCGAGCATCGACTACTTCGTCCAGGTCCCGCACATCGCGGGCAACGACAACAAGGCCATCGGCTCCCTGTCCGGCGTCTACGGCGGCGGGATGAGCGCCAACCTCGCCGCCGCGGCCGCGCGGCACGGGATCGCGGTCGACTTGATCACGAAGACCGGGGCCGGGCCGGACACCGACAAAGCGCTGGCCGAACTCCGCGGGCTCGGGGTGTCGCTCGAACACTCCCTGCGCGACCTCGACCGTCCGACCTGGATGTGTTTCGTCCAGCTCGACGCGAGCGGGGAAAAGGCGCTGACCGGCGCCGACACCGGGATCAAGATCCCGGCGATCGAGGAGATCGACGCGTCGGTACTGGCGGGCGCGGACATCGTCGCGCCGCTGGCCGACGATCTCGAGTGGGCGGCGGCCGTCGCCGAACTCGCCCGAGAACGCGGAGCGCGGGTAGCCGTCGACCTCGAACCGGACGCGTTCGAGCCGGATCAGCCGGAGTTCGCGCGGCTGCTCGGGCTCAGCGACATCGTCTTCCTCAACGCCGCCTCGGCGACCAAACTCGCTGCCACGTCGCGCGACGCGGCCCAGCGGCTGATCGAACTCGGCGCGGAGCTCGTGGTCATCAGCGAAGGAGCGCACGGAGCGTCCACTGTGGACCGTGACGGCGTCGTGCATCGCGCACGGTTGCGCGGCGAGGTGACCGTCGTCGACACGACCGGCGCGGGGGACGCGCTGGCGGGAGCGTTCCTGGGCGCGTTGCTGGCCGGAGCCGAAGCGAGCGAAAGCCTTCGCCGAGCTGTGGCTCAGGCGACCCGTTGCGTCACCGCCGTCGGCGGCCGCACCTATCTGTCCGGCTCGCAGCGCGGCGACTGGCCAGACGACCTGATCACCATCACGACTGAGAGGTAACCGAGTTGAATTCTGTGCTGCGTTCCAAGATCCACGGCAGTCTCGCCGCGGCCTGCCTGGCCGACGCGCTCGGCGCGCCGACCGAGGAACTGAGCCGGGACCAGATCCGCGCCGCGTTCGGCGGCTACGTCACCGAATTCCACGCCCCGCTCCCCGGCGCGCCGTACGCCAAGGGCCGCGCCGCCGCGCAGATCACCGACGACTCCAGCCAGATGATCCTGCTGACCCGGCTGCTCGCCCGCACCGGAGCCGCGCTGAGCCCGGACGACATGGCGAAGCTGCTGATCGAATGGTCCAAGAACGAGAACTACTTCCCGCACTTCGCCGGGCCGACCACCCGCGAGGCCATCGCCCGGCTGGAGCGCGGCGAGGACCCCCGCGAGGTCGGCCGGACCGGGACGATCATGACCCAGGGCGCCAGCAACGGCGCCGCGATGCGGGTCGGGCCGGTCGGGCTGTTCCACCACGGCGACCCCGAAGCGGCGGTCCGGACCGCGTTCACCACCTGCGTGCCCAGCCACAACACGCCGCCCGGCGTCGCGGGTGCCGCGGCCATCGCGGCCGCGGTCGCGCGGGCCTGCACTCCTGGCGCGGAGATCGTCGACATCGTCCGCGCCGCCGTCGACGGCGCACGGGCTGGTGCCGAACTCGGCCGCACCGAAGGCCGTGACGTGCCGGGCGCGTCAGTCGAGCGCCGGATCGAGCGTGCGGTCGCGCTGGCCATCACGGCTCGCGACGACGAGCACGCGATCGACTTGATCGCCGGGGAGATCGGCGTCGGCCTGCCCGCCGCGGAGGCAGTGCCTGCCGCGCTCGGGTTCTTCGTCGCCGCGGGCGGGGATCCGGTGCGCGTCGCGCGGCTGGCGGCCAACGCGGGCGGCGACAGCGACACCATCGGCTGCATGGCGGCCGCGATCGCCGGCGCCTACCGGGGGATCGAGGCGATCGACGAGGCCGCCGTCGCCGAGGTGGAACGCGCGAACGATCTCGACCTGGCCGCGCTCGCCGACGAACTCCTGGCCGCGACCCAGCACTGACCCCTCTCCCCACCCCGATCCGAAGGGACGCTCGACGATGAGCGCAGGCAGCGAAGAATTCGCCACGGTGAGCTGGAAGGAACGCCTCTCCTTCGGAGGCGGTGACCTGGCCACGAACATCGCCTGGGGCGCACTGGCCACCTACGTGGTTTTCTTCTATACCAACGTGATCGGGGCGGCGGCGTCGGCGGTCGGCACGATCGTGCTCATCGCGCGGCTGTTCGACGGCGTGGTCGACGTCGGGATGGGCGCGATCGTCGACCGGACGTCGACCCGCTGGGGCAAGGCGCGTCCCTGGGTGCTCTGGGCCGCCGCGCCGTTCGCGATCGCGCTCATCCTGGTGTTCACCGTGCCGGGCATGGAACCGACGCCGACGCTGGTGTACATCGCGATCACCTACGCGCTGATGAACATCGCCCTCAGCGCCGCGGTGATCCCGTACGGAACGCTGAACACCCGGATGACGCGGGACTTCACCGAACGCTCCCGGCTCAACGTCACCCGGATGTTCGGCGCCACCCTCGGTTCGCTGGTCGTCACCGTCCTCACGCTGCCCTTGGTGAGCGCGCTCGGCGACGACCAGCGGGCGTGGATCATCACGTTCTGCCTCTTCGGCGCTCTCGCGGCGGTGCTGTTCTTCGTGACCTTCCGCAATACGCGGGAGCGCATCGTCGACACCGCTCCGCCGAAGGAGCAGCCGGGGATCGTCGAATCGCTCAAGCTCGCGGCGCGGAACCGTTATTGGCTGCTGCTCTTCGCGATCTTCATCGTGTTCAGCGTCGCGGAATCGCTCTACACCGGGGCGACTGCCTACTTCGCCCAGTACTTCCTCGGCAACGCCGGTTTCGCCGCGCTGATGTCGTTCATGCTCTACATTCCCGCTTTGCTGGGAATGCTGTTCATGCAGTCGGTGTACCACCGCTTCGGCAAAATCGCCCCGATGATCGTGGGCGCGGCGATCTTCGTCGCGGGTTCCCTGGTCATCGCGATCGACCCGACGAACATGACTCTGGCGGTCGCCGGTTCGATCCTGCGCGGCATCGGGCGCATCCCGATCTTCGGCGCGATCTGGGGCATGCTCCCCGACACCATCGAGTACGGCGAATGGAAGAACGGCCGCCGGCTGGAAGGCGTGCTGTACAGCGCGGGCAGCATGGGCCAGAAACTCGGCTACGGCCTGGGCGCGGCGGTGCTGGGCTGGGTCATGGGCGCGGCGGGCTACAACGGCTTGAACCACACGCAGCCGGATTCGGCGCTGGCCGCGATCAACGCGCTGTTCGTGTACGTGCCGATGGTGTTGTTCGTGCTGCTCATCGTCCTGTTCTGGGCCTACCGGCTGGAGCGGATCTACCCGGCGGTGGAGAAAGACCTGGCCGAACGGCGTGCGTCGGCTGGAATCGCGTCGTAAACGGTCTTGAGGTGGGGTTGTCCCCACCGCGCTCGGGTAGTCAGCGGTATCGCGGTCGACCGGGTTGTTCTCCACGCTGGTGTCACAACGGAAGGTCCGTTGCGTGGAGGGGGATTCGGTGACTGATTCTCGTGTGCGGCGGGGAAGATCGCGGCGGCCGCTGGCTGCTCTGGCTGCGGCGGTCGTCGCGGTCGGCGGAGTGGGCGGGTGCGCTGCCGGTGCGGCTGATCCTCCGTCCGCCGGATCGCACCTGGTTACGGTGAACGGTCGCAAGATGGCGTTTTCCGTTACGCCGGGCCGGCTGCCCGCGATTGTGCTCGACGCGGGCGGCGGGATGGATTCGTCGGAATGGGGCACAGTCGCCCCGGATCTCGCCGCGCGGACCGGATCCGAGATCATCGCCTACGACCGGTCGGGGGAGGGCAAAAGCGACGAGTCGCCCGGCCCGTGGCGAGCGGACAACGCCGCCGCCGATCTCGCTGCCGGGCTGATGCGATTGGGAGTCACCAAGAACGTGGTCCTGGTGTCGCATTCACTGGCGGGCGAAGTCGCTTTTTCCTTTGCCCGCAGCCACCCGGACCGGGTAGCGGGGGCGGTGCTCGTGGACGCGAATCTGCCGCAGTTCTTCACCCCGAGCGAGACCGCGAAGCTGGTGGCGTTGAACGAGAAGCAGGTCGAAGATCTCAAGAAAGC
Organism: Amycolatopsis sp. NPDC004079; assembly: GCF_040610415.1. Classification (NCBI taxonomy): domain Bacteria; kingdom Bacillati; phylum Actinomycetota; class Actinomycetes; order Pseudonocardiales; family Pseudonocardiaceae; genus Amycolatopsis; species Amycolatopsis sp. NPDC004079. The sequence goes on along the minus strand of NZ_JBEXMH010000002.1, from coordinate 310,104 downwards.
GCCTTCGACCCGGCAGACCCGTCAGCTTCTCGCCCAAGCCGACGGTTACGGGCCGGTGCACGAGGCGTACCACAAGCTGACCTGGCCGTCCGGCATTCCCGTTGCGGTGATCGTGTCCGCCGAGACGCCGTTTCCGACTCCCGAGGACGCGCAGTTGTGGCGACAAGCCCAGCAAGATTTCGCGCACGCCGCGCCGAACCGGACTCTCGTCACCGCTGAGCACAGTTCCCACGACGTCCCGCTCGACCGTCCGGACGTGGTCGGCACGGCGGTGGAGAACCTGCTGAAACAGGTGCGCTGAAAAACGGACGCGGGGCCTCGGCAATGGTGCCGCGACCCCGCGTCCTCTGGAGGAAAGTCAGTCTTTCTTCAGTGCGTTCTTGACTTTGCCCGCCGCGTCGCCGAGAGCGTCTTTGACATTCTCGGCGGCTTCCTTGATCCCGGCCTTCGCCTGATCGGCCTTGCCTTCGTTCTCGAGCTTCTCGTCGCCGGTCAGCGAACCCGCCGCCTCCTTGGCCTTGCCGCCGAAGTCGTCTGCCTTGGCGCCGATCTTGTCGCCCATCGACATGGATGTCCTCCTTCATCGCCGAACAACGGACGCGAGAATGCGTCAGGGGTAAGGACAACGCGGATCCGGAATCGTCACTCACCCGATGATGTGATCGTCGCCACTCGTTCGGGGAGTGAGTTTCGCGCGGTTCCGGAGTCGAACCCGGTGAACCGCAACAACGGGAACGACCGGAGGAGAATCGATGGCTTCGACGACTGACGCGGCGGCCAAGTCCCAGGACGTCGAGAAGGTCAACGCCGGGCCGCTGACCAGTTCGCAGGGGACGACCACGGTCGCGGACGTGGTGGTGCAGAAGATCGCCGGGCTGGCGACGCGGGAGATCCACGGGGTGCACGCCCTGGGCGGCGGTGCGGCTCGGGCGTTTTCCGCGCTGCGCGAGCGGATCCCGGGCGCCACTGCGTCGGCCGGGCAGGGCGTTTCGGTCGAGGTGGGGGAGAAGCAGGCCGCGGTGGACCTGCAGATCGTGGTCGAGTACGGCGTCGCGATCGCGGACGTCGCGCGCTCGATCCGGCGGAACGTGATCAGCGCGGTCGAAGGCATGACCGGGCTCGAGGTGGTCGAGGTGAACATCAACGTGGGCGACCTGCACCTGCCGTCCGACGACGAGGAGGATGCGTCCGGCGACAGCGGCCGCGTGCAGTGAGCTGAGCCCGCAGGCCAGGCTCGCGGTCAGCGAGGAGTGAGCACCACGACGGGAATCTCGCGGTCCGTCCACTCCTGGTATTTCGCGAAGTCGCGGTACAGATCGACCAATCGCGGCCAGAGGTCGCGCCGCTCGTCCGACGGCGCGACCCTCGCCGTGACCGGGACGTCGCGGCGGCCCTTCAGCTGCACGCGGGTTTCAGGTTCCGCGAGCAGGTTGAAGTACCACTGCGGATGCTTCGGCAGGCCGCCCTGGGAGGCGACGATGACCAGGTCGTCGCCGGAACGCAGGTACAGCAGCGGAGTGGTGAACAACCGGCCGGACTTGCGGCCGCAGTGTTCCAGCAGCAGCGTCGGCACCGGCTTGCGGAAGCCGGCTCCGACGCGCCATTTGCTGCCGATCCGGCCGCCCGTCAGCGTGAAGACCTTGGTCTGGACCCTGGCCATGTACTTCATCATCGCCGCCGTCACCGGCGAATCCAGGCCCTTCGGCGCTTGTTCGGGGAGGGAAAAGCGTCCCATCGTGACCTCCTGGCGGGGCGAACGCGTCAGCGAGCGGGCAGTTGCGCGGCGGTCGATCCGGCGAGCGGCATCGGGGGCAGCCCGAGCTTGCGGTGGTCCCACGAACGGACCCGCTCGACGTCGACGCGGACCGCGACCCGCTTGCTGAGCATGAATTCCACCATCGGTTTCACCTCGTCGGTGTACTCGCCATGGTATCGCTCCCAGATGTTGACCCCGACCGCCCAGAGCGCCTCCGGATCGTCGACGACCTCGGCTCGGCCTTCCAGCGAGACGCCGCGCAGGACGTCGTAAGTGAGGCCGTCCTCGATCAGCACCGTGACGCGCGGGTCGCGGCGGAGGTTGACTGCCTTCTGCGCCTTGGCTTTCGTTTCGAACCACAGCACGCCGTCGATGACCGCGAACCACATCGCGACCGCGTGCGGATGCCCGCCGGGGCCGAGCGACACCAGCGTCGCGGTGCGCTGGGCGGAAAGGTAGGCCGACACCTCCTCGGGCGTCATCTCGATCTGCGCTCGCTGCTTGGTTCCCATCGGTTCCTCACTTCCTGCGGCGGGCCCCTGGCGGGCCGGCGAGTACGGAGGTCACGACGTCGACGAGGTCGTCGACGATCTGGCCGGCGGTCCAGTCCGCCGCGTCCGGGCCGTGCAGGCGGCGGGTGCGGCCGACGTCGCCGAGGACGTTCAGTGTCACGGTCATCGCTTGGGACAGCCGGAAATCGAGCGTCCGGCGGGGGACGCCCGGGCTCAGCCGGTCCAGCAGTTCGACGAACGCGGCGTTGCGCTCGAAGAACGACGCGGCGACCGCGTCGAGCCCGTCGCCGCCGGTCGCCAGCAGCCGGCCGACCAGCCGGATCCAGCATTCGCCGCCGGATTCGAGCACCGCGACCACCGGCTGCACGAACGCGCGGGCCAGTTCGCGCGCGGTGACGTCCTTCTCGGGGACTTCTCGCAGCACCGCGTTCCGCTCGCCGGTGACCTGGCCGAGGCGGCTGCGCAGGACCGCGTCGAGCAGCCCTTCCTTGGAACCGAAGTGGTAGTGGATCGCCGCGACGTTCGTCTGCGCCGCCTGCATCACGGTCCGCAGCGACACCGCGCCGACGCCCCGTTCGGCGAAAAGCCGTTCCGCGGCGGCGATCAGGCGCTGCTCGGTCGCCGCCCCGCGACCGGCGGGGATCCGCGCGGCCTCGGTGCCCATGGCGCGGACTCTATCAGCCGATTCAATCAGTTGATAGAGTTCGCCGTGACCCTGATCGTCAGAGGCGGTCGTACAGGGTGGCCAGCCGGTCGAGCACCACGCCCGCGGCGTCGATCGCGTGTTCGTCGAGGTCCTGGGTCAGCTCGCGCAACCCTGCGGCAAGGATTTCCTCGCGCTCCTCATGCCGTCGACCGCCCGCGTCGGTGAGGGCGACGATCGACGTGCGGCGGTCTCCGGAGGCGGCTCGTTCGCGCGTGACATAACCGGCGTTGGCCAGGCCGTTGACCAGTTGAGTGACTGCTGCTCCAGTCGTTTCGACGTGTCCGGCCAGTTGGTTGACTGTCATCGGCCCGTGTTCGGCCAGGCTTTTGAGCGCGCGGGCGTGCGCGAGCGAAAGGGCTTGGGCGCTGCGGGTCGCGCGGCCGCGCAGCCGGGAATCGGCCGCGCTGAGCCGGTAAGCGGCTCGCGCCAGCCGGGTGATCGCCTCGTCGCCCATCGGTTCGCTCTCCTGTGGTGCCCGCCGCATTCCTTGCCGGGCGGAGTCTAGCCGTGGCACATTGGCTAAGTACTTAGTTAGTTGAGGAGGCGGGCATGACGACACGTTCGGCCGGGCAGAGCTGGGCCCTGGACATCGCGCTGGCGCAGGGCGGCTTCGACGCGTTGCACCCGGAAGGCAAGGGCACGCTCGAACAGCTCGGGCACGATCACGCCGACTTCGACAAGGTGTTCGCGATGGTGCGCGCCGGGGCGATGCTGCCGAAGGCGTGGGCGGTTGTCGCTGGCCAGGCTGAAGAACGGGCCGTGCACCACGAGCGGCTCGGTTACCGCAGGACGGCGTCGGACCTGTACCTGCGGGCGGCGGTGATGTACGGCCGCGCGCAGTACTCGATCTTCGACTCCGGCGACGGGCGCAAGGCGAAGTTCCGCGAGCGCTGCGATTCGTGCGTGGCGCGGCTGGGAGAGCTTCGCGGCAACACGGTCCGGCGGGTCGAACTGGACTTCGAAGGCGGCAAGATCTTCGGTCTCCTGCACCTGCCAGCGCAGCCGGTTTCCGGTGCCCCGGCGGTGATTCTCGGTCCCGGCATGGACATGATCAAGGAGGACTACATCTTCGCGGCCGAGCGCTACTACACCTCGCGCGGAGTCGTGGCGCTGTCGATCGAGGGGCCGGGGCAGGGGGAGACCCGGGCGCGCGGGCTGACGGTGACCCTGGACAACTACGAACGCGCCCTCGAAACCTACGCGGCCTACCTCGCCGGTCTGTCCGAAGTGGACGAAAACCGGATCGGCATGTTCGGCATCAGCATGAGCGGCTACTGGGCGCTGCGCGCCGCGGCGTCGCCGGAGACCCGCTTGCGCGCGGTGGCCGCGTTCGAAGCGGTGTCCGGCGATTTCGAGACGATCTTCGAACGGGCGCAGCCGAGTTTCAAGAACAACTACCTGTACATGGCGGGCTACACCGACGAGGCCGCGTTCGACCGCGACCTCAAGGAAAAGATGCCGCTGGGCGACCTGGTGACGGGCATCGGGTGCCCGGTGCTGCTGGGCATCGGCGAATTCGACGAGCTGACGCCGGTGGAGAACGCGCTCGAGACTTACGAGAAGATCCGTGCTCCCAAAGAGATGCGGGTCTACGAGGACGAATTCCATCCGCTGGGCGGGACGGCGGCGGAGGTGTTCGCGTTCGGCGCGGAGTGGTTGACGCGCGGGCTGGACGGGGAGTTCGACACGCCGGGCCGGGATGAGCGGTTCTTCGTCCACCGTGACGGCCGCACCACCGACGGGACGGCGGACCCGCGCTGGTGGCTCGGCGCGACTCCGGCTGGTCTGGCGGAAGCACGGAACTGAGGCTGCGCGGTTCGAGCACCGAAGGTCGCTCGCTGGAGTTCGGCGAGGAGCGAGCACCTCTAACGCATATCCTCGTTGTTCTTAGAATGGCGGCGTGGAAGACATCGAGGCGATCGCCGTCCTGCAGGATCCCGTCCGGCGGCGGTTGTACGACTACGTGGTTTCCCAGGAGCACGACGTGAGCCGGAACGAGGCGGCCGAGGGCGCCGGGATCCAGCGCACGCTCGCCGCTTTCCACCTCGACAAACTCGTGGACGCGGGCCTGCTGGAGACGGAGAGCAAGCGGCTGAGCGGGCGTTCGGGCCCGGGTGCCGGCCGTCCGGCGAAGCTCTACCGCCGGTCCGGCGCCGAGCGGCAGTTCTCCGTCCCGGCGCGCGACTACCGCACCGCCGCCGATCTGCTGGCCGAGGTCGCGGAGGTCGCCCGGCTGGACACCGAACTGCAGGCCGCCGCCCGGCGGGAAGGCCGCGCCGCCGCGGGCCCGGTCGAAGACCTCGCCGCCGCGAAGGAACTGCTGGCGGTCCGCGGCTACGAGCCTCGTGTGGACGGCGACGTCCTGCGCCTCGTCAACTGCCCCTTCCATGTCCTCTCGCAGCGGCATCCGGGGCTGGTGTGCGGCATGAATCTGGCGCTGCTGGAAGGGCTGCTCGAAGACGCCGACGGCCTGACGGCTCGCATGGATCCGCGTCCCGGGCTGTGCTGCGTCGTCGTCGAGTGTTCTAAAAATAATGAGAGTTGACATAGAAGGTCCGGCGATGGTGAGGTGAACGAGTGACGGAACATCACCTCGCCCAGCTCAACGTGGGCATCCTGAAATTCCCGCTTGCGGACGCCCGCATGCACGGCTTCACCTCGATGCTCGACACGCTGAACGAGGTCGCCGACCACGCGCCCGGCTTCGTGTGGCGGCTGGTCGAGGACGGCGGCAACGACGCCACCGCGATCCGGTCCTCGCTCGGCGACGACGTCCTGGTGAACATGTCGGTGTGGGAAACCCGCGACGCCTTGTGGGACTACGTCTACCGCAGCGGCCACCTGGACGTGCTGCGCCGCCGCTCGGAGTGGTTCGAACTGCCGAAGGCCCCGTTCCAGGTGCTGTGGTGGGTTCCCGCCGGGCACATCCCGACGGTCGAGGAGGCTGTCGAGCGGCTGGAACTGTTGCGGGGGAAGGGGCCCTCGCCGAGCGCGTTCGGTTTCCGGGACAGCTATCTGCCCGAGGGTGCCGCCTCCGCGCCGTGACCCGGTCTCGTCGCGCGACACGTCCGGTGGGTCGCCCGGACCGGCGCGCGGGATGGCTAGGGTGTCGGCGTGGCGAACATGTCCCGCTGGTCGGATGAGAATGGCGGCTTGGACTTCGGTCTGCTGGTGCTGCGGCTGATGCTGTCGGTCGCGATGGGCGCGCACGGGCTGATGCAAGTCTTCGGCCTGTTCGGCGGCGCGGGAATGGCGCACTTCGAGAACCTGTTGCGGGGCTACGGTTTCAGCCACAACATCGAGTTCCTGACCTGGCTGACCGGCATCACCGAGGTCGGCGGCGCCGTCCTGCTGGCACTGGGCCTGCTGACCCCGCTCGCCGCGGCCGGCCTCCTGGGCGTGGCCCTGAGCGCGGTCCGCGTGAAGTGGTCGGGCGGCCTGTTCGGCAGCACCGGCCCGGGATTCGAACTGGAACTGACCCTCGCGGCGATGGCGCTGGCCCTGCTGCTGACCGGCCCGGGCTGGTACGCCCTGGACCGCCACACGGCGTGGCGGCAGAAACCGCTGGGCTTCGCGGTGGGCGGGCTGTTCCTGTCGGTGTGCGCGGCGGTCGCGGTGGGGTCGCTTTTCTGATCGTGGCCGGCGGGCCTGTCTGGCAGGCTGGGCTGGTGTTTGCAAGTGATGACAAGGGCAATGAGCTGAACGCCGGGTTCTCCTCGGACGGGGTGCTGCCGCGAGCGGAGGAACTGCTCCGGAGCCTCGCTGGCGAGACGATCTCGACCCCCACCGGCAAGGGGAACCGCATCCTCAAGGTCGAGGACGGATCGGTGCTGGTAGGCACCGATCGGTCGCCGGAAGGACAACCCGTCCCTCTCCGCGACATCCAGCACGGGCTGGACGTCCTCGCCGCGCGGGGCACGCTCGAGGTTTCCGTTGCCGAACTAGGCCACCGGAGCACTTTCGTCGGGGCGGTGCTGGCCAACCTGCCGCACGTCAGCAGAGCCAATTCCCCGACGACGCTGACGCTGGACAGCTCCGGCACCGAACCCGCGGCGGACGTCCACTACGGCGAGCTGGACGTGAAGACTCAGGTCAAGGTCCGGACCGAACAGGCCCGGCTCCGGAAGCTGCTCGCCAACGGACGCGTTTCCGCTCCCTGTGCGTTGTGCGGCGACGAGTTCCCGTTGGAGTTCCTGGTCGCCGCGCACGTGAAGAAACGCGCGGCCTGCACTGACGACGAACGACGGAACCTCCGCGACATCGCCATGCTCGCCTGCGGCTTAGGCTGCGATCTCCTGTACGAAGCGGGCTGGGTCACCGTTGACGAAACCGGGCGCATCCAGACCGTGCGGATCGACGAGCTTCCCGCCGGGAGTCTGAAACTCCGCATGCAGCACCTGGCCGGACGTCGCTGCGGAGCGCATCGGGAAGCGTCCGAACCGTACTTCGCGTGGCATCGCTCGACCACCTTCCTGCGTCACCTGGCGGGCTGACCCGCGGAGATTCTCTTCCGCCGCGGATAGCGCTCACCCCGTCTCTCCTGCTATCTTCCTTCCAACCGCTTGCAAACCGCAATCACTCGGGAGGCCCGCCGTGCCGGACACGACTTGCCATATGTCGATTTCGCTGGACGGCTTTGTCGCCGGGCCGGGGCAGAGCCGGGACGAGCCGCTCGGGGTGCGGGGGCAGGAGTTGCACGGCTGGCACATCGGCGATCCCCGGGCGAACGACGCCGACAAGACCGCCACCGGATGGCTCATGCGTCCGCGCGGCGCGTACGTGATGGGGCGGAACATGTTCGGCCCCGTCCGCGGCGGCTGGGACGAGGACTGGTCCGGCTGGTGGGGTGCCGAACCGCCCTATCACGCGCCGGTTTTCGTGTTGACTCATCACGCTCACGAGCCGATCCCGATGGAGGGCGGGACGACGTTCTACTTCGTCACCGACGGGTTCGACGCCGCCTACGCGGCAGCGTCCGAGGCCGCGGGGGAGAAGGGGGTCGACATCGCTGGCGGGGCGTCGACCGTTCGGCAGGCGCTGAACGCCGGGGTGGTGGACGAGCTCACTCTCGACATCGCGCCCGTCTTGCTCGGGTCGGGCGAGCGCATGTTCGACGGGGTGGAGTCGTTCGGCTTCGAGCCGGTCGAGGTGTTGCATTCGCCGCTGACCACGCACATCCGTTACCGCCGCGTCAGCGAGGGCTGATCTGCTCGGGGACGTCCAGCGTCGCGGCGAGCAGGCTTCTCGTGTACGGATGCGACGGCGACGTGAGCACCTGGTCGGTTCGTCCCGATTCGACGGCCCGGCCTTCGCTGAGCACGACGACCTCGTCCGAAATACTGCGCACCACCGCCAGGTTGTGCGTCACGAAGATCATCGACGGGCCGTCGTCCATCAGGGAGCGCAGCAGTTCGACGACGGACGCCTGCACCGAAACGTCCAACGCGGACGTCACCTCGTCGCAGATGATCAGTTTCGGTTCGCACACCAGGGCCCGGGCGATCGCGACTCGCTGGCGTTGTCCGCCGGACAGTTCCGCCGGGTAGCGGTCGGCCAGCCGCGACGGGATTTCGACGCGGTCGAGTGCGGCGCGGGCTCGGCGACGGCCTTCGCGCGCGGTCACGCCGAAGTAGTGGCGCAGGGCGACCAGCAGGCTGTTCTCGACTGTCCGATGTGGACTCAACGAGCCATAGGGGTTTTGGAAGACGTACTGCAGTTCGCGCCGGGTACGGGAGTCTCGCCGGGCGGCGGCGGGCGGGACCGGCTTGCCGTCGAAGGTCACGTCGCCTTGCTGTTCGGAGTGCAGTCCGGCCAGGCAGCGGGACATGGTGGTTTTGCCGCTGCCTGATTCGCCGACCACGGCGAGGCATTGGCCGGGCCGCAGGTCGAAGGAGACGTCGAAGACGACCTGTCGTCCGTGGTAACTGGCGTTCAGGCCGGAGACCGACAACAGGGCCGCCTGGTCCGCGGGAGGTGCGTCCGGTTCTGGAGCGCGCGGCACGCTCAGAAAAGTCCGGGCGACTCCTTCCGCATGAAGGCACCGTGCGAGGGTTCCGGAGGGCGCGGCCGCCAACGCCGGATGCGTTGTGCTGCAAGCAGTTGTGGCATAGTCGCAGCGCGGCGCGAAGGAGCACCCGGCACGGGCATCATCGATACCGGGTGCCCGGCCGCGGATGGGGACCAGCCGGTGCCGGTGGGTCGCGGACGGCACGGCTGCCAGCAGGGCGCGGGTGTAGGGATGCGCGGCGCGAGTAAGCACAGCGCGGGCGGGGCCGTGTTCGACGACCTCGCCGCCGTACATCACCATCACTTGATCGGCGACGTCGGCGACCACCGCGAGGTCGTGCGAGACGTAGATCGCGGCCAGGTCGCGGGTCCGGCACAGTTCCCGCACCAGGTCGAGCACCCGGGACTGGGTGGAGACGTCGAGTCCGGTCGTCGGTTCGTCGAGCACGATCAGCCGCGGACCGGCGGCGATGGCCATCGCGATGGCGACCCGTTGCTGCTGGCCGCCGGAAAGCTGGCGCGGGCGGCGGCGCAGGAAGGCGTCGTCGCTGGGCAGTCCGACGGTGTCGAGCAGCTGCCGCACCCGGGGCAGCGCGGGCGGGTCCAACCCCTCGGTCAGCTGGGTCGAGACGCGCAGGCTCGGGTTGAGCGCGGTCGCCGGATCCTGCGGCACATACGCGACTTTGCGGCCTCGTGCGCGGCGCAATTCCGCGGGTGGCAAGGAAAGCAGGTCCGTTCCGTCGACGAAGACCTGGCCGCGGGTGATGGTCGCGCCGGTGCGGGCGAAACCGAGCAGGGCGAGCGCGAGGGTGCTTTTGCCGGAGCCCGATTCGCCGACCACGCCGAGGACTTCGCCGCGGCCGAGTTCGAAGCCGATGTCCTGCACGATGGCGTGTCCGGCGGCTTTGACCGTAACGCCCGACACCGCGACTTCCTTGGCCACGTCAGCTCTTTCCTTCCGTGCGGCTGACAGTCCTGGCGACGGACTCGGCCACGAGGTTGCCGCCGAGTGCCATCATGAGGATCAGTGCGATCGGCGCCAGCACGGGCAGCGGCGCGACGGCCAGGCCGTCCTGGTTCTCGCTGACCATGAGCCCCCAATCCGGAGCGGGCGGCGTGATGCCGAAGCCGAGATAGTTCAGCGACGCGATCACGGTGACCGCCCACACCAGCCGCATCCCGGTCTCCACCATCAGCGGCGACGTCACGCCGGGCAGCACTTCGCCGAGGACGATCTGCCGTCCGGGCAGGCCGTTCGCCTTGGCCCACAACACATACTCGCTGTCGAGGACCGGCAGGGCCGCGCCGCGCAGCACTCGCGAGACGCCGGGCGCGAACGCGACCCCGACGAGCGACGCGGTGAGCAGCGGGTGCCGGCCGAATGCGGCCACGAAGACCAGCACGAAGATGGTCTCCGGGAAACTCAGCACGATGTCCATCGCTCGCATGAGGACGGTGTCGGCGAGGCCGTCCCGGTAGGCCGCGGCCAAGCCGATGAGCGCACCGAGGACCACGCCGATTCCGGTGGCGAGGAGCGTCATCCAGGTGAGGGTGCCGCCGCCGGACAGCAGGCGGCTGAGCACGTCCCGGCCCAGAAGGTCGGTGCCCAGCGGGAATTCCGCGCTCGGTCCCTCCAGCGGAGGCGCGACGATGGCGGTCGGCGGCCACGGTGCGAGCAGCGGGCCGAGGACGACGATGAAGGCGATCGCGGCAAGCAACCCCAGCCCGAGTCGCGCCCGACCGGTTCGAGCCGCGCGTCGCACCACCGAGACGCTCATCGGGTCCGCCCTGCCGCGGCGAGGACGTCCGCGAGGAGATTGCACAGGTAGTACGTGGCCGCGAGGATGAGCACGCACGCCTGCAGGACCGGCAGATCGTGCGCGTTCACCGCGCTGACCAGCGCCGTGCCGAGCCCGGGATACGAGTAGACGTATTCGACGACCACGACGCCGGTGATCGTGACGGCCGCGACCAGACCGGCCGCGGGCAGGCTCGCGGCGATGGCGTTGGGCAGCGCGTGCCGGAAGAGGATGCGCCGCCGGCTGAGTCCTTTGAGGACGGCCATCTGCACATATTCGCTGTCCAGCGCGTCGATGACCGAAGCGCGCACCAAGCGGCCCAAGTACATCACCCCCATGAACGTGAGCGTGGCGACCGGCAGCACGAGTTCGGCCGGATGCCACCACGGCAGGTCGCCGGGCGGGATGTCGGAGACTCCCGGCAGCACCCCGAGCAGCGAGGTGGCGAAGAGCGCGATCAGCAGCATCCCCACGACGAACGGCGGCAGCGCCATGCTCAGCGACGTGACCGCGACGAAGGCCTTGTCCGCGAAACTGTCGCGGCGCGCCGCGCTCAGCACTCCGGCGACGACCGAGAGCGGCAGGATCAGCACCATCGAGATGAAGCCGAGGGTGAACGAGTTCACGATCCGCGGCCCGAGGATTTCCGCGACCGGTTCCTTGTTCTGCAGCGACACTCCCGGGTGCCCGGTGAGCAGTCCGCCGAGCCAGCGGCCGTACTGCTCCAGGAGCGGCTGGTCGAGCCCGAGCTGGTGCCGCAGGTTCGCCACCTGCTCGACGGTGGCGTCCTTGCCGAGCACGATCCGCGCCACGTCGCCCGGCAATGCCTGGGTCACCAGGAAAACCAGCACTGAGACCAGAAACAGCACGAGCACGCCGAGTGCGAGGCGGCGCAGGAGCCAGCGCGCGGTCATCCGACGGTCACGTCAGTCAGGAAGGACAGCGGACGGCCGTTCACATCCGGCACCAGCCCCTGCACCGCCGCCCGGTGCGGCAGGAGCACGTCGGAGAACGCGGGGATGATGTACGGGCCGTTCGTGTATTCGATCTCGTGCATCCGGTTCATGAGCGGGCATTGCCGCGGCTCGGGCGACCTGAACAGTTCGCCCGCCAGGCCGGTGAAAGCGGCGTCGTTCCAGTGCGCGGCGTTGCCGACCCGGTCCGGCAGCAGCCCGCCGAGCACGGACGGCAGGTAGGGGACCGGGTTGTAGTCGACGAAAGCGGGCCACTGGCCCCATTTCGCCAGCAGTTCCGGCGTCGGGACCACGTTGACGGTCACCTTGACGCCCGCCAGCGCGGCGTTCTGCGCGAAGACCTGCGCCAGCTCCGACATGCCGGGCAGCAGGCCGTCGGTGGTGATCGCGAACGACAGATCGCTTTGCCCGGCCTCGGCCAGCAGCCGTTTCGCGGCGGCGATGTCCGGCGCGCGCTGCGGGAGGTTCGGCGCGGCGCACTGCGGTGTGGTGGTCTCGTAGTCGTTCGCGATCCGGGCGTAGCCGCTGAAGACGTTGGACACGACCTGCTGCCGGTCGACCAGCAGCCGCAGGGCCTGGCGCACCCGGACGTCGCGGAACGGCGCGACGGCCGTGTCGAGCCCGATCTGCAGGCTGAAGGTCCCTTTGCTGTCGAGCAACTGGATGCCGCCGCGGCCGACAAGAGACTTCGCGATCGTCGGCGTCGTGTTCGACGCGATGTCGACCCGGCCGGACAGCAGCGCGTTCGCCTGCGCCTGCTGGCTCTGGTACTCGATCAGCTGAACGGCGGCGAGCTTCGGTTTCCTGCCCCAGTAGCCGTCGAACCGCTCCACTGTGGACTCCCGGCCCGCGGCGAACGACTTGACCGCGAACGGCCCGGTGCCGATCGGCTTCGCCGGGGCCGACCCGGTTTTGGTCATCGGCAGCAGCACGCTCGTCCAGATGTCCTTGAACGGGCTGAACGGCTCGGTCAGGCCCACCCGGACGGTGAGCTTGTCCACCGCCCGGACGGTGGCCGGGTCGATCATCTGGATCAACGCCAGGCCCTGTGCGGCGTGTGCGGGATCGCGCAGGTATTCGATGCTCGAGACGACGTCGGCGGAGGTGAACTCGGTGCCGTCGCTGAACTTCACGCCGGGGCGCAGCGTGATCGTCCACTGTGTCCGGTCGGTGTTCGGCGTCATGCCGGTGGCCAGCCGCCATTCGGTCCTGCCGTCCTGGCCCAGCGCGGTGAGCCCCTCGAAGACCAGGGAACTGCGCAGCTCCTGGATCGGGCCCTGGTTGCTGGCGTAGGGGTTGAGGACCTCGCCCGCGTCGGTCGAGACGGAGATGCGGAGCGTGCCGGCCCCGCCCGCGGCCGCGTCGTCCGGACGGCCGCAGCCGGCCAGCAGCGCGGCGGCGAGCAGGAGGGTTGGCAGGCATCGGGGTCTGCGCGACACTGGGAACCTCCAGGGAAGCCAGAAATCTAAGCCGTTAGATCTGCCCGGCGTCGCCACAGGGTACGGCCAGTTCCGGCGGGATGGAAGAGTCTACAAGTGGAGAAGCTAATCGTTTAGAGTGATCTGCGGCCGGCCCGGCCCCGTCCGGGAGCAGAGGAGGAAGCAGCCGCATGACCAGTCCGTACGAGCACCTGTTCGTGAGGAAGATGCCGAACTGTCTCGACGACCTCGTCAACGAGGGCGCCGCGGCAGGCGTCGTGGAACCGCCCAACGTCGGCGAATCGCTCGCCCTCATGCGCGCGAAGGAGGTGCCGGAGAGCAAGATCCACCTCACCTACACGTGGATCAGCGAATGCGACACTCCGGTGCAGTGGGTGAAGGAGCACCGGCACGACTACGACGAGGTCCTGATCTGGCACGGGAACAACCCGGCGGACCCGGACGACCTGGGCGCGGAGATCTACCTCGACGTGGAGGGCGTCCGGCACGTGATCACCACGAGCGGTTCGGTCTACCTGCCCGCGGGCACCCGGCATTGCCCGCTCGGCTTCACACGGGTGGACCGGCCGTTCCGGTTCAGCGCGCTGTCGCTGAATTCGGAGTACGCCTCGGACGAGCACAACACTCTCGCGCGGTAGCGAAGCCGCCCCGTCGCGGATTCGTCGTGGCGGGGCGGTTATCCGCTGACGGCTGCTCCGGCGTGCGCGGCTTCCTCGGTGGTGCCGGGTTGGCAGCCGCAGGTCACGCCGATGCTGAGCGTTCCGTCCAGGACGGCCGACGAATCAGGCCGGCCGTCCAGGGCGTCGAAGGCGCGCACCGCGAATTCCTCCAGCGGCACGTGGACGGTGGTGAGCGGAACGTTGCCGAGGCGGGCTTCCCTCGTCCCGTCGAAGCCGACGACCGCGAGGTCTTCCGGCACGCGCAAACCCAGGCTGTGCGCGATGCGGATGGTCACCAGCGCCTGCTCGTCGGTGGTCGCGTAGACCGCGCGGATCCGGCGGCCGCTCGTCAGCACGTCGCGCACCGCACGGCCCGCCTCGACCTTGTCGAAGGACGTCCGGACCAGCCTGCCCTCGGTGGGCAGACCGGCGTCCGCCATCGCCCGGCGCCAGCCGCCTTCGCGGCCTTCGGCCGGTCCCACCGCGATTTCGCCTGCCACGCAAAAGATGTCCTCGTACCCGTGGCCGAGCAGGTGCTCGGTGACGAGCCGCGCGCCGTCGAAGTCGTCGAACACCACGCTGGGCGAGCTGTCGTCCGGCGCGGCCCACTGCAGGAATACGCACGGAGTTTCGGCCGACAGCCGCGGTTTTTCGCCGGTCGTCACGAAAATCCCGCGCGGGCGCAGTTCGGAGAAGGCCTCGCCGTACTCGTCGGCGAGCCCCGGCCGGTAGTCGGTATTGCCGAGCAGCGTCAGCAATCCCCGGCGGCGGCCCTCCGCTTCGAGGCAGCGCGACATCTCGCCGTAGAAGGCGTTCGCGGTGTCCGGCACCAGCAGTCCGACCAAATTGGACCGGCCGCCGCTCAACGCCCCGGCGAGCGGATTGCGCCGGTAGCCGAGCATCCGGATGGCGTCCTCGACCTTGCGCCGCGTCTTGTCGGCCACCGGGCGGGGCCCGTCGTTGAGGACGTAGCTGACCACCGCGGTGGAGGTTCCGGCCAGCCGCGCGACATCGGAAAGCACAGGCCGGCGCCCGGCGTTACGAAATTCCCCGGTTTCCGCTGCCACGGTGCCACTCTAAAGCACCGGAGCACGGGCGGCGTCCATTCGGCACAGTGGGAAGTGGACGACCGTCGGCGCCAGGCCGGTGTGCGAACGGCGCGTCCGTGAGGGGAACCCTGGGGGAATCAGAGTCCCTCAGGGTTCCCCTCACGGACTTCAGCAGTGATGTTTCGCCGGTGCCTGAAGCGGTTCGAGCACGTCGTCGACGGTCGCCTGCGACCTCGTCAGCTGAAGCCGCTTCACGCCGACCGGCGGCCGTCCCACCCACAACACCGCTTGCGGGGCTTGGCCGAGCGTGACTCGTTCCGCGAGAGTTTCGCGCAGTCGCGGCCCGGTTCGGCTCAGCCGTCCGGACGACAATCCATATCCCGTCGCGGTAAGCAGCACCGAACTCAGCGCTTCTCCGGCGCGCAGCCAGTCAAGGCGATCGTCGCCGGGCGTGCTGAGCACCAGCAGCGAAGCGTTGTCGCTGCGAGGTTCCGCTTCGCTTCGTGCGAGTGGCAGCCGGTTCCCCGCAGTCGTACGGACGAGGACGCCCTGTGAAGCGACAAGGGACGCGCTTCGTGCGTACACCTCTTCGCGACGCATCTGCGCGGGAACCTTGACGCCATCGCCGACCGCGGTCATGAGGTACCTGCGGACCGCGCGGTCTTCCACGGGGTGCAGTACCGCGCCTTCGCGCGCCGCTGCGTGCGAAAGCCGGTCTAGGCAGTCGGATGGCACCGGCCGTCCGCCGCACGGCCGCAAGTCCTCCCGGCGCCGGGCGATCGACGTCGCCAGCGCGGCTTCGCCGGAATTCGGCTCGCCCGGCTGCGGCGTCACGACGGCCAGGCGGTCCGGTTCGCCCGGGGACGGCAACCGGTCCACCGCGCAGGCCCAGCCGAGACCGGCGAAGGCGATCCGGAGATGGTGCAGCGCCGCGCCGCCGCTGAACGCCTGCCATTGCCCGGCGGGGTCGTCGGCCGCTCGTCGCCGGCTCGGCTCCGCGCACAGGTGAAGGGTGCGGTAGCCGACGCGCCACTGCCAGAGCGGGGCGTCGGAGGCGCCTGGGGCGAGAAGTGCCGCCGCCACCGCCGCCTCGACGGCGGCGGGACTGGGAACCCGCGAATTCGGCATGGTTGCTTCCCGCTGGAGTCGGGGGAGTGCGTCCGGTCGGTGCCAAGCTCCATGGTGCGCCCCCGTGTCGTCAGGCGATAGAGTCCAAGGTTCATCACTTCGGAGCAACCCGCCGTCCCGTTCCACGGAACTCGCGGTCCGCGCATGCGGGACGCCGGCGGTTCGCTCCGTCCGCTCTCGCGGGGTACTGGCGTGCGCCGGAACGGGAGAGGACGGTAGGGGCATGTCCCCTCAGCGTCTCGACGACGCCGCGTGCACCGCGGCGGCCCGGCTGCTGAGCGCGTCGCTGGCGGAACGGACGACGATCGGCGAGGCGGTCGGCATTCTCCAGTGCACACACGGATGCGACGCCGGGGAGGCGGTGCGCGTCCTGGCCCGCGGCGCGGGCGGGAACGGGGCGGAAGCCGCGCGCGTGACCGCGGCCGCCGACGACGCGGCCGAGAGCGGGGCCGATCCGGACTACTGGGGCTGGGCCTAGCCGGCGAGGTCGGCCGGGTCGAGGGTGCGGTCGGTCAGCGCGCGGGCGACGTCGCGCAGCGGCCGGGCGTGGCGGACCGCATACCCGTTGACCAGTGCGCGGGCCGTTTCCGGGTCGGTGCCGAGGGCCCCGGCGACCATCCCGACGGCTTGGCTGTGCTGGATCCGGTCGTTCAGCGTGGCGAGGGTGGCCTCGAACAGCCGGTCCGCGCGGCGCTGGCCGGTTTCCTGGACCAGGGCCAGCACCGCGAGGTCCGACACGACCTGCGCGAGCGCCAGCTGCCACGGCTGCGGTTCGGTCGGCGCGGCGAACAGCAGGGTGAACCCGCCGACCGCTTCGCCGTCCAGGCGCAGCGGCACCGCGACCACGGCCTGGTACCCGGCCTCCAGCGCCGCGGAGGCGAAGCCCGGCCAGCGGTCCCGTTCGAGGGTCAGGTCGGGGACGGCGACCACGGCGGCTGTCGCGATGCAGTCGACGCACGGTCCCCGGCGGAGGTCGGTTCGCAGCAGCTCCACGAATTGCGTGGACTCGTCCGAGGCCGCGACGACGGCGGGCTCGCCGCGCGGGTCCTTCAGCAGGACCCCGACGCCGCGCGCGCCGAGCAGCCCGGTGCCGACTTCGGTGATCAGGCGCAGCACTGAGGCGTTGTCCGGTTTGCCGACCACGCGGGAGGTGATCGCGGCCAGCGCCGCGGGCGCGTCGGCGGGCAGGAGGCCGATGTGTCTGTCCGGCGTCCTGCGGCCGGCGTTCTCGTCGGTGGGATGGTTCATTCGGACGACTCCTCAAGGGTGATACGGCGCTCCAGCACGTCCCTGGCCACGTCGAGGAGCGATCGGTTCGTGCTGTAGGAGTGGGCGCGCAGCCGGGCGAACGCGTCGTCGAGGCTGATCCGCAACTGGGCGGCGAGCATGCCGGTGGCGATGTGCACGTCCTGGTAGGACAGCACCGTGCGCGGGGCGAATTCCCGCCCGGCGCGTTCGGCCTCGCGGGACTGCTGCAGCAGCGCCGCGGTGGTCAGGTCGGCGGCGAGCGCGGCGTCTCTCGCCTCGGCGCTGGTCAGTCCGCCGGGGCGGAGCCGGGCGAGTTCGAGGGTGCCGAGCCGGATGCCGCCGAACTGCAGGGGGAAGGCGAAGGCCGCGCCGAGCCCGGCCGCGAGCGCGGTCTGGGCGAACCCGGGCCAGCGCACCTGGTCGGCGAGCAGGTCCGGAACCAGCACCGGACGTCCGGTCTCGAAGGCCTCCGCCCCCGGCCCCTCCCCGGCGGTGTACTCCAGTTCCGCGAGCCGGGCCGCCCACGAGTCGCTGGCTCCCAGCACCTCTTCCGACCGCCGGTCCGCCCGCAGCGACAGGATCGCCGCGTCGACCTGGTCCATCGTCTCCACACAAGCGAGGCACACGCCCTGGGCCCAGCTGTCACGGCTGCCTGCTGCGTCGGGCACGGCGGCGATCGCCTTCCACAGCGGCTGCCGGTGCTGGCCCTCCACCGTCGTGGCCCCTTTCGCGCCGCCGGACATCCCAGACCCTCCACCCTACGAGACGCTCGGGGAGCAAGCAGCCCGGGCGGAACTCGGCCGGGCTGCCGCGGGGACCTGGCGGCAGCCCGAAGTTTGCCCGCACCGTGCGGGGTAAATCAAGCGGGGCAGCCGCGTGGCCGAGGGAACCGGAGGGCGCCGGCGCGTCGCGATCGACCGTGCCGCAACCGGTGGGTCCACAATGGACAAAACTGCCCCCGGTCGCGGCGGGCGCCGCCGGGTGCTTCCGCGTGTGCCGTCGCGCACATCGCGGTCCTCCCGGAATCCCCGGCCGTGCAGGGCGGGCGCGGATGCGCGAAGCTCTCGGCCGCGCTTCGTTGTCCAGTCCCATTTGACTTCCCGTGCGAACACATGTTCGACTCCCGTCTCGGGTCGCCGGGAATCGGGGCGGCCTGAGAACGGGGAAGCGAGCGGGTGACCTGAGGTGAGCGAGTGGCCGTCGACCGTGCGGAGAGTGGATCCGCCGATTCCGGTGTGGGTGGGCGTGCGCAAGCTGCTCGTGCTCGGCACCGAGATCCTCGCTCCGCGCGACCGGGCCGGGCTGCGGATCGAGACCGAGCATCCCGGGCTGCTGTTCGAATGGGCCCGCCGCGAGGACGGCGGGCTGCTCGGCTGGGTCACCTACCAGCTCGTCACCGCCGACGACCAGTGGTCGCGGCCGGTCAGCCACTACGTGCCCGCGCATCTGCTGCGCCGCCGGGGGCCCGCGCGCCGGCAGCAGTACGGCGACTACCGGCCCCGGACCCACGGGTGACCGCGCGCGGGTAGTAATTTCCCTTGCGAGCGAGGGGAGCGGACGAGAAGTGGCACGTCTTCATGTCGGCTGCGCGATGTGGACGCACAAGGCGTGGCCGGGGCGGTTCCTGCCGCAGTCGCTGCCCGCGAAGGAGCGCCTGCGGGCCTACGCCGGCTGGTGCAACGCGGTCGAAGGCAACACCACCTTCTACGCGACTCCCGCCCGGACCACCGTCGAGACCTGGGCGGAGCAGACCGGCCCGGATTTCCGGTTCGTCGTCAAGGTGCCCAAGACCGTCACGCACGAGCGCCGGTTCGCCGGGGTCGAGACCGAGATGCGGGCGTTCCTGGACGCGATCGAACCCCTCGGCGAGCGGGCGGTGCTGTGGACCCAGGTGCCCGGCTCGTTCGGCCCTTCCGACGTCGACGCGCTCGGCCGTTTCCTGCGCCGTCTTCCCGGCAATCTCCGGCGCGCGGTGGAGGTTCGGCACCCTGAGTTCTTCACGGACGCCAGCGCGACCTCGGCGCTGGAGGGGACGCTCGCCACCGCGGATGCCGAATGGGTGCCGTTCGACACCACCGTCTTCTTCCGGAGTCCGCCGACCAGCGAGGCCGAGCAGGACGCCTGGGCCAAGAAACCGCGGCTGCCGCGCCGGACGCGGGCGTTGACCGACCAGCCGGTCGTCCGCTACCTGGGCCGGGACTCGGTGGATGAGACCGTCGAGGGATGGCGGCCGTGGATCGAGGTGGTCTCGGGCTGGCTACGCGAAGGTCGTTCGCCGACGGTTTTCTTGCACACTCCCGACAACGACGAAGCACCGGCGCTCGCCCGCCGGTTCCATGACGACGTCCGGGCGTTGGCGCCTGAGTTGGACGCCTTGCCCGAGCCGGAGCCGATCGAGCCCGCGACGTTGTTCTGAGCGACGGCGGAATCAGCCAGGCGCGGAATCCCGTGCCAGGGCCAGAACCCGTTCCACGGCCGGATCCCGTTGTCCCGCACGGACTGCCGCGACGACGGTCAGTGCGAGGCCGTCGTCCCGGCGGGTGGTTTCCAGCGTCCGGAACACCACTCCGGGCAGTGCCCCGGCGGGCACCTGTTCGGGGACCAGGCACACGCAGCTTCCCGCGGCGACGTGGCTGATCAAGCCGGGGAGGCTGTCCGCGCGGGCACCGTCGCGCGGGGCGAAACCGGCGGCGCGGCACGCGGCGGCGACCTGTTCGGCAAGCCCGGCCAGCGCGGTCAGCGAGGGCAGCGCGAAGTGTTCGCCCGCGAGGTCGGCCAGCCCCACGGCGGTGCGCTCGGCGAGCGGATGTCCGGCGGGCAGCGCGACGGCGAGCCGTTCGGCCGCCACCGTGCGCAGGTCGAGCCCGTCCGGATCGGCGAGCGGGCCGCGCACGAAGGCGAGGTCGAGCCTGCCGGAACGGACCATCGACGCCAGTTCGGCCGAGGTGTTCTGGTGCAGGTGCAGGCGCAGCCCGGGAAAACGGTCCCGCGTCAGCCGGAGCACGTGCGGCAGGAACGTGTAGGAAATGCCGCTGATGAAGCCGAGGTGCAGTTCGCCCTCGGCGCCGTCGGCGATCCGCCGCGCGCGGCCGACGGCGGCCTGCTGGGCCTCGAGCAGATGCCGGGCGTCGCGGGCGAACGCGGCGCCGGCCGCGGTCAGCCGCACGGCCCGGGTGCTGCGTTCCAGCAGCCGCACGCCGAGGCCGCGTTCGAGGCGCTGGATCGCCTGGCTCAGCGGCGGCTGGCTCATCGAAAGGCGTTCGGCGGCCCGGCCGAAGTGCTCCTCCTCGGCCAGCACGACGAACTGCTCCAGCAGGCGAGTCGTCAGATCCATATCCCCAAGCATATGGATAACGGGTCAAGAAGTATTGGCGGCAGATGAATGACCTCGTCTTGACTGGGTCCGGCAGCCGAGGACACAGGAGGTGCGAGGGATGGACGGGACGCCCACCGGCCCGCTGACCGGAGTGCGGGTCGTCGAGCTGGCGACGGTGATCATGGGCCCGTACGCGGGCGCACAGCTGGCCGACCTCGGCGCGGACGTCGTGAAGGTCGAGGCTCCCGGCGGGGATCCGACCCGGCACTTCGAGCCGCGCCGCCACCCGGGGATGGCGGGGGCGGCGCTGAACTTCAACCGCAACAAGCGCAGCGTGTGCCTCGACCTGAAGACCGGAGCCGGACGGGACGCGCTGCTCGCGCTGCTGGACACTGCCGACGCGTTCATCACCAACGTCCGGCCGGGCGCGCTGCGCAGGCTCGGGCTGGCCTACGACGACGTCGCGGCCGGCCGCCCCGGGCTCGTCTACGTGAACGCGCAGGGTTTCCGGAGCGATTCGGCGCTCGGCGACAACGCCGCCTACGACGACATCCTCCAGGCCGCCTCCGGCCTGGTCTGGCTGAACGAACAGGTCACCGGCGAGGCCTATTACGTGCCGACCGTGCTGGCGGACAAGGTGTGCGGCCTGTTCATCGTCCAGTCCGTGCTGGCCGCGCTGCGCCATCGCGACCGCACCGGCGAGGGTCAGCACGTCGAGGTGCCGATGGCCGACACCATGATCGCGTTCAACCTCGTCGAGCACCTCGCCGGAGCCTCGCTGGAACCGGCGGAGGAGCCCGGCTACGGCTACCCGCGCGTGCTGAGCAAGCAGCGGCGGGCGTGCCGCACGGCCGACGGGTGGATGTGCATCCTGCCCTACAACGACCGCAACTGGCGCGACTTCTTCGCCCACGCGGGCCGTCCCGAGCTGTCTGCCGATCCGCGCTTCGCGACCATGCCGGCCCGCGTCGCGCACGCAGACGACCTGTACGGCCAGGTCCGCGAACTCACTCCGCAGTTCACTTCCGCGCAGTGGCAGGAGTTCTGCGACCGGGTCAGCATTCCCGCGCATCCGGTGTACAGCCTCCAGGAGGCGGCCGAGAGCGAGTACGCCCGGCAAGGCGGTCTAGTCCGGACGGTGCGGCACCCGACCGAGGGCGCCTGCCGTCTCGTGGCCCCGCCGGTGCGCTACTCCCGGACCCCGCCCGGGATCTACCGGCAGTTTCCGCCCGTCGGCGCGGACACCGAGCAGGTGCTGGCCGAAGCGGGCTTCGACCCGGCCCGGCTCGGCTGAACCGGGCCCGTCCCACGACAACGTCGTCGTCCCTTACGGAGAATCCATGGCGTCATCCGAACCCCTCGCCCCGCGTCCCGGGAGGGCGTGGGCCGTCACCGCGCTCGTGCTGCTGTTCCTGCTGATCAACTACGCGGACAAGACCGTCGTCGGGCTCGCCGCCGTGCCGATCATGAAAGACCTCGGCCTCGGCGAGGAGCACTACGCCCTCGTACAGTCCAGTTTCTATTTCCTGTTCAGCGTTTCCGGCATCGTCGTCGGGTTCGCCGCCGCGAAACGCCGCACGACCCGGGTGATGGCCGTGCTCGCTCTGATCTGGGGACTGACCGCGTTGCCCATGGCGGCGGGCCTCGGTTTCGGCGCCTTGATCGCTTCGCGGATCGCGCTCGGCGCGGCGGAAGGGCCCGCGGTGCCCGCGGCGACGCACACCGTCTACGGCTGGTTCCCCACGCGCGACCGGGCCTTGCCCAACGCATTGGTCCACATTGGACCAACTCTCGGCGTCGTGGCGAGCGCGCCGTTGCTGAGCTGGATCATCGCGGACTTCGGCTACCGGACCGCGTTCGGCGTCCTGTTCGCGCTTTCGGTGGTGTGGGCCGGAGCGTGGCTGTTGTTCGCGAACGACGGTCCTTACTCCAAGTCGGCCGTGCCGTCCGGCGCGAGCCGCGAACCGGTGCCGTACCGGGTGTTTTTCCGGTCGGGAACGGTGCTCGGCGCGGTCCTCGCGGGTTTCGTCGCGTTCTGGGCGACTACCACCGCGTTGGGTTTCCTGCCCCGCTACCTGTCGTCCGGGCTCGGGCTCGGGTCTCAGCAGGCGGGCACGCTCTCCGCGCTGCCGTCCTTGCTCGCGACCGTCGTGATCCTGGTGATGGGCGCGGTTTCCACGAGGTTCCGCCGCCGGGGAGCGGGCAGCCGCCGCGCGTACTGCCTGCCCGGGATGGCGCTGCTCGCCGTCTCCGGAATCGCGATGATTCTCTTTCCGCACACGGAAAAGGTCACGGCCATCGTGCTGATCGCGGTCGCGTTCGGCCTGCCGAGCGCGTTTTATCCGATGGTGTGGCTGCTGATCGGAGAGCTGGTTCCGCCGGAACGCCGTCTCGCCGTGACCGCCGCGACGACCGCCGTCGCCACTTCGGCCGGGGTGTTCGCGCCGCTCGTGATGGGCGGTTTCCTCACCGCGCGAAACGGTTATGCGGCGGGATTCGGGGTGTGCGGCGCGCTGTTGCTGGCGGGCGCGGTCGTGGGCACGGTGCTGATCAATCCGGAACGAGACCAGCGGCGGCTGCCCGCGCTGTCCCGGGAAAGCGTCAGTGCCGCATGAGGCGTACCGACGAGGACGGAATCGCCACCCTTGTCCTCGACTCGCCGCACAACCGCAACGCCCTGTCGGTCAAGCTGGTCGGCGAACTCACTGCGCGGCTGAGCCGAGCCGCCGAGGATCCGGCCGTCCGCGCGGTGCTGCTCACGCACACCGGCGAGACGTTCTGCTCGGGTATCGACCTGTCCGAAGCCCGCGCTGGCGCCGGGCTCAGCGCCGAACAGCTGATCGGTCTGCTGCGCACGGTCGTCGAGATGCCGAAGCCCGTGGTCGCCCGCGTGACCGGGCATGCCAGGGCGGGAGGGCTCGGGCTGCTCGGCGCGTGCGACATCGTCGCGGCGAGCCCGGCCGCGAGCTTCGCGTTCACCGAGGTGCGCATCGGGCTCGCCCCGGCCGTTTTGTCGACCACTGTGCTCCCGCGCGTCGATTCGCGGGCCGCCTCTCGCTATTACCTGACCGGAGAACGCTTCGACGCCGCCGAGGCCGCTCGCATCGGCCTGATCACGCTCGCCGCGGACGACGTCGACGAGGCGCTCGAACCGGTGCTCGCCGGGCTGCGTTCCGCCGCGCCCGGGGCACTCGCCGCCGCCAAACACCTGACCACGACCGCCGCGCGACAGTTCTTCGGCACCCACGCGAGCGAGCTGGCGGCGCTCGCCGCGCGGCTCGGCGACGGTGCCGAGGCCAGGGAAGGGATCGCGTCCTTCCTCGAACGCCGAAGCCCTGCTTGGGCGGCAACCCGTTTCACCATCAGGAAGGAGTCGTGATGACGTCCACACCCGGTCTCGACGTCCGCGTCGAGGACCATGTCGGCTGGATCGTCCTGGACCGGCCGCGGCAGAAGAACGCCTTCACCGGCGAAATGCTGCGTGCTTGGGCCGAGGCGTACCGCGCTTTCCAAGCAGACGACCAGGTTCGCGCCGTCGTCGTCACCGGAACCGGCGACGCCTTCTGCGCGGGAGCCGATCTCGGCGATCTCGGCCAGGCGCGCACCCCGCTGGGCAGCAGGCGGCTGATGACCGAGCACGTGCACCCGGTGGCCATGGCCGCGGAAGACCTCGCCAAACCGCTGATCGCCGCCGTCAACGGGGCCGCGGTCGGCGCGGGCATGGACATGGCCCTGATGTGCGATTACCGGATCGCCTCCGAGCGCGCCCGGTTTTCGGAAGGGTACGTGCGGGTCGGCCTCGTCCCCGGCGACGGCGGCTGCCATTACCTGCCGCGGATCGTCGGCCGGTCGCGTGCGCTGCGGCTGCTGTGGACCGGCGAGTTCGTCGACGCGGACCAGGCGCTGGCCTGGGGGCTGGCGGACGAGACCTGCCCGCACGACCGGCTTCTGGTGCGGGCCGGGGAATTCGCCGCGACACTGGCGTCCCGGCCGCCGGTCGCCGTCGAGCTGATCAAACGTGCGGTGCGCGCGGGAGAACACGCGGATCTGCGGACCTCGCTGGACTTGATCGCCTCGCACCAAGCCGTCGTCCAGTCGACCGCAGATTCCGCCGAAGCGCTCGCGGCGTTCGCCGGCAAGCGTCCGGCGCATTACCTCGGAGAGTGAGCCAGATGACCGAAGAGCTTCGCCGCCGCGTGCGGGATTTCCTCGCCGCCCACCCGTTCACCCCGCGTTGCGATTCCTGGGCGGGCTCCTACGACCTGGATTTCAGCCGCGAACTCGGCAAAGCCGGGCTGCTGGCCGTTTCCTGGCCCGAGCGCCTCGGCGGCGGTGGCGGGACGGCGGTCGACCGGCTCGTCGTCACCGAGGAACTGCTGCGCGCCGGTGCTCCGCTCGCCGCGCACTGGGTGGGAGAACGGCAGATCGGGCCGACCCTGCTCCGACACGGCAGCCCCGAGCTGCAAGAGGAGTTCTGTCCGCCGCTGGCGCGCGCGGAATGCACCTTCGCGCTGGGGATGAGCGAGCCCGACGCCGGTTCGGACCTGGCGTCGCTGCGCACGTCCGCCGTCCGAGACGGCGACGGCTGGCGCATCACCGGGCGCAAGATCTGGACCAGCGGCGCGCACCGGGCGAGCCACTTGTACGTCCTCGCCCGCACTTCCCGGGAAGCCGACCGCCACGACGGATTGACCGAGTTCGTCGTCGCGCTGGATTCCCCGGGGATCACCGTCACGCCGATCCTGGACTTGCGCGGCGAACACCACTTCAACGAGGTCGTCCTGGACGAGGTGGCCGTTCCCGAGCGGTGGGTGATCGGCCGTGTCGGCGAGGGCTGGCGGCAGGTCGTCGGGCAGCTCGCGTTCGAACGGGGCGGCCCGGAACGATTCCTCTCGACCTATCCGCTGCTGTCCGCCGTGCTCGCCGCGGGACTCGCCGACGACACCGCCCGGCGTGGACTGCGCGCACTGGCCGCGCGGTTGCAGATCCTGCGCGCCTGGGTGCTGGAGACCGCGCAGGTGCTCGACGCGGGCGGCTCCCCGGTCGTGCCCGCCGCGACGAGCAAATACCTCGGCCACCAGTTCGAGCTGAGCGTCGTCGAATGGGCTCGGCCACTGATGCCGCGCGCCGCTCCGGCCGTACGCGCGCTTTACGACCAGGCGCTCGCCGCCTCGCCCGCCTCAGGCATCCGGGGCGGCGCCGCCCCCGTCATGCTGTCGATGATCGCTAGGGACAACTGATGACCACGCACACCCTGGAAGCCGACCTGGACGCCTCGGTCAGCGAGGTGATCGCGGGCTGGGAACGACCCGGCGACCTGCGCGAGCAGTGGCGGATCGCCGCCAGGCTCGGCTGGACCGCCATCCTGGACGACCTCCGCGCCGACGCACCGGAACGAGATCTCATCGATGCGGCCTGCGGCGCGGTCACGGCCCTTGGCCGCGGCGGGATCGCGCTCCCGCTCCGCCAGACGCTGGTCGCCCGCGCCGGGACGCCGCTGTCCACAGTGGACGCCATCGCCGTGCACCCGGCCGCGCAAGGAATCTGGGCGCCGATCGCGGACGTCCACGTCGCCGCCGACGGCAGCGCGTTCGCCGAAGCCGGACGAGATCTCGCGGACCGGCCGTATTCCCTGCTGCCACCGACGGAAATCCCGTTGCGGCTCACCGCGTTGTCCGAAGTCCTCCGGCTCCAGGAGATGCTCGGCGCGGCCCAGGGCGCGGTCGCCGAAGCCCGGCGGTACGTGACCGAACGCGTCCAGTTCGGCAAGCCGCTGATCGCCATCCCCGCGGTGCGGACCACACTGGGACACCTGAAAGTCGATGTCCGGCAACTGGAAACGGTCACGCACGAGGTGCGGTCCCGCCTTTCCGGCGACGACGGCGCACTCGCCTTCGCGTTGGCCACCGCCCGCGAGGTCGCCGCGACTGCGGTCCCGCGCATCGCTCAAACCGCGCACCAGCTGCACGGCGCGATGGGCGTCACGTACGAGGCCGCACTGCATTGGCGAACCAGGTTGCTGTGGGCGGATTGCGACGAAGGCGCGAGATGGGGCGACGACGGTGCCGACGCGGTGCCGGTCGAGGAGTCGGTCCTGTGGTCGCTGACCGCTCCGGGAAGCTCCGGCGGCGGGACGCGCCCGTAGCGGAAGGCACGTTCTCGTCACCCGGCGTGCGCGACCCGGTGCCACGTCAGCAGGAACTGCACTGGCCGCTCCGGATCGCCGCTGAGCCGCAGCACATCGGCCGAAGCGTCGCCCGGGATCAGCGCGGCCCAGCGCAGTTGCCTGCTTCCCGCGCCGAACGGCCAGGTCGCGACCAGGGCGTGGTGGGTGACGACTCCTCGCTCCACGGTGTAGGTCCCGGTGTAGCCGAGGGATTTGCCGACCTGAGGAATCCGGCGGGACGAAACGTGGATCGTGGCGGAGAAGTGCCCGGAGGAGGTATAGAGCAGCGTTCCCCGGCAGCGCGGCCGCACGCTCCGCCGCTGACGCGAGAGGCACAGTTCGTCCAGCAGCCAGGTGCCGACCAGGTCTTCCGCAAGCAGGTCCGGCTTCGCGGGATGACTGTGCGGGGCAACGGAATCAGGGGTTCCCATGGGGTCTTCTCCTTATGCGGCGCGGCCGGGGCGCTGGCGGCCGAGCCAGTGGCGGATGGCGCGCGCGGTTTCCGGTGCGTGTTCCTCGATCATGGAAAGGTGGGTGCCGCTGACGGCGTGCGCGTCCCGCTGGCCCGGCCAGAGATCGTGCAGCCGGCTGTCGTGCGGATGGACGAACAAGACGGGCGCCTTCGACGGTGCGAGGGACCAGGCGTTGAGCAGCCGTTCGTAGCGGTGGAAGGCGGTCAGGGCGGCCGGGCTCAGCGCGGCGGCGGCCCGGGCCAGCCGGCCGAGGGTCTCCCGCACGACCGAGTCCGGCGCCGCGGCCGGGCTGACGGAGTCGAGCAGGACGAGCCCCCGCACTGTTGTTCCTTGCTGCCGCAGGACTTCCGCGAGGCAGTGGGCGAGCAGGCCGCCCGACGAATGCCCGAGCAGGAACAGCGGCTCGGCCGGGTCTCCCGGCAGCTCCCGCGCCCACGTCTCGCACAGGTCGGCGAGGCTGCCGGGCACCGGTTCGCCTTCGAGGAATCCCGGCAGCCGCGCGGTCCACAGTTCGCCGGAGCCTTCGAGATCCGCGGCGAGCCGGTCGTAGGGCGACGCGACGTCCGAGGTGATGATGGGAGGCACGCACACCATCCGGAGCGGAGCCGGAGCCGAGGTGAGCCGTTGCCAAGCGGGCGCGGGAAGCCCGCCGGCCGGCCGCTGCCGCGCCGCCGCGTCGAGCAGACGGCGCGCCCGCGCCTCGTCGCCGTCGCGCCAGGCGGTCAGGACGGTGGAGACGAATGACTCCGGCTGGGCGGCGGTGCTCCGCGGTTCGGCGGCGCCGCCGAGAACGGTGTCGAGGTGCCGGGCCAGCGACACGGGAGTGGGGTGGTCGAGCAGGGCGGTGGCCGCGATCCGGGCGCCGACGGCGTTGGCGAGCCTGGTGCGGAGTTCGACCGAGGCGAGGGAATCGAAACCGGCTTGCGGGAAGGGCTGGTCCGGCCGCACGTCGCCGGGGCCGGAGTGGCCGAGGATGGCGGCGGCGTGGGTGCGCACCAGCTCGCTGAGCGCGTCCAGCCGTTCTCCGGCGGGTTTGCCGAGAAGAGCCGCGAGGTCCGTGTCGTCGTCGCTTTCGCTGTCGACGGCGGTGCCGCGCCGGGTTGGCCGAGGCAGGTCGGAGAGCAGCTCCGACGCTTCTCGGCCGAGTTCTCGCAGCGCGGTGACGACCACCGCGGGCCGGTCGAGTTCGACCGCGGCGTCGAAACCGCTCAGGGCCTGCTCGGCGGCCATCGGGGCGAACCCTTGCCGGGCCACGCGAGCCCAGTCCGTGGTTCCGAGCCGGGCGGTCAGCGAGGTTTCCTCGCGCCAGTAGCCCCAGGCGATGGAGACGGCCGGCAACCCGAGCTGTCGGCGGTGGTGGGCCAGTGCGTCGAGGAAGGCGTTGGCCGCGGCGTAGGCGGACTGTCCAGGCGCGCCCGTCACGCCCACCAGACTGGAGTAGAGCACGAACGCCCGCAGGTCCAGGTCCCGGGTCAGCTCGTGCAGGTTGACAGCCGCGTCCGTCTTGGCGCGCAACACGGTGTCCAGCCGTTCGGGCGTCATCTGGGCGAACAGGCCGTCGTCCAGCGCTCCCGCGGCGTGCACGACCGCGGTCAGCGGGTGCGCGGAGGGAACGCCGGCGAGCACGGCGGCGAGGCTCGCCCGGTCGGCCGTGTCGCAGGCGGCGAACGAGACCGAGGCGCCGAGCGAGGCCAGCCTGCGGCGGAGGTCCTCGGCTCCGGGCGCTTCGGCGCCGCGGCGGCTGACCAGCAGCAGGTGCCGTACGCGGTGCGCGGCGGCGAGGTGGCCGGCCAGCAACCCGCCGAGGGCGCCGGTGCCGCCGGTGACGAGAACGGTCCCGTCCGAGGCGAGTTCTCGCGGCAGGGCCAGGATCGCTTTGCCCGCGGTACGGCCCTGGCTGAGCCGGCGCAGTGCCTGGCGCGCGTAGCGGACGCCCCACCGTTGGGCGGGCGGCGGCCGGAGGATCCCTTCTTCGAACATCGGGAGAAGCGCGGCGAAGGCCCGCCGGAACGTCTGCGGCGGATGGTCCAGCAGCCGGAACGCGTGGTAGGCGACGCCGGGGTGCCGGGCGGCGACCTCGCCGGAATCGCGGACGTCCCGCGCGCCCATTTCGACGTACCGGCCTCCTCGGCGCACCAGCCGCAGCGACGCGTCCACGAATTCTCCGGCGAGACTGCCCAGCACCACGTCGAATCCGGTGCCGCCGCTCGCTTCGCGCAGCCGCGGTTCGAACGCGAGGGAGCGAGAGTCGGCGATGCGGCCGGGCGGGACACCCTCCGCCGCGACGAGATCGTGCTTCGCCGGGCTGGCCGTGGCGTAAACCTCCGCGCCGCAGGCACGAAGGAGCTGGACAGCGGCGGCGCCTACTCCGCCTGCCGCCGCGTGCACGAGCACCTTGTCGCCGCGGCGTACCCCGGCGAGGTCGTGCAGCGCGTGATAGGCGGTGACGAACGCGACCGTGACGCTTGCGGCCTGGGCGAAAGTCCACCCGCGCGGGATCGGGAAAACGTAACGGTGGTCCACTTCGACAGTGGAGGCGTAGCCGCCGTTCTGCCCGGTGAAAGCCATGACCTGGTCGCCCGCGCGCGTTCCGGCGACACCGGGGCCGGTCTCGGCGACCGTGCCCGCGACCTCCCAGCCGAGGTGGTCCGCGCGGAGGATGCCGAGGCACACGAGCGTGTCGCGGAAATTCACGCCGGCCGCCGCGACCCGCACCCGGACTTTCCCTTCGCCCGCGGGGGCGCACAGCTCCGCCGCGCCGACCGCCGCGATGTCCTCGAAAGTGTGCGAGGAGGCGGCTGCCAGCCGCCACGGCGAGCCGCCGGGCGGGAGCGCCAGCGCGTCGTGGTCCGCGCGGCGGAACCGCGGTACCAGGAACTGCTTGCCGCGCACCGCGATCCGCGGCCGGTCCGCGGCCACGGCGGCCGCGAGCACCGCCGGGTCCGGGGGCGCGTCGCCGAGATCGATCAGCCGCACCGAGCCGGGGTGCTCGTTCTGGACCGAGCCGAGCAGGCCGGCGCAGGCCGCCGCCGGGAGGTCGTCGACCGGCTCGCCGAACGACGTGCTGTGGGCCTGGCGGGTCAGCAGGACCAGCACGGAGCGCGCCAGCGCCGGTTCGGCCAGAAACGCCTGGGCGTCGGCCATCGTGCGGTTCAGCCGTTCCCGGACCCGCGCCGCGTCCGGGGCCTCGCGAACCGGGCCGCGGCAGTCCAGCCAGACCACCTCGGGCGGCGGTCCGCCGGCGGCGAGCGCGGCGATCAGCTCGGCCATGCTGCCGTGGACCGCTGACGCGGGCAGATCGTCGCGAGAGCCGACGGCTTCCCAGCGATTCGGCGCGGGAGCGGCGGCGGGCGGTTCGACGGTGCGCCAGGAGACGTCGAAGGCGAGGGCATCGCCCGCGGTGTGCGCGGCGCGGAGAGCGCGGGCGGAGACCGGGCGCAGCCGCAGGCCCTCGATGTCGAGGACAGCCCTGCCGGAAGCGTCGGCGGAGTGCACGTCCGTGCGGCCGGAGTTCTCGACGAGAACCGAGCGCAACGTCGTGGCGCCCGGCCGGTGCACGGTGATCGAGTCGATCGCGGAGGGCAGCAGGATCTGCCGGTCGTTCCCGTCGAGGGCCAAGCCGTGCAGGGCGGCGTCCAGCAGGGGCGGGCAGACGACGAAGCCGGTGCCTGCCGGTTGCCGGCCGGACAATGCGGCCTCGGTGTGCGAGACGCGCTCGCCGGTGCGCCAGGCCGCGGTCATGGCGCGGAAAGACGGTCCGTACTGGTAACCCTTCCGGGCCAGCGTCCGGTAGTGCTCCGCCAGGTCGACGGGAGCGGCGTCGTCGGGCGGCCAGGGGACAGCGTCGTCGTGCTGGGAGTTTTCGTGCTCGACGGCGACGGCTACGGCGTTGCGGATCCACGGCGCCCCGGGGTGGCGGGCGCGCGAGTGCAGGCTGAGCGGGTGCCGCCCGTGCCGGTCCGGTGCTCCGGCATGCACCTGGATGTCCGCGGGATCGTCGGTGAGCGGGAGCGGCGCGTGCAGCGCGACGTCTTCCAGCCGGCTGAGCCCGCGTTCGGAAGCGGCGTGGAGGAGCAGGTCCACCATGGCGGCGGCCGGCAGCAGGGCTCCGCCGAACACCGCGTGGTCGGCCAGCCACGGTTCAGCGGCCGAGGACAGCTGCCCGGTGTGCACCGCGGAACCGTCCGGAAGGTCGGTCGGGGCCGTCAGCCACGGGTGCCCGCCGGCCGGCGCCGGGCCGGGCGCGCGGGACTTCCCCGGAATCCAGTAGCTGGTCCGCTGGAACCGGTAGGTCGGCAGATCCACCTCCTCGGCGTCCGGGTACCGCCGGGACCAGTCCACCCGGACGCCGGCGGTCCACGCCGCCGCCACCGCGTCCGCGAACTCCTCGCCGCCGCCCGCGCCGCGGCGCAGCGTCGGCACCGCGCTCGCGTCGACCCCGAGATCGGCGGCGATCTCCCGGATCGGGCTCACCAGCATCGGGTGCGGGGACACCTCGACGAACCGCCGGTGCCCGCTCTCCAGCGCGCGCCGGACGGCCTGGTCGAACCGGACGGTGCGGCGCAGGCCCCGGTACCAGTAGCGGGGATTCATCAGCGGGCCGGTTCCGGTTTCCCCGGGCACCGAAGAAAACACCGGGACGTCGGGGACTCGCGGCCGAAGGCCGGCGAGCCGCGCGGGCAGTTCTTCGCTGAGCGGTTCCATGTGGAAACAGTGCGACGCGTAGTCGACGGCCACCCGCCGTGCCCGGACGCCTTCCGCGTCGCAGTGCCGGAGCAAGTCGTCGACGGCGTCGGCGTCCCCGCCCACGGTCGTGGCGGCCGGGCCGTTGACCGCCGCGACTTCCAGTGCGCCGCGCCAGCGGCCGAGCAACGCTTCGGCCCGCTGCGCGGGCAGGGCGAGCGAAGCCATGGCACCGGTCGCGGCGATCGCCCGCAGCGCTCTGCTGCGCACGGCCGTCACCCGGGCCGCGTCCGCGAGAGAGAGCGCGCCGGAGACCTGTGCGGCGGCGATCTCGCCCTGGCTGTGCCCGATCACCGCAGAAGGACGAACCCCTTGCGCCGCCCACATTTCCGCCAGGGACACATACATCGCGAACAGCGCGGGCTGGACCACCTCGGAGCTTTCCAGCGCCGAGCCGCCCGCTCCGCGCAGCACGTCCACGACGTCGAAGTCGACCCAGGGGGCCAGTGCCTTCGCGCAGCGGCGCAGCGCCTCGGCGAACACCGGGGACTCGTCCCACAACCGGGCGCCCATGCCCGCCCAGTGCGCTCCCTGCCCGGGGAACACGAACACCGGCGAAGCGTCGTCGTGCGCCCGGGCCCGCGCGCCGGCCCGCTCGGGCACGTTTCCGGTGGCGGCCAGCGAATTCAGCCCGGCGAGCAGTTCCGGCGTGTCCTCGCCGCGCACGACGGCCCGCTCCGGCAACGCGCTTCGGGTGGTCGCCAGGGAATGCCCGATGTCGGCGGGAACAGCGGAGGGAGCGGCGCGCACCCACTGGGCGAGGGAGGCGGCCTGCTCGCGCAAAGCACGGTCCGAGGCCGCGGACAACGGCCACAGCGTCGGTGCCCGTCCCGGGCCGCGGGCGGAGTGCGCTCGGCGGCGCGGGGCGGTCTCCGGCGGTTCCTCCACTATCAGGTGGGCGTTCGTCCCGCCGATGCCGTAGGACAGGACGCCCGCGCGGCGCACCCGGTCGCCGCGCGGCCAGTCCCGTGCTTCCCGGAGCAGCACCATGCTTCCCGCCGACCAGTCCACATCGGACGTCGGGTTGCCCGCGTGGAGGGTGGCGGGCATGCGTTCGTTGGCCATCGCGAGGACGACTTTGGCCAGGCCGGCCAGTCCCGCCGCCTGCTGCGTGTGCCCGACGTTGGATTTGCCCGACCCGATCCACACCGGCAGCCGGGGGTCGCGGGAAGCGGCGTAGGCGAGCTGGATCGAGCGGGCTTCGATCGGGTCGCCCACCTTGGTGCCGGTGCCGTGCGCTTCCACCAGGTCGACCTGACCGGGGCTCAGCGCGGCGTCGTCGAGCGCCTCGGCGATCAGGGCCCGCTGGGCGGGGCCGGAGGGCACGGTCAGCCCCGCCTCGGCACCGTCGTGGTTGACCGCGCTGCCGCGGACGACTGCCAGCACCGGGCGTCGCGTCTCCATCGCTCGCCGGAGCGGCATCAGCACGACCGAGACGACGCCTTCGGCCGGCGCGAACCCGTCCGCTTCCGCGGCGAACGCCTTGCACCGGCCGTCCCCGGTGAGCGCGCCCGCGCGGCCGTATCTGACCAGCAGGTCGGGCGTCGCGAGCACGCACACGCCGGAAGCGATCGCGAGATCGCATTCGCCCGATCTCAACGCCCGCACCGCCGTGTGGGCGGCCACGAGGCTCGACGAGCACGCGGTGTCCACCGAAAGGGCCGGCCCGCGGAGGTCCAGCAGGTACGAGATGCGGCCGGAGGCGACGCTGATCGAGCTGCCGGTCGCCAGGTCCGCGTTCGCTCCGCCGCCCGGCTCCCCGACCGCGTGGTAGTTGGAATCGCTGATGCCCACGTAGACGCCGGTGCGCGAGCGCCGGAGGGAACGCGGCGGGATGCGCGCGGACTCCACCGCCCGCCACACGCTCTCCGCGAGCATCCGC
Source organism: Amycolatopsis sp. NPDC004079 (assembly GCF_040610415.1). Lineage (NCBI taxonomy): Bacteria > Bacillati > Actinomycetota > Actinomycetes > Pseudonocardiales > Pseudonocardiaceae > Amycolatopsis > Amycolatopsis sp. NPDC004079. Next base: position 276,248 of record NZ_JBEXMH010000002.1, on the reverse strand, counting down.
TGCTGCGGATCCATCAGCGTCGCCTCGCGGGGCGCGAGCCCGAAGAAGCCGGCGTCGAACCCGCTCACGTCATCGAAGAACCCGCCTCGCCGGATCGGGGTCGCGCCGGTGGCGGAAGCCTCCGGATCGTTCAGCCACGCGAGGTCCCAGCCGCGGTTCGCGGGCAGCGGAGCGGAGAAATGGCGCTCCTCGTCCAAAACTGCCCAGTAGTCGCCGGGGGAGTCGGCTCCGCCGGGGAACCGGCAGTCCATGCCGACGATCGCGACCGGGTGCTGCTGCGGGCGGCTGGCCACTGCGATGAACTCCTCAAGTAGACGGAAAACGGTCGGAAAGATCAGGATCGCGTTGTGTGCCCGATTCCGGGCGGCTGCGCGGGAAAACCGGTTTCCGCGCTATTCGGCGATCGCGGTGCGGTAGCTCCAGCGGAACACGCGGACCAGTTCGCCCCGGACGACGTCGCGCCCGTCGGTGCGTTCGAAATGCTCGTGCCCGCTGCGGTGGTCCACCGACAGCCGCCGCGGGAGGCGCCCGTCGGGCAGCGTGCGGACCGGGTCGAGGGAAGCCGGCCCGCCGGCCAGCAGGATCGTGGTCATCGGAACTCCTCAATGCCGGGCGGGACTGCCCTTCCCAGTAAGCCCGCGACGGCATCGCCGGCCAATACGCGGACGGTGCCCGGGTTGTTGCACGCGCGGACGCTGTTGAACGGCCCCAGCGGGCGTCGCCCGAAATCTCGCCGCGACGGCGAACGCCCGGCGAGGCACACCCGGATGGCGCAGTTGAACCGGGGTTCCAGCGGGTAACTATCCGGCAGAACACTTCGCCGAACCCTGTTTCGCCGGTCGCACGAGCGCGAAGCAGCGGATGTATCCGGCGAGACCGTCCGGGGCTCCGGACGATGCGGCACTGTCGTCGACGAAGGGACCTGGGTGGCGCCGAACCATGTGCTCCGGAATCTGCTCGCCGAATCCGGATGGACCGGTCAGACGCTGGCGAACCACACCAACGAACTGGGCGCCGAGATGGGGCTGCGGCTGCGGTACGACCGCACCGGGGTCGCCCATTGGCTTTCCGGAACGCGGCCCCGCCCTCCGGTGCCGGAGCTGGTGGCCGAAGCGTTCACTCGCCGCCTGGGCCGCCGCGTCACGGCGGCGGACACCGGGCTGGAACGCGCCGCGTCCGTCGCGCCTCCGCCGGGATGGCACACCGGCGTCGCCGCTGAGCTGGTGAACCTGTGCGAGGACGGCGCGGCCAGCCGTCGCACTGTCGCCGGCTGCGTCTACAGCCTGGCGGCTCTGTCCGTCCCCGGCTGGGCCGATCTGGCCGGTGTCGCGGCGACGGCGCGCCCGGCGGACGGCGCGGGCAAGCTCGAACGCGCCGAACTCGACGCCGCGAAGGCGATGCTCGAACTGTTCTCCGCCGCCGATCTGATGTTCGGCGGCGGGCATGCCCGCCCGGCTCTAGTGCGCTACTTGCAGACCACGGTCGCACCCTGGCTGCGCTCGGACGCGGCGCCGGCCGTGCGCACCGAGTTGTTCGTCACCGCGGCCCAGCTGTGCTATCTGTGCGGTTTCTTGTGCTTCGACGACGAGTCGCACGGCGCCGCCCAGCGGTACTACCTCGTCGCCGCCCGCCTGTCCCGCGCTGCCGGGGACGCCGTGCAGTACGCCATCACGTTGCGGGCGTTGAGCGTGCAGGCCCGGATGCTGGGCCACCGGACACCGGCGGTGAACCTGGCGACCGCGGCGGCGCGCGCGCTGCCCGGGCACGCTCCCGCGCGCGCCCGGGCCTTCCTGACCGGGCAAGTCGCCGTCGCCGAGGCCGCGACGGCCGACCATCGCCGTGCGGTGGCTCATCTGCGGGCCGCTGAAACCTACCTGGGCCAGGCGAGCGACGTCGCGGTCCCGGTGGGCTCCTATCACTCCGCTGCCCTGTCGCACCACCACGCGGCCGTCCGGGCCTGCCTGGGGGAGCGGCGTGCCGCGGTCTCCGCGTTGACCCGCTCCCTGCGCCACCGGTCCGCGACGGAGCGCCGGGCCCGGGCGATCACCCTGGCCCGGCTGGCCGAACTGCACCTCGACACCGGCGAGCTGGACCGCGCGTGCCAGTCGTGGAACGAATTCCTCGACGATTACCCCCACCTGTGCTCCCGGCGCGCCGACACCGCGCTGGCCACGCTGCGGGCCCGCCTTCGGCCGCACGCCGGCTATTCCGCCGCCCGCGCGGTGGCGTACAAAGCGGCCGAGCTCTGCCGGGCGGCGGCCTGACGCGCGGGGCCTGTCGCGATGCCGGTTCGGGGCCGGATCTCCCCGGCGCCGCGGAGCGGTTCGGTGACGACGCGGCGGCGCACGACGGCGAGCGGCCCGAGACCGGACAAAGCCGTCGCCACCTCCTCGGCGATCTCCGTCCCGGCGGGACCCGCCACGGCCATGCCCACGGTGGCCGCGCCGGACAGCCACCCGGCGCGCAAGTCCGCGAGCCTGCCGACCCGGTGCGCCGGGCAGATTCCCCCGGCCCATCCGAGCAGTTCCTCGCCCGCCCACGCGCCTTCCGGACCGCAGATCAGCAGCACGTCGCTGGCGGCGGCCACCGAGCGCACCGCCTCGCGCCGATCGGAAGCTGCGTACCCGAACTCGCGAGGATGCGGTCCGCGCAATCGCGGAAACCGGCGCCGCAACGCCTTCACCGTCTCGGCCGCCTCCTCGACGGGCGTCTCCGGCGCCACTACGTAGGAGACCCGGTCGGGATCGATCCCGCTCAGGGACCCGGGGCGGTCCGGCGCAGCTGCCCGCACCTCGGCCCGCCGGGCGCACGCGACGACCGCCGCGGCGGGCTCCGGCGACCCGACCACCAGCACGGTGTCGCCGAGCAGCGCGAATCCGCGCGCCGAGGCCGCCACCGACGCCACCGCCCGCTCCGTTTCCCCTCCTGTTTCGGACACCGCGAGCAGAAGCCGTCTGGTGCGGACCGCTGACGACCACTGCCCGATCAGGTCCCGCGCCGCCGCCCGCCCGTGCTCGTCGGCGATCCGGGCCGCCACCGCCGATCCCGCCGGTCTGCCGTCATGGTCCAGATACGACATCGCGCAGACGACCGCGTCGCCGGCCACCTTCTCCGCTTCCGCCGCGTGCACGCCGGCCACCCGTGCCCGGAACCCGAGCCCGCAGGCAAGCTCGGCGAGAAGCGGCGCTGTCGGGCATCGCACCGTGCCTCGGCGCGGATGGCCGAACCGGTCGGCCACGACGATTTCGCCCGCGGCGACGCCGCTGGTGCGGAAGGAAACGAGTTCCAGGGATCTGCCAACCATAACCACTCCAGAAATCCGGAAAAGGGTCCGCTTCCGCGGAGACGCCTCGGTGATCGTCGAGCGTGCCGACTATGGCAAGGGACCGCCCGCGGCCACAACGAATCAATCGAAGCGCCACTCTTTCGAGGCGGCTTCCGCGTACGGATGCGCGACTGAATTGCGGGCGACGCGGGAATGCAAATCCGCCTAGGCTCGGGGCGGGAACCGTTGCCGGGAGAAATTCGGCGAAATCGAGACTGTGAGCGTTTTCGGGTGCGTCTGCCATCCGGTTGCGGTGTCCCTCGCGCGGTTCTGCTCCCGCAATGGCGGTACGGCTCTTTCGCTTGTGCGGTCGCCGCGCCTTACTGTGAGCTTCCTTGCGTCCGGGTGCGGCCATCCGGGTGAAGCGGGCGTTATTCTGCGTGAAAGCGAAGGTTGAGTGGTTTACCGAAGTGCATTATGGAAAACTTGTACCGGGGGCCGGAAATCTGGAGAGGAAATGAACGAGAAGAAAATTCGCAATGATTCGGAAGGGCATGAGGAAGCGGCGGTGAAAGCCATGGAAAGCAACAAGACCGCCGAGGCCCAGGTGCACGCGACCCTGGCGGTGTCCAAGGCGATCAACAGGATCGCCGACTCGGCGCCGGCCGACGGCGAGGACCGGCCTGGCGCGTGACGGGCATCGCCGCCGTCCTCGCCCGCCGGTGCGGGAGGCGGCCGCCGACGGGGCCCGCGGCGAAAGTGGTGTTCGCGGGCGAGATCCGGGCGGCGAAGCCGACTGCGCGTCCGCAGCGGCTGTCCCGGCCCGTGAGCCCTGGCTCCGGCGGAGGCTTTCTACCCGGCCGGGACGAACGCGATCAGCCGCTGATGGGGATCGTCGACCACCTGCAGCACCACCTGGTCCACCGTCTCCTCGACTCCGCCCGGCAGTCGGAGCCGCACACGGAGGTGCGTGTGCGGGCGGACGACGTCGTTGCGTTCCCACATGGTTTTGAAGTCGGGGTTGGTGCGGAGCAGGTCGTCGATCCAGTCTCCGGTGGGCGGGCCTGCCGGGGTGCTGGCGCGGACGACGCCGATCACGGTGCGCTGCATGGCTTCCAGGTCGGTGAACCGGCTTTGCAGGACGGGGTCGGTGAACACCATCTGGACGAAGCGGCGTTGCGCTGGCGGGGTCGCGCCGAAGTCGGTGAGCAGTCGGGCGGCGGCGGGGTTCCAGGCGAGGATCGCGGTGGCCGGTCCGACGAGGAGGGCGGGCACGTCGCCCATCCGCTCGACCAGGCGGCGCAGCGGATCGCTCGGCTCCGGATCCTCCGGCAGGGCGACCGGGTCGGCGAGGAGGTCCAGGGCGTAGCGGGTCTGGTCGTCGTCGAGTTCCAGGGCGGCGGCGACGCGGCGGACCACGTCGGCGCTGGGCAGGACCCGGCCCTGCTCGATCCTGGTGTAGTACTCGTCGCTGACGAACGCCCGAGCCGCGACCTCCGCGCGGCGCAGACCCGGCACCTGCCGTCGGCCCGTCTCGGAGGCGGGCGGCGGGGCCTCGTCGCGGCGGGCGTGCAGGAACGCCCCGAGCTGCGCCAGCCGAGGATCGCGCGCCATCAGCAAAGACTCCGGGGGAGGGGGATCGGATCCTCCCCCTCCCGCCGCCGGCGCCGGGGAGAGACGGTGGAGTCATGAGCGCACACGAACGCATCGACGTCCACACCCACCTGGTCCCTCCCTTCTGGGGCGAGTCCCTCGCCCAGCACGGCGGCGACCCCTCAGGCTGGACCGTTCCACAGTGGACGCCGGACGACCACCTGACCTTCATGGACGCCAACGGCATCGCCACGAGCGTGCTGTCGCTGACCGCCCCGAGCGTCGCGGGCTGGGAGGGCACGGCGCGGCGCGAGATGGCGCGGCGGGTCAACGACTACACCGGCGGACTCGTCCGCGAGCGCCCGGACCGGTTCGGGAACTTCGCGACTCTCCCGCTGCCGGACGTCGACGGCGCGGTCGCCGAAGTCGACTACGCCTTCGACCAGCTGCGCGTCGACGGCGTGGTGCTGCTGTCGAACTACGACGGCGTCTACCTCGGCGACGACCGGTACGCGCCGCTGTGGGAAGCGCTGGACCGGCGCCGCGCCGTGGTGTTCATCCACCCGGGGCACCCGCTCCTCCCGGTGCTGCCCGAGGTTCCCGGGCCGATGGTGGACTATCCGTTCGACACCACCCGCAACGCCGTGCACATGGTCGTCCACGGGATCACCGAACGGTACCCGAACGTGCGCATCATCCTCTCGCACGCGGGCGGCTTCGTGCCCTACGCGGCCCTGCGGTTCTGCCAGGTCCAGACAGCGTTGAACCCTGCGGGGCCCACCGAAGACGAACTCCTGGCCCGGTTCCGCAGCTTCTACTGGGACACCGCACTGTCCTCGGGCGAATACGCGTTCGGCGCGCTGACCCGGTTCGCCGACCCCGCAAAGATCCTCTACGGCAGTGACTTCCCTTACGCCCCAACGCCAGTCGCCACCCGCTTCACCGAAATCCTCGACACTCAGAGCGGACTGACCGCCGAACAATCCCGCGCGATCGACTCCGCCAACGCCCGCGCCCTCTTCCCGCGACTGGGCTGAAAACGAACACGTCCGGCCGTGCTGAACCGCAGCACGGCCGGACGCGGGTTCAGGCCAGCGGCGAATACGCCGCCGCGTCGCCGACCCGCGCGGTGCTGCGGACCCCGTCAACACTGACCGGCACGTCGCCCGAAACAGTGACCCGGTGCAAGCGGCGAGGGAGATCGTCGTAATCCGCGACGCCGTAATGCTGGCTGGCGCGGTTGTCCCAGATCGCGACGTCGCCCGGCGCCCATTGCCAGCGCACAGTGTTCTCCAGCCGGGTCACGCGGGCCTGCAGCAGTTCGAAGATCGCCGCCGATTCGGTGCTGGACAAGCCGACCAGTCGCTTCACGAAGTGCCCCAGCAGCAGGACCCGCTCGCCGGTTTCCGGGTGGACCCGGACGACCGGATGTTCGGTTTCGTAGATCTCGGACCGGAATTCGTCGCGATAGGACTGTTCCTTCACGTCGACCCCGCCGACGCGGTATTCGTCCGCGCGGCCGGCGTAGTCGTGGGCGTTGGTGTGCACCGCCCACAGCCGCTCCGCCAGCGACTGCAGCGACGCGGGCAGCTTGGCGTACGCGTTCGCGGTGTTCGCCCAGGTCGTGCTGCCGCCGTAGGCGGGGAGGGTGACCGCGCGCAGCAGGCTGATCGCCGGGATCCGGTCGACGAACGTGACGTCGGAATGCCAGCTGTTGGCTTTTCCGTGCTGCGCGTCGATCGGCAGGATGTTCCCCAGCCCGGTGCTGCGGACGGTCGGATGCGGCTGCGTGAGCCCGCCGAGCAGCCGGGCGAACGCCTGCTGCCCTTCGTCGTCGAGGTGGTGCTGCTCGCGGAAAAAGATGACCTTGTTCGCGAGCAAGGCGTCCCGGATCCGCGCGACGGTGTCGGCGGGCAGGTCGCCGCCGAGCCGGATTCCGTCGATGCGGGCGCCGATGTCGGCACCGATCTTGTGTACGGCGAGGCGCGTGTCCACTGCGTCGGCGAGGGTCATCAGGTACTCCCATTCGGTGTGCTCGGCTGCCTTCAAGACTGGGCGCCCGCGCGCCCGGAAAGCAAGATTGCGCTCAGGGTGAAACAAATTCGTCCCAGAATCCGGGCAGCGGGCCCGAGTCCGGGATGTGGGACGTCGTTGCCTGCCGGAAAGCCTGCTGCCAGCCTGATCCGCACGCCGCTTCCGGCAATTCCGTGCTCCCTTTTCCCCTGTGCGAAAAAAGGACGTGCCACCGTGACCACGAGCCGAAGGAACTTTCTGGGACTTGCCCTCGCGGGGCTCGCGGCGACGGCGGCCGGCTGCGCCGCGGCGAGCGGCGGCACCACGAAAACCCTGCGCTACCAGGGCTGGGCGGGCCAGGTCACGCCGCCCGAACTCGCCGCCGACCTGGGCTATCTCGGCGACGTGACGCTGCAGTGGGTGGGCGACACGATCAGCGGGCCGCAGGACATCCAGTCCGCGGCGACCGGCCAGGTGGACTTCGGCGGCGCGTTCAACGGAGCGGTCGTCAAACTCGCCGCGGCCGGGGCCCCGATCACCTCGGTGCTCGGCTACTACGGCGTGGACAAGCTGGAGTTCAACGGTTTCTACGTGCTGGAAAACAGCCCGATCCGCGGCCCGCACGACCTGGCGGGCAAGAAGATCGGCATGAACACCCTCGGCGCGCACTCCGAGGCGATGCTCGACATCTACCTCCAGCGCCACGGACTGTCCAAAGAGGACATAGCCAAGGCGGAACCGGTCGCGCTGCCCCCGGTGAACACCGAACAATCGCTGCGCCAAGGCAACATCGAGGTGGCCGTGCTGGACGGCATCCTGCGCGACAAGGCGCTCGCGCGCGGCGGCATCCGGCCGTTGTTCACCGACTACGAGCTGCTCGGCGCGTTCACCGCCGGAACCTATGTGTTGCGAAAGGACTTCATCGAACGCAATCCGGACACCGTGCGCACGTTCGTCAGCGGAGTGGCCAAAGCCATCGAATGGAGCAAGACCACGCCGCGCGAGAAGGTCATCGAACGCTTCACGAAGATCGTCAAGGGCCGCAACCGCAACGAGGACACCGACCCGCTGAAGTACTGGAATTCCTGGGGCGTCGCGGACAACGGCGGCGTGATCACCGACAAGGAGCTGCAGCTCTGGATCGACTGGCTGGGCGGGCGCGGCGACATCCGGCCGGGTTCGGTCAAGGCGGGCGACCTCTACACCAACAAGTTCAACTCGTACGCGAAGGGCCAGTGATGAGCGGGGTGCACAGCGGAATCAGGTTCGCCGATGTCGGCAAGACCTTTCCGGTCCGGGGTTCCGGCGGCGGACTGACCGCGCTGGCCGGGATCGACCTGGAGATCGGAGCGGGCGAGTTCGCGGTGATCGTCGGGCCGAGCGGCTGCGGCAAATCGACGCTGCTCGATCTGCTCGGCGGGCTCGCCGAACCGGACACCGGCCTGATCCAGCTCGACGGAGCGCCGGTGCGCGGGCCTGGCCGGGACCGGGGGATCGTGTTCCAGCAGTACGCGTTGCTGCCGTGGCGCACCGCGCGGGGCAACGTCGAATTCGGCCTGGAGGCGACCGGGGTGCGCCGGGCCGACCGGGCGCGGCGGGCGAGGGAGTACCTCGATCTCGTCGGCCTGCTGGAGTTCGCCGACCGGCATCCGCACGAGCTGTCCGGCGGCATGAAGCAGCGCGTCGCGATCGCGCGCAGCCTCGCCTACGACCCGGACGTGCTGCTGATGGACGAGCCGTTCGCCGCGCTGGACGCCCAGACCCGGGAGTCGCTGCAGGACGAGCTGCTGCGGATTTGGCGGCGTACCGGGAAAACTGTCCTGTTCATCACCCACAGCATCGACGAGGCCGTCTACTTGGGACAGCGCGTCGTGGTGCTGACGTCGCGGCCGGGCCGGGTGAAGAGCGTGGTCGACATCGATCTGCCGGGGCGCGACGACGTGGCGGACGTCCGCTCGACCGGCGAGTTCGCCCGGTACCGGCACGCGATCTGGGAACTGCTGCACGACGAGGTGGCCCGGGCGCACGAACTGGAGAAGGAGGCCGTCGGAGCATGAGCGTCACCACTGTCCCGGAGACCACGAGAACCGAGCGGACGGAGCCCGCGGCAACCCGCCCCCGAGCCGGACGGGGCCGGCTCCAGGCGGCCTTCGTGAAGAGCATCGCGCTGATCCTGCTGCTCGCGGCGTGGGAGATCGCCCCGCGCGCGGGCCTGGTGGACCCGGTTTTCCTGCCGCCGTTCCACACCGTCCTCGGCGCGCTGGCGGACCTGGCGGGCAACGGGCAGCTCGCCTCCAACGCCGGGGCCAGCCTGACCCGGTCGCTGGCCGGATTCGCCCTCGCCGTCGTGACCGCGGTGCCGCTCGGCGTGCTGATCGGCTGGTACAAACCGGTTTCGGACGTGCTGACCCCGCTGGTGCAGGTGTTCCTCAACACCGCGGCGCTGGCGCTGCTGCCGGTGTTCGTGCTGATCCTCGGCATCGGCGAGACCTCGAAGATCGCCATCGTCTTCTACGCCTGCACCTGGCCGGTCCTGCTCAACACCATCAGCGCGGTGCGCTCCGTCGACCCGACCCTGCTCAAACTGGCGCGCTCGCTGGACCTGTCGGCGCCGCGGTTGTTCGCCCGGGTGGTCCTGCCCGCGTCGGTGCCCACGATCTTCACCGGGATCCGGCTCGCGGGAGCGGCGGCGATCGTCGTCGTGATCGCCGCGGAGATGGTCGGCGCCAAGGCCGGGCTCGGGTACCTGATCAACTTCTCGCAGTACAACTTCGCCATCCCGCAGATGTACGCCGGAATCGTCGCGATCTCCGTTCTCGGCGTCGCGTTCAACCAGCTGCTCGTGACCGTCGAACGGCGGTTCACGTCCTGGCGCACGGATCGCTGAGAAGGGACCACCTGATGGAAACGCTCGACTTGACCGCCGACGTGTTCGTGGCGGGCGGCGGCCCGGCCGCGACGTGGGCGGCGCTGCACGCGGCCCGCGACGGCGCGGACGTCGTACTGGCGGACAAAGGCTACTGCGGAACCAGCGGCGCGACGGCCGCCGCGGGCACCGGCGTCTGGTACGTGCCCCCGGACCCGGCCGCCCGGGAGGCGGCGATGGACTCGCGCGAGGAACTCGGCGGCAGGCTCGCCGACCGGAGGTGGGCGGCCCGGGTGCTGGACGAGACCTACGAACGGGTCAACGAACTCGCGGTCTCGGCCCGGTTCCCGTTCCCCGTCGGCCCGGACGGACGCCAGCTCCGCAACGGCCTCCACGGCCCGGAATACCTGCGCCGCATGCGGGTTCTCGTCCGGCGCGCGGGGGTGCGGATCCTCGACCACAGCCCGGTGACCGAACTGCTCGCCGATCCCTCCGGGGCGGTCGCGGGCGCGGCCGGTCACCAGCGGCAGGGCGGGCAGGACTACCGGGTGCGGGCCGGCGCGGTCGTGCTGGCCACCGGCGGCTGCGCGTTCCTGTCGAAGGCACTGGGCTGCGACGTCAACACCGGGGACGGCGCGCTGTTCGCCGCCGAGGCCGGGGCCGACCTGTCCGGCATGGAGTTCTCCAACGCCTACGGCATCGCACCGGAGGGCACCTCGGTCACCAAGACCGCGTTCTACCACTTCGCCACGTTCTTCCGGGCCGACGGCAGCGTGCTCGAGGGAGCCAGCGGCGTCCGGCGCTCGCCGATCGCGCGGGAACTGCTGCGCGGCAAGGTGTACTGCCGCTTGGACCGGGCCGATGAACAGGCCCGCGCGGCGATGCGGCTGGCCCAGCCGAACTTCTTCCTCGCTTTCGACCGGATGGGCATCGACCCGTTCACCGAGAGGTTCCCGATCACCCTGATCGCCGAGGGCACGGTCCGCGGAACCGGCGGCATCCGGATCGTCTCGGACGACTGCGCCACCACGGTTCCCGGCCTGTACGCGGCGGGCGACGCGGCCACCCGCGAACTGATCTGCGGCGGTTTCACCGGCGGCGGCAGCCACAATGCCGCCTGGGCGATGTCGTCGGGCACCTGGGCCGGACGGGGAGCCGCTCGTTACGCCCGGTCGCTGGGTTCCCGTGCGCACCATCGCCGGACGCTCGCGCTCGGCGAGGCCGGGCTCCGGCCGGGCGGGCGTGTCGACGGAGACCACCGCGAGGTGATCGCCGCGATCCAGCGCGAAGTCCTGCCCTACGACAAGAACTACCTGCGACACGGGAACGTGCTGACCCCGGCGCTCGCCTCGTTGGACGACATCTGGACGCGGCTGCGAACGTCGCTCGGCGGCTCCGGCGAACTGTCCGTCCGCACCCGGCAGGCGGCGGCGATGGCCGCGCACGCACGGTGGATGTACCGGTCGGCGCTGGCTCGTACCGAGACGCGGGGCATGGCGAAGCGGCTCGATTTCCGCTCGCAGGACCCGGCGCAGCGGCATCGCCTGCACACCGGCGGTCTCGACACGGTTTGGGTTCGTCCGGAAAGGACAGTCGTGGAGGCGGTGTCGTGATCGAGCTGGTGTCCGCGGAGCGCTGCATCGCCTGCGACAAATGCGTCACGGTCTGCCCGACGAACGTCTTCGACCGCGGCGCCGACGGCATCCCGGTGATCAGCAGGCACGACGACTGCCAGACGTGCTTCCACTGCGAGGCGAACTGCCCGGTCGACGCGTTGTTCGTCTCGCCGCGGACGTCGCCGGAACCGGAGGGGGCGATGGCGAAGGACGCCGATCTGCTGACGGACGGCGGCTTGCTGGGCAGCTACCGGGAACGGCTCGGATGGGGGAAGGGCCGCGCACCGGCTCCCAGCCTGGCGATCGGCCCGCCGCTGCGCCCGGGCGCGGACCCGATCACGAGCTGAACGGTGAGACCGGCGCTGGTGCGGTCCGTGAGGGGAACCCTGACGGACTCAGCGTTCCTCTCACGGACGTGAAGAGCGAGCCGGGAGCTGATCGATGACGACGAGTGTTCTCGCGCGCGACCACGGCATCACCTCCGCCGCAGCCGTGCTCCGGACCGTCCTCGCGCGCGGCCCGCTGGCTCGCGACGCCATCGCGCAACTGACCGGCCTCAGCCCAGCCGGAGTCAGCAGGCAGTGCGCGAGCCTCGCTGGCCTCGGCCTCCTCACCACGCGCCCGGCGGCTCAGTCGCCGGACCGCCGGGCCGGACGGCCCCGGACCGAACTCGACATCGCCGCCGACCGGCACGTGGTATTCGGAGTGCACATCGCCCACCACTTCGCCACGCTCGCCGCACTCGACCTGCGCGGCCGCGTCCTCGCCTCGGAACAGGTGCCGCATCCCGGCGGCGAACCCGAGCGGATCCTCGCCGGGACAGCCGCGCGGCTGCGGGAATTCCGGCAGCACCACCAGAAAGGCCGCATTCCGGTGGGACTCGGCGTGGCCAGCGGCGGCTGGGTCGACCCGGACGCCGGGGTGCTTGTCGAGCATTCCTCGCTCGGCTGGTACGACGTGCCCGCAGGGCCGATCCTGGCGGAGCTGTCCGGTCTGCCCACCCGGGTCGACGGGCACGCCCGCGCGCTGGCCTCGGCGGAGGCGATGTTCGGCGCCGCGCGCGGCTGCGGATCGCTGGTGCACCTGTTCGTCGGCAACGTGGTCGACGCCGCGATCGTGTCCGGCGGACGGCTGTACCGCGGCCCGGGCTCGGCGGCGGGCACCGTCGCGCACCTCCCGCTCGGCGCGCCGGGCACGCGATGCGCCTGCGGACGCTCCGGCTGTTTCGAAGCCGACGCGGCCGAATGGGCGGTCACCGCTCGCGCCGGACGAGTGTCCATCGCGGACGTGGTCGAGGCGGCCGGGTCCGGCGATCCGGTCGCGCTCGACGTCCTGCTCGGCCGCGCCCGCACGATCGGCCGGGCGGCGGCGCTGTTGTTCGACGTGGTCAACCCCGAGGTATTGGTGGTCGCCGAACCGGGGATCGCGGATCTGCCCGCCTGCCGGGACGCGGTGCGCGCGGAGGTCTCGGCCCGGTCGCGGGGACGCGTCGACGCGGCGAGCCGGGTGCTCCCGACGAGTTTCCCCGGCCAGGACCTGCTCGGCGTCGCCGCCGGGGCGGTGCAACTGGACGCGCTCTACACCGACCCGCACGCGTTCCTCGCCTAGCCGACTTCGGCGAGTTTCCCGGTGGCGACGTCGAAAACGAAGCCGCGGACGGAATCCTGGTGCGGAATGAAGGGGCTGGTCCGAATCCGCGCGAGGGACTGGCGGACGTCCTCCTCGAGGTCGGTGAACGCCTCGGCGGCCCAAGCGGGCTTGATGCCGGTTTCCCGCCGAATCGAGTTCCGGAATTCGTCGTCGCCGAAAGTGAGCATGCCGCAGTCGGTGTGGTGGATCAGAATGATTTCCGTGGTGCCGAGCAGTCGCTGGCTGATGGCGAGAGAACGGATCTCGTCCTCGGTGACGACGCCGCCCGCGTTGCGGATGACGTGCGCGTCGCCTTCGTTGAGACCGAGAACCCCGTAGACGTTGAGGCGGGCGTCCATGCAGGCGAGCACCGCGACGTGCTTGGCGGGCGGCAGAGGGAGCGGCCCGGTGAAACTCGCGGCGTACGCGGCGTTGTTGGCCAGAAGCTCGTCGGTGACGGACATGAGGATCCTTCCGCGAGAAGAGTGGACGGGCCGAGTGGACCGCTCCTCGCATCCGGACGCAATCGTGTCCACCACTTGGGCGGATCCGGCCGCGAGTTCACCTCGCGCCGACCGTCCGGCGCTCAGCGCGGACCTCGGGTACGACCGAGGCCCGCGCCAGCGAAGCGGGACAGCTTCTGCTGATTTCTCGGCGGGTTACCCGATCAGCGAAGGGCGTTGCGTGAGCGCCCCGTCGCGCGCGACGATCTTTCCCCGCTTCATCACCAGGCTGCGCGGAGGCGGAAGAACCACAAGCTCGCCGAGCGCTTCGCCCGGCAGCACAAGAAGATCCGCGACATCGCCCGCGGCAAGATCAGCCTTCTCGTAACCGAAAGCAGCCCGCCCCCGCTGGGACGTCATCGACAGCGCGAACTCCAGATCCTCGTCGCGGCGGAAGTACGACTTGTACGACAGCATCATCGCCCGCGCGAGGATGTCGCCGTCGCCCCACGGCGACCAGCGGCTTCGCGAGGAATCCGAACCGAGGCACATCGGGACCCCGAACTCGGCCAGCCGCCGCACGTCCGGCACCGGCAGGAGGCCGTGCACGCCGACGGCGACGGCGATTCCCGCGTCGGCCAGGACGTGGCTGGTTTCGGCGAGCTGGTCCGGTGTCGGCCAGGGATCGGCGAGGCAGAAGACGTCGCACAGGGACACTTTCCCTTGCAACCCCAGCGCTTTGGTGCGTTCGGCGATCTGCCTGATCAGCCACCGGCCGAGTTCGCCGGTCTCGTGCAGGTGGAAGTCGACCGCGACGCCGTACTTGCCCGCCAGCCCGAAAATGGTGTCGAGGGAGGCTTTGGCGTCTCCGTCGATTCCGGCCGGATCGACTCCGGCCACGCCGTCGATGCCGAGCTTGAGCGCTTCGTCGAGGAAGTCGGCGGTTCCGGGATGGCTGAGGACGCCGATCTGCCCGAACGCGATGATCTCCAGGTCGACCTGCTCGGCGAAGGCCGCGCGCACCTCGAGCATCCCGTGCACGCCCTCGAGCCCGATTTCCGGTGCGACATTGGCGAAAGTGCGCACGTTGGTCGACCCGTGGCGGATGCATTCGGCGAGGAACCGGCCGCCGCGCAGCGCGCTGGGCGTCGTGGTTTCGCGCCAGTCCTGCAGCGTGTCGGCGAACATCTGCTCCATCGTGATGGCCTCCGACGTGCGCCGGACCCAAGGTTCGCCCCACAGGCTCATGTCCAGGTGGGCGTGCCCGTCCACGAAACCGGGGAGGACGATCTGGCCCGCCAGGTCGATGCGTTCCTCTCCAGGCTCGGCGGGCGGTGCCATGGCGAGGACCTTGGCGATCCGTCCGTCCTCGATCACCAGCGTCTGTGCCTCCGGGGCTCCGTTGAGCCGCCCGTTCGTCAGCACGGTGCGTGGCATTGCTTCTCCTCTCTGCCCGCGTCGGGGGACGCGGGGTCAGCGGGATTCAGGAGCGGCGGGCGGCCAGCCTGGCTTCCGCCGCGGCGGCGAGGTGATACGCCGCGAGCGAGGTCAGCAGGATCAGGAAGACCGCGCCCCAGATGAAGTCGTAGTCGTAGACCGCGGCCGCCACGGTGAGCGTCGCGCCGAGTCCGCTCCCGGTCGACAGCCATTCGGCGACCATCGCGGCGCCGATCGAAACGGGAATGGCGATCTTGATCGACGCGAGCAGCCCCGGCAGGGCATAGGGAATCCGCAGCCGCAGAATCGTTTGCCAGCGCGGTGCGCCGGCGGAGCGCAGGATGTCTTCGGCCGCGGCGGGGATCGCCCGCATGGCCAGCAGGACGTTGACGACGGTCGGGAAGAAGGTCATCACCGCGATGAGCACGGTGACCGCCACCAGTCCCCGGCCGAAGACCAGGGCGAGCAGCGGGATGATCGCGAGCATCGGAATGGACCGCAGCGCGACCGACACGCCGAGGACGGCGCTCTCGATCGCTTTGAACTCGAAGGCGGCGATCGAGACCAGCACCGCGAGCGCGACGCCCGAGAACAGGCCGAGCCCGGTGTCGCCGAGCGTCCGGAGCAGCTGGCCGAGCAGGTACGGAAGCGCCTGGGCCGACTCGGCGTCCGTGGTGCCGAGCGAGGTGTGCCCGTGGAGCAGATACGGGATGACGCGGTCCGGGGCCGGGGCGATCGAGGACGCGCCCGGCAGCAGGATCGCCATGCCCCACCACGCGGCGAGGATGACGGCGAGGGTGCTCGCCAGGCTGAGCACGCCGCTGAGCAGTCGCCGGGCCGCGCTCGGTTTCGGCGCGGCGCGTTCGGCTGCGCCAAGGGTCGTCTCGACCGAGCGCAACGCGGGGACCAGCAGTTTCGCGAGCAGCGGGATCGCGGCGTAGCAAACCGCGGCGAGCAGCGACGTGACGACGAGCAAGCCCCAGAGCCGGGCCACCTGGAACGCGCCCTGCGCTTGGATCATCGCCACGCCGAGTCCGTGGTCGGCTCCCAGGTACTCGCCGATGATCGCGCCGAGCAGCGCGCTCGGCGCGGCGATCTGCAGTCCGCCGACCAGATTCGGCAGCGCGGCGGGGATCCGGGCGCGGCGCAGCACCGTCCATTCGCTGCCGCCGGCGGCGCGGATGACGTCGACCGAACCGGCGCCGACCGACCGGAGTCCTAAGAGGACGGACGCGACGGTCAGGAACACCACCGACTGGGCGGCCAGGATCACGCTCGGAGTCCCGGAGGAGAACAGGATCGACAGAATCGGCGCGACGGCGACCAGCGGCAGCGCGATCGCGGTGACCGCGAACCGTTCCAGCGCCCGTTGCAGGATCCGGTACCGGGACGTCAGCAGAGCGGCGGCGATCGCGAGGACGTTGCCCCACAGGAACCCTTGCGCCGCTTCGCTCATCGTCGCGGCGATGTTGGGACCGTAGAAGCCGCGGTCGCTCCACATCTGCCGGAGGAGTTCGACCGGTGACGGAACGACGCTGGAGTACGGTCCGGACAGCGAGATCAGTTGCCACAGCGCGAGAACGACGACAACGGCGAGTGCGGCTCCGCCGTATCTGCGGATCGGCCGGGGCATTCAGCTGCCCGCCGGGTTCTCGAACAGCACCGCCGACAGTTCGTCGCACAACTCGTGGAACTTCGGTTCGCGCAGCGTCGCGGCGGTGCGCGGGCGGGGGAGATCGATGGTGATGACCTTCGAGATCGTGCCGGGTCGCGGGCTCATCACCACGACGGTGTCGCACAGCAGCACCGCCTCGGAAATGCTGTGCGTGACCAGGACGGTCGTGGTGCCGCGGTCCAGCCACATCCGCTGCAATTCGAAGTTCAGCCGCTGCCGCGTGAGATCGTCGAGCGCGCCGAACGGTTCGTCGAGCAGCAGCAGGCTCGGGTGGTTGATCAGCGCCCGGGCCAGCGCGGCTCGCTGCCGCATGCCGCCGGAAAGCCGCGACGGCCGCGATTTCTCGAAGCCGGACAGGCCGACCAGGTCGATGAGTTCGGCGACGTCTCGTGGGTCCGGCGTTCGCCGGGCGACCTGCAGCGGCAGGGTGATGTTCATTTCGACGCTGCGCCAGGGGAGCAGGCCCGCGTCCTGGAAAGCGACGCCGATCCCGTGCTGCGAACGGAGTTCTCGCGGAGCGGTGCCGTTGACCGAGATCGTGCCGGACGTCGGCGTGTCCAGGTCGGCCAGCATGCGCAGCACGGTGGATTTGCCGCAGCCGGACGGGCCGATGATCCCGACGAACGCGCCCTTCGGCGCGGTCAGCGAGAACTCGCGGACGGCTTCGACGTGTTGTTTGCCGTCGTGGAAGGTCTTCGTCACACCGGACAGGTCGAGGCCGCCTTGGTCGTCCGGACGAGCGGGAAGGGTCTGTGCGGCCATGGCGTCAGAAGAGTTCATTGGTGAACAGGTCGGGAGAAGTTTTGACACCGACGATGTTCTGCAGCGCGTTGACGGTGTCCTTGATCAGCGCGTCGGACATGGTGAGCACCGGGCCGCCCGCTGCGGGCCGCATGAACGGCTTCATCGCTTCGAGCGTCTTGACCTGCGAAGTCGCAGTCAGGCCAAGGGATTTGCCGTACTTCGTCACGGTCGTTTGCGCGGCAGCGGCCGGATCGCCCAACGCGTCTTGCCATCCCTGCTGGCTTGCCGCCACGACTTTCTTCAGCAGCGCCGCCTTGTCCGGATCCTTCAGTGCGGCACCGGTCGTCACCAGGACGTCCTGCATCCGGTTGAAGCCGTAGTCCGCCAGCAGCATGGTGTGCGTCTGGACGCCCTTTTCGCCGAGCGTCACCGGCTGATTGGTCGCGATGCCCCACAGCGCGTCGATCTCGCCGGCGACCAGGGGAGCGGGATCGAAACTGATCGGCACGAGCGTGACTTTCGCCGGGTCGACGCCGTTCTTCCGGAGGAACGCCAGCGCCGTGTTCTTGCCGGACAGCGTGATGCCGAGCTTCTTGCCGACGATGTCGCCCGGCGTCTTGACCGGTGCTTTGGCCGGCGAGACCCAGCATTCGGGGCTGCGCCGGAACTGCGCGCCGACGATCTTCAGGTCGTTGCCGCGCTGCGCCGCGTTCGCGACGTTCTCCGGGACCGGCTCGACCGCGAGCAGCGCCTTTCCGGTGAGGACGATCGGTTCCGGGCTGGTCGCGGGGCCGCCCGGGAGGATGTTCGGGGTCAGGCCGTTTTTCGCGAAGTGCCCGTTCTCGGCGGCCATGAAGAAGCCGGAGTACTCGGCGTCCGGGACCCAGCCGAGCTGAAGGCTGAAGTCCTGGCTGCCTGAGCTGCCGCCGCCGCAAGCGCTCAGCAGCGAGGTGGCGCCGAGGAGGAGGGTGCCGCTTCCGGCCAGTCTGAGCGCGTCGCGCCGGCTGATCCCGGCGCGGGGGAGGTTGTCGTCCACGCTTGCTCCTCTGCCTGGCTTGTTCGGGGGATACGCGGGTGCCGTCCCGGAAGGCTAAGCTCAAACCCGGACAGAGGCAATACCGGTAATACCAGTTTGCTCCGCCGGTCGCGGACCGGCCGGAGCCGCCTAAGCTGCCGTGGCGGGGGAACCTCCGCCGCGACAGGGGAGAAGGAGGAGGCGGTGGCCTTCAGCACTCAGCGCGCGCGGGTGGCGGACGAGCTTTTCCGGGGCATCCGGCACGGCAGGTACCCGGGCGGAAGCAAGCTGCCGTCGGAACGGAGGCTGGCGCTGGAATTCGAGGTCTCGCGGCCGGTGGTGCGGGAAGCGCTGGGAATGCTGAGCTCGCTGGGCCTGGTCGAGATCCAGGTCGGCCGGGGCGCGTTCGTGACCGAGAAGGACGTCGCCGCGCAGTCGCAGGAGGTGCAGCGCTCGCTGACCGACATCGACCTGGTGCGGGAAGTCCTGGAAGTCGGAGCCCTGCAGCTGGCCCGTCGGCGCGGGGTCTCCGCCGAGGGGGAGGCAACGGTGCGCGAGGCACTGGACCGGCTGGAGAAGACCGTGGAGGCGGGGCAGGAACTCAGCGAGTCTGACCACGCGCTGCACCGGGCTTTGGTGCAGGCGACCGGGTCTGAGTCGCTGATCCGGCTGTGGGACGAGCACACCGCGGAGATCGACCAGATCGTGCAGATCGATCCGAAGGGGCATGTGATGGATCGGGACGATCTGGAACGGCATCGCTTGCTGGCGGGGGGAATGCTGGGCGGGGATGTCGACGCGGCGGTTGAGGTGTGCCAGTTTTTGCATGAGGCGTACCGGGATTTCCTGCGCCGGTTGCTCGGCTGAGGGGCGGCTGGGTCGGAAGTTTGGTGAGCCGCTGCTCGGGAAGTGACTGAACGTCCCGGGTTTCGTTCGCGAAGGCATCCTGCGAGATCACGTGCGCACGAACCGGGATCAGCAGGATTCCGTTCTTTCATCGATGCTTTCCAGCGAATGGCGTGGAACTGACCACAGTGGACTCCCTGCCACCGTCTCGCCGGGACACCGCTGCCGCCGAAAATTGTCGGACCCCGCCGCTACCGTTCTTGGCATGACGCTTCTGGAGTTCTGCGAGGACGACGAGTACTCGCCCGAATACGGCACCATCGTGCTTCGAGACGTGTACCGCGACAAGACTTTGCCCGCGCTGGACAACGAACTGCTCGGCGAAAACGCGACGGGGACGGTGTCCGGCACTGTCGCGACAGCGGGCGACGGCTGGCTATACGCCACGGCTGACCACCTCTATCAGGCAATTCGCTGCGAAGCGCACGACGGACCACCGGAACTGCGACTCGGGAACTGGGAAGACATCGTCGAGTCGCCCTTTCGCAGCCGCTCGGGGATCGCGGGCCTGGGGTGGTTGACGGGCGGCACGCTCAGCGGAGAACTGAGTCTTGGCGCGAAAGGGTTTTACCGCGTCCGGGTGTGCCGGAGACCGGCGGACGCCGGCGAGGAAGGCGACGTCTGGCTGTTCCAGTTCTGGCCGGAGGAGGTCCCGGAACCGCCGCGGTGGCTCAAACGCACGCGTCCGGCGATTCACCCGGAGGAGCCGGGCTGGCGGCAGGTGTTCGGGTATGACGTCATCGAAGTGTCGTGGTACTTCACGCTTGTCGGCATGCTGCGCCCGGACGGCTGGCTGGACGAACCGCTGCCCGGCAGGGAGCAGCCATCGGAGAGCGTGTGTGCCCAATTGGGCGTCGACCCGCCGCGCACGCGTCGGGACGGGATTCCGTTGCTGGTCGCCGCGGGGCTGCTCGTGGAGGACGGCACCGGCGGATACCAGGCGGGAACGCCGCGGCGGGCCACGGAAATGCTCGACCTCCCGGACGAACTGGCGAACCGGATAGACGCCGCCGCGATCCGCGCCGTCTACGTTTGGCTCGCCGCAGACCTTGTCACCATCGCGGCCTGGTCGAATCCGGCGCACGTAAGGGATTTGGCCGGGTTGCTGGCTGTCCCGGAGGAAACAGTCGAGCCGTTGCTCGCGTACGCGGTCAGCGACAAGCTGATCCACCGGGAAAACGGTGCCGTCACAGCGCTTCCTCGCCGACCGCCGCCGACCCGGCCGGCACGCAGGCGGGTCAAAACCGTGCGCAGGGAGGAACCCGTGACCGTGGCCGGTTCGCCGCCGAAAGCGGGGTTTGTCTCCGGCGACGGCGCAGTTGTCGTGTGGCGCGCGGGTGAACCGGTAGTCCTCGGCCGGGTCGAGAGCGATTATCGCTACCGCGCGTTCGAGACCCTGACAGGCGTTTACGTCGCCTCCTCCGGAGGGCAAGGGCAACTGATCGACTGGACCGGTGCTGCCGGCCAAGTGCCGGTTGACTTGGGCATGCTGCCGGTCCGCAGCGTCGACGGACGCTGCTTGGCCGGGGTGGAGACGCACGTCGGCCGGCAGACCTGGGACCAGGTGCATGTCTTCGACGTGGCCACGGAAGAAGTGTGGAGCCTGCCGAAATCAGACGAGCTGACCCGAACCGTCCTGGCCGTCCACGACGGATCGGTCTATTTCACCACCAGGTCGGGATATATGACGTTCACCGCTTCCCGCTGGACCCCCGGCCAGGAACCGGTGGAGTTCGCCTCGACGGTGCATCAGCTCGACCCGCTTTCCGGCGCTCAAGTGCGCGAAGAAGCCGGAGCGGCAACAGTGTTCACGGCGTCGGGGGAGCAGCGGGCGCTGCCGGAACCCCATCGCTGGCGCTTCGTGCCGGGCGGCGCGCTGATGTATTCGGGCGGCCACGAACCGCCCGTGGTGCAGGTGCTCGACTTGGCCGCGGGGACGACCGCCGAATACCCGCTCCCAGAGGGCTGCGACGCGAGCGGTACCCCGTCGACCTCGCCGATCTGGGAAACCCCGGACACGCTGGTCTTCTCCCAGCCGAACCGCGGGTCGACCCGCCGCATCGTCCGGTGGCATCTGGAGCGCAACGAGTTCGAGCATTTCGACCTGCCCGAGATCGCGGGATACCGCCCGTTCCTGGTCGAACCGATCCTCGTCCGGCAGGCCGATCCCGGACAGCCGGACGCTCCGGGCCGCCGCCAACTTCGTGGCGACGACCCGGAGCGGCTGTCTAATCAGGTTCAGCGATGAGCCGTCGCGACAGGCGCCGCGGCCGCCAGCTTCCACACCGCGTACCCGATCGCGTCGGAGTTCTTCTCCAGCGGCGTGTCCGGGATGTTCGCCGTCGTGTCGCAGGCGCGGTGGTAGCAGTTGTCGAACGGTGCGCCCGCCGTGCCGCCCCACTTGTCGGCCTGTTCGTAGCTCTTGATGTCGCCGGCGCCGGTCGCGAGGCCGCCGACCGGGATGCCCGCGCGCTTGAACGACGCGTGGTCGGACCGGCCGTCGCCTTCGGTGTCTCCCTCGGTCTCGATGCCGATGGAGGCGAAGTACTCGTCGAAGACGGCCTTGACCGAAGCGACGTCGTCGTAGACGAAGTAACCCCAGTTCTTCGAGCCGATCATGTCGAAGTTGAGGTAGGTCTTGATCTTCGCGCGCTCGGTGCCCGACAGCGTGCTCACGTAGTACCGCGAGCCGACCATGCCGGACTCCTCGTCGGCCCACCACGCGAACCGGACGCGCTTGGCCATGGCCGGGTTCGTGCGGGCCAGCGTCAGCGCGACCTCGAGGATGGACGCGCTGCCGGAGCCGTTGTCGTTGATGCCGGGGCCCGCGCTCACCGAGTCGAGGTGCGCGCCGAGCATGAGGACCTGGCTCGCGTCGCCCTGCGGCCACTCGGCGATCAGGTTCTGCGACTGGCCGGTGCAGCTCGTGCACGTCTGCCGTTTCGTGGTGTAGCCCGCGTTCTTGAGCAGGTTCTCCACATAGGACACCGACGCCGCGTAGCCGCCGCCGCGCGGCGAACGCGTGCCGCCGTTGTTGCGGGCGATGGTCTGCAGCTGATTGAGATGCGTCTTGATGTTGGCCAGCGAGATGTCCGGCGCGGCGAGCGTCGAGGCGGGCGCGGCGGTGGCCGCGGGCACGGTGACGACGCCCAGTATCGCCACCAGGGCGGTGACCCCGGCGCCGAGTTTTGTCTTCCACTTCATGGCGGTGCGTTCCTTCGGTTGGGGGAGCGGGGATTTCGGGGACGGGGACTGCCTGCCGCGCGGCCGGGTCCCGCCGGTCGGCGGGGAGCGGGACCCGGCCGCGTCAGGTCAGCGGACGGGCCGTGCCGTGCAGGTCGGCTCGCCGGAGACGGCGGGCACGGAGACGGCGTTCCAAGCGGCCTTGGTCGCGGTGAACTCGGTGCAGCTGCCCGGGTAGAGCGCGATCGCGGCCTCCAGCGTCGCCTTGCGGGCGGCCCGGTGGTTCCACGACGAGGTCTTCTTCAGCAGGCCGTTGTAGAAGATCTTGGCGGCCTTCTGAATGCCGACGCCGGTGACGCTGCTGTTGTTGCAGGTCGGGCTGGCCGGCTTGCCGCCGCCCGGGTTCGAGCCCTCGGCGAGCAGGTAGAACCAGTGGTTCTGCGGGCCGGCCGCGGCGTGCACCTCGGTGCTCGGGATCGACGACGAGTAGCAGTTCGGGTCGCCGACCTTCGACGGGTCGTACATGTAGCGGATCGGGCCCTGGCCGACCAGGTTGACGCCCTCGCCGACCTCGTAGTCCGGCCGGTCCTTCGCGTTGTTCGCGTAGGCTTCGGTCATCGCTCCGAAGATGTCGCCGGTCGACTCGTTCAAGCCGCCGTTCTCGTTGCCGGAACCCGCGCCGCCCGGGGTGGTCTGGAAGATGCCGTGCCCGAACTCGTGGCCGACGACGTCCATCGAGGTGGCCTGGCGCCGGTTGTCCTGCGAGTGCCCGAAGTGCGTCGAAGAGCCGTCCCAGTAGGCGTTGACGTCATTGAGGCCGACGGACGCGGGGTAGCCCCGGCCGCTGCCGTTGATGCCGTTGCGGCCCAGCCAGTCCTTCAGCATCTTCCACTCGGTCTGGACGCTGAAAAGTGCGTCGACACAGCCGGTTTCGAGATTCGTGCCCGAGCCGTTGCCCCAGCTGTTGTCCGGTCCGCTGTAGACAGACCCGCCCTCGCGGCCGCAGCTGAGGCCCGGGCGGCCGGGGTCGCGCAGGGAGTAGGTGGAGCCGGACTGCGTCGTGTCGAGGGAGACGGTGCCGACGTAGTAGCTGTTGCCGGTGCCCGCGACGTTCACCGCGTTCGACTGGGTCTGGGACTTGGCGCCGGAGCCGAAGGTCTTGATGTCGTCCCGCTTGTCGAGCACCGCGCCGGTGGCGGCGTCGACGAACACGTGCAGCTTGCTCGGCGCCGTGGCGGTGCGCCCGGAGACGACGACCTCGTAGGCCAGCTTCGGATTCGTCCCGGCCAGCACCACCTTCTCCGGGGTGCTCACACTGTCCACAGTGGGCAGTTGGGCACGCGCGGTGGAAGCGGCCTTCGCGGCGTCGAGAACGGCCTGCGTCCCCACGGAGATGGGCGCGGTTTCCGCGGCGCTGGTGCCGCGGACGTTCCCGGCCCCGTCCGCGACGACGACCGCGTCCCCGCCCACGACCCGCAGGCCCTGGTAGGTGCGCTCGTAGGCGCCGTAGAAGAGTCCGGCGTCGCCCGCGGTCAGGCCGACGCGCCGGAACGCCTCCGCGGGGCCGCGGCTGAGCGCGGCGAACCCGGAGGCGACCGCTTGATCAGCGGCGCGAGCGGCGGCCGCGTCCGGGGACGCGGGCTGGGCTTCCTGAGCCGCGCCGGCCGGAACCGCCGGCAGCACGAGCGTCATAGCGAGCCCGGCGGCAGCCGCCAGGCCCGTCGTGAATCCGCGATGGGGCATCGAGGTCTTCCTTCCATGAAGGCAGGACGATGGGTGCGGGGAGAGGGAACGCGCCCGGCCGCTTACGGTGGGTATGCGGCCGAGCACAGTCGAGTAAAGGATCGGCGGATCGGGGCGTCAATGCTCCAAACGGACCAACGGAATGTTCAGGATTCGCCGGTCAATTCGTATCTGCCTTGCCGGTGCTGGGATTCTCGGCGCGTTCGGCGCCGAGCCGACTTTCGTAGGGAATGTCCCGGGTGCCGTACGAATGTCGGAAAAGTTCGCGGGGGAATGACCGGCCGGGCCGCGGGCGCGGCGCCTCCGGGAGCCATTCCGGAGCGATCGCGTCGAGGGCGAGTTCGACACTGCCCGCCGCTCCGGTTTCCTTCTGCCCCGGGCCGTACGCCCGGTAACGGTCGTCTCCCGGCGGCTCTGTCAAGAGGCCCACCAGTTCGGCGTAGCGGACCGCAGGCCGGAAACTGAGATTGTCGTGGGAGGTGAAGGGATTCAGCGCACGGAGGGCGGCCGCGAGGAACGAGTGCGATGCCGTCAGGTGAGCTGCCTGCTGGGGGGCGAGGTACTGCTTCCACGTGAACTCGGTGCCCATGACGATGTCGACGCCGCAGGTATTCGTCGTGCGCCACAGCGGCTACGTCGCGCCAGCCGGGCGACGACGTGAGACGAGCTCAACGCCGTGACCCGCCCGGTCGAATTCGCGCTGCGGCGCGATCTGCGACGACGACGCCTTGGCGATGTCCGGATAGAGACTCCAGTCCGCCGGATCCCCCGGAAGCAGCCGATCTCCCGGTGCTCGGTGCCGGGGCGGACCGGCCGGATTTCACTGTGCTGCCAACGGCTCCGGCACCTGGTGAGCCCGGCGATAAGCGAGAGGTGACATGCCCAGATACGTGTAGAAGTGCTTGCGCAGGGCGACCGGATCGCCGAAACCGCAGGCGGTCGCGATCCGTGCGATGGGGAGGTTCGTCGACTCCAGCAGCAGCCGGGCGTGCGCGAGCCGTTGCTGCGCAAGCCATTTCAGCGGACTGCTGCCCACCTCGCCGCGGAACCGCCGGGTGAAGGTGCGCGCGCTCATGTGCGCGTGCCGGGCCAGGTCGTCCAGGGTGATCGGCTCGGCGAGCCGGTCAAGCGCCCACTGCCGGGTCGCGGAAGTGGAACGGTCGGTGTCCCGCGGGACCGGGTGCTCGATGAACTGCGCCTGCCCGCCTTCCCGCCACGGCGCGACCACGCAGCGCCGCGCGGCGGCCGAAGCCACCGCGGTCCCGTGGTCCCGGCGGACGAGGTGCAGGCAGAGGTCGATGCCGGCCGCTCCGCCCGCGGACGTCAGGATGCGTCCGTTGTCGACGAACAACACGTCCGGATCGACCTCGACGTCGGGGAACCGCCGTGCCAGCGCGTCGCACAGCGCCCAGTGCGTGGTGGCCCGCCTGCCGTCCAGCAGGCCGGCCGCGGCGAGCAGGAACGCCGACGTGCACAGGCTGACGATGCGGGTCCGCGGCCGGATCCGGTCCAGCGCCGCGGCGACTTCCGCCGGGAGTCGGCCGGTCTTGAGCAGGTGTTCGGTGGGCTCCTGCGTGGCGAGGACGACGGTGTCCGCGGTCTCCAGCGCCGACTCGTCGTGCTCGACGACGAGCCGGTAGTCCTCGTGCGTGCGCACCGGCTGTCCGCCGAGAGAGCAGGTCGTGACGGAGTACAGCCGGGTCCCGTCCGGTTCGCAGGCCTCGTTGAACACCCGCGCCGGGATGCCCAGATCGAGCGGCAGGACTCCGTCGAGGGCGAGAACGACTACGCGATGCGGCATGGCTGGAATAGTACGATAGGTGTCTTCCCGGCCACTCACTCCTGGCCGCGAGCGCGCGGCACTCTGGTCTCGCGCCGCAGTCCCGGCGCGAGACCAGAGTGGGACGGGAATGAGCGAGAACACCATGAGCGAGCACATGCGAGCAGTAACGATCCGGGAATTCGGCGGGCCGGAGGTGCTGACCGTCGAGGAGATCGAGCGGCCCGCGCCGGTGCCGACCGAGGTACTGGTGCGCGTGCACGCCGCCGGGATCAACCCGGTGGACTGGAAGACCCGCGAGGGCCGGGGAATGGCGGGGATGCAGACGTTCCCGCTGATCCTGGGCTGGGACGTGTCCGGCGTCGTCGAGGAGGTCGGCTTCGGCGTCACCACGCTCGCGCCGGGCGACGAGGTGTACGCCATGCCGTGGTTCCCGCGCGCCGCGGGCGGTTATGCCGAGTACGTCACGGCACCGGCCCGCCAATGGGCCCGCAAACCGGCCACGATCGACCACGTGCACGCGGCGGCCGTACCGCTGGCGGCGCTGACCGCTTGGCAGGCCTTGGTCGACACCGCTCACGTAAAGGCCGGTCAGCGTGTCCTGATCACCGCTGCCGCTGGTGGGGTGGGGCACTTCGCGGTCCAGTTCGCACGGCACCTCGGCGCCCACGTGATCGCCACCGCCAGCGCCGCTCGCCATCCGTGGCTCAAGGAACTCGGTGCCGACGAGATGATCGACTACACCTCCACGCGCTTCGAGGAAGCCGTCGCCGATGTGGACGTCGTCATCGATCTGGTCGGCGATGCACAGGATCGGACCAGCACTCGTTCGCTCCAGGTCCTGCGTCCCGGCGGCCTGCTGGTCGCCGTCCCGGCCGGGGTGTCAACGGAACTGGCCCAGGCGGCCAAGGCAGCCGACGTGCACGTCACGCCGTTCTTGGTCGAGCCGGACGGTGCCGCGCTGACCACGATCGCGGGCCTGATCGACGCCGGTGCGGTCGTCGTCGAGGTGGAGGAAGCCTTCCCGCTCGAGCAGGCGGCCGCGGCCCACGCCCGCGGCGAGACGGGCCGCACTCGCGGCAAGCTCGTCCTCGCCGTGGCGGAGTGATCCGGCCGTGTACTACGAAATCCGCCATTACCAGGCCAGGCCCGGACGCCGCGCGGAATGGGTGCGCTACATGGAAGACGTGGTCATCCCGTTCCAGGCCTCGCTGGGCATGGACGTGACCGCGTCCTTTGTGGACGCTGAGCACGAGGACGGCTACGTCTGGATGCGCCGCTTCGAGGACGAGGCCCAGAGCGAGGCGCTTTACGAGGCCGTCTACCAGAACGATCGCTGGAAGAACGAGATCGGCCCGGCGGTCCGGGAGTTGCTGATCGCGGAGAAGAGCGTCGTCACCCGCGTGGCCCCGACTCCAGCGTCGCCGCTGCGATGAATCGGCGACCGGACAAGGAGGTTCGATGAGCACACTCCGGAAATCGGCGGCCGCCTCGTCGGTCAGCCAGGCCGCTGCCGTCGCGCTCATCGCCGCGGTACAGGCCGCCGCGGCCCGGATCGGCTTCTCCACCGCCATCGCGATCACCGACCCCGGCGGGCACCTGAAAGCCTTCGAACGGGCCGACGACGCACCGTTCCTCACCACCGAAATCGCGTTCGAGAAGGCTTGGACCGCGGCTTCCTTCCGCATCCCGACTCATACGTGGAACGAGCGCCTCGCCGATCCGAGAGTCGCGCCACTGGGCGGTCACCCGCGGATGATGGCGGTGGGCGGCGGTTGTCCGATCGTGGAGGACGGCCGGTGCGTCGGCGGGCTGGGTGTTTCCGGCGGCAGCGACGAGCAGGACCGGGAGGCTGCCGAGGAAGCGCTGGCCGCGGTCGGCTTCGAGGTGTCCGGTCGCTGACTGACTGTCGGGTGCTGGCCGGTGGCTGAATGGCGTCAGGCCAGCACCCGCCAGGAAGATCGCCGTCGGCAGGAAAATCCTTGCTACGGCTGGGCAATCCCGGCGATCACGGCGCCAGGATCGGGACGGTCGGCGATCTCGGCCGCGACCTTCCGAGCCTCGCGGCGATAGGCGCTGTTCTCGAGCGCTTCCGCCGCGGCCGCACGAATCGCGGCCGCCGAGTCCACCGTGATCGCCGTCCCGGACGCGGCCGCGCGGGCGGCGTTGATCGGCTGGTCGGCACCTTGCGGCCAGAGCACCATGGGGAGGCCGTGCGCCAGGGTGCCGAGAATGGTGCCGACGCCGCCCGCGCCGACCACCAGATCCGCCCGGTCGAGCAACTGGCCCAGCGGCACGAAGGGCACGTACCGCACGCGCGGGTCGGCCTGAATCTCCTGGCTCGCGGTGGGATGCCGGAGCGACGAGCCGAGCGTGGCGAGCACGTTGGCCCCGCTGTCGGCGACCGCCGCTACGGCCGTGGCGAGCACGTCCGGGTCGGAGAAGATGGTGCCGAACGTGACGAGCACCGTCGGCTTGCCGGGGGTGTCGAATTCGGACAGTTCCAGCGCGACGTCCTTCGCCCGGCGGTGAGCCCGCGGCCGGACCGGGCGCACCGGAGAGCCGGGGGACCAGTCCGGATCCTGCAGTTGCGGCGGGCACGGGTCGAGATAACTCGAGGCCGGGACCGGACGGTCGTGGCGGGCCGAGGCCGCGCGATCGATCTCGTCGCTGATCACCGCCGGGAGCGCCGGACCGAGTCCAGCCCGATGCCAGGCGATTCCCAGCCGGGCGGCGACGAGGGGGCCGACGGCGTCGAACGGCTCGGCGATCACCAGGTCCGCGTGCCAGCCGGCGGCTTTGTCGATGCTGTCGGCGAGCCCGAGGTCGATGCGCGCCCCGCCGAAGATTTCGCCGATGACCGCGGGCGTCGGATGGAACACGTCGGCTCCGGTGTGGCGGGCCGCTTCCCCGGAGAACTCGCCCGGCATCGCCCCGGCGCCGAGAAATGCGACCTCCGGGGGAAGCTCGTCCGTGATCGCGGCCTGGAATCCGGCGCTCGAGAGCAGTCCGACTGAGTGCCCGGCTTCGACCGCCGCCTGCATGAGCGGAACCAGCGGCAGGATGTGGCCGAACGCGGGGGTCGCGCTGAAGAGGAGTTTCATGGCATCGTTCGTCCTTCGAGGCGGCACCCGTTGTGTCGCAGGGAATTCCGGCGGTCGTCGCTGGCTTCAGCGACGACCCTATGCCTTGTGAAGGACGGCGAGGAGCGAATCCGTTGCGGAGTTGCCTGTTGCGCGCACAGACGCTGCCCGAAAGGCCGGTCTGTCCACAGTAGACTCAAGCACGGGCTTCGCCGCCCCGCGGAGGATCGCGAGGCGGCGCAGCGGTCCGCTCAGGCCGGGGAGTTGGCGACGGGCACGTCGATGCCGTGTGCGGCCACGACTTCGGCGCTGCCGTCGGCCAATCGGTAGCGCAGGCCGACGACGGCGGCCCGGCCGTCCGCGACGCGGTCGGCGAGCACGCGGGAGCGGTCCAGCAGCAGGTCGACGGTGTGCTTGACGTGCTCGGCGAGGATCTCGTGCGGTTCGACCCGGCCCGCCGCCCGCGCCGCGAGGACGCTGGGGGTCACCTTCTCGACGACGTCGCGGATGTAGCCGACCGGCGCGAGCCCGTCCTCCAGCGCCGCGCGGGCCGCGCCGACGGCACCGCACGAGTCGTGGCCGAGGACGACGACGAGGGGGCAGCTCAGCAGGTCGACGCCGTATTCGATGCTGCCCAGGACCTCGCCGCCGATCACCTGGCCCGCGGTGCGCACGACGAACAGGTCGCCGAGCCCGCGGTCGAAGATGATCTCGGCGGCGAGGCGGGAGTCGGAACAGCCGAACAGGACCGCGAAGGGGTACTGGTTCGGTGCGATCGCGGCGCGCCGGGCCGCGTCCTGGTTCGGGTGTTCCGGGGCGCTGGTGACGAAGCGCTGGTTGCCGGCCATGAGCAGGTCGAACGCTTCCTGCGGAGTCGGCGGTGTGGTGTCGGCCATGGCTTCAGCCTAAGCCGGGAAGGGCAGGCCCGGGTGTTGCGATCGTCTCGCCGCCGAGAGGTTTCGACCCGGGCCGGAGCGATCAGCGCCCGCGTCCCAGCGCCTCCCGTTTGACGAACCCGACCAGCGCGGTCGCCACGAACAGGACCGCGCCCACCACGATCAGCCAGAACAGGCCCTTGATCACCACCCCGAGCACGATGCACACCAGCCAGATCACCAAAAGCAGACCGAGCAGCGCCAGCATGGGGTCCTCCTGACCGTCGCCGGGAAACGGGGGTTCACCCGACGGGTACCCCGGCGCGCCCGGACCATGCGGCCCCGATCGGTTGGCGTGCTGACAACACCGGGACCTCTCGCGCGCGGGGCCGGGCACTCTTGCCGCCGACGAGCCCGGCTCAGGAACGGAGTAGCGACGCGCAACCACTTCTCCGCCGGAACGGGTGGATCGACGATGCTTCACCAGGCTGACCCCGGCGCAGCTCGCGGGGCGGCCACTTCGCGTCCTCTTGACGGCTGTCGGCGCCACGGCTGTGCTGGCCGCCTGCGGTTCAGCACCGTCCACTGCCGCGCCGCCCGCGCCCGCCAGCAGCCCGGCGAGCGCACCGTCGCCGACGAGCCCAGTTGCCTCGGAGTCCGGTCCGCCGCCCGCGCCGATCAAGGCGGACCCGAAGTACCTGCCGAGTTGGATGCGGGACGCGGCCGAAAGCCCGGCCGACACGGTGGCACAGGACTTCGCTTCGGTAGGAACTGCCCGACTTCCCGCAGCGCGCGGTCCGGCAGTGCACCGTGCTCAACGCCCGCCTGGCCGACCCCGGACGGGGAGGCGGTCCAGAGTTTCAGCACTCCGCAGCATCCGGTGAGCAGGTCCGAGGGCGCGCGGATCAACGCGGCCATCAGCCGGGACTGCGCCTGATCCACAGCGGAACAGAGGCGTGGGCCCTGGTCGCCCCAGTGGTTTCCGCCGCGCAGCGCGGATCGCCGGGGAAGATGAGGCGTCCAGCGGATGTTCGTCGACCGGAGCTGGCGAAATCCGCTCCGTCAGTCGTCAGCGACGAGGTCCGACCAGCTTCCCGCCTCCAGCCGCGTCAGCAAGTCCTCGGCCATCTTTCCGGCGGCGCCGTCCGAGCAGGCCAGGGTCCGCAACGTTCCCGCCGCGCCGCGGATCTGGCGTTCGATTGCCTCGATCAGGTCGACCGGCTCCCCGTCGTGGCCGCGGTAGCGGTCGTATCCGGGCTCCGGGACGAAACAGCCCCACCAGTCCAGCAACGTATTCAGCACTGCGCCGCGCGGCTTGCCCTGCAGGTCCCGGACGACAGTGAGCAGGACGCGCGCCGCCGGGACGGCGGCCGGGTACAGGGTCCCGGCGTGGTCGTTGACCACTGCGGCGGCCAAGCGGCGGACCGCCGAGGCAGCGTCGTCCGGAGACGCTGGCTGGGCCAGATCTCCCGCGGCGGCAGCGGCTTCCGCTGGCCGGTACCACGTCGGTCCAGGCAGCGCGTGCCAATCCCGGGAGTCCATCGCGCCACCGTACTCACGACGTCGGCGTTCGCACCGGGGCCGACCAGCTGATCCGCTATCTTTCGCCGGTGGACATCGAGGTGGTGGAGGGCACCCTGGTCGAGGTGCCGACCAGCGCGGTCACGGGCATGGACCGGCGGGCGTTCGGCGAGTTCGTCGGGCCTCGGGGAGAGCTGGCCTCGTACGCGCTCGGCTGGACCACCGGGGCGGACCCGCACGTCGCCCGTCTTTCGGTCGGGATCGGGGCGGGCAACCCGGGCGGCGGGACCTTCCACGCGGTCGTCTTCGACGACGGGGACGGACACGCGTTCTCCCTGACCGACGACCCGTTCGAGCGCGTTCCGGAGGGCGGTCCGGACCTGACCGCGGAGCAGGCGCGCGTCCACGGTGACCAGCCGTTCGTCTGGGCGGTCGCCGACCTGGTCATGGAGCGCGACCGGCGGGCTCGGTGGCTGCTGCACTGGCTGCTGGGCACGACCTGCGTCCACAGTGTCGAGGTCTTCGAGTTCCGCGAGCCGATTCTGCGGGTCCGGCACGGCGGCGACGGCGTCTGGCATCTCCTCGGCGCCTCGGACCTCGACCGCCGCACCGCCAAGACCGGGCATCTGCACCACGCCGTCGACGAGGACCAAAGCCTGCTCGACGTCCTCGACCTGCCGCCCGGCGGCAGCGCGACCCGGACGGACGCCGGAAGTCCGTGGGACAGCCGCGGCTGGCGGTGGGGGCGGCTGAGGGCTCCACTACCCGGTGAACAGGGCTGGCGTGATCGACTTTTCCGGCGAATAGTTCAGTGAAGGCCTTGAGTCCCTTGAGGAAGTGACGTCCGGCGGTGGGCGTTCCCGCCCCCCGCGGGGTGGAATCGGGACAGGGCGCAGGGGAGGAGCCGGGCGATGGACGACGTGGAGCTGACGCACCGCGAATGCGTCCGGCTGCTCCGGTCGCCCGAACGCGGCCGCCGCGGCATCGTCGCGATCGACGGCCGCACGCCGGTCCCGCGCGTCTGCCTCCTTCTCGACGCGGGCGACGTGCTGATCCCGACCGGCCCGGACAGCGGGCTCGTGCGCGTGGCGGCGATGCGCCCGGTCTCGCTGGAATTCACCGACCTGGACAAGGACGGGCGGCCGCGGTGGACGGTCCGCGGGATCGGCCTCGCGCGGCCGATGACCGGGCTCGACGTGCCGCGTCCGGTGCCGCACAGCACCGTCCTCGCGGCGATGCCGGACGCGTTCCGCAACGGCGTCCGGGTCGCGGTGGCCCGTTATCGCGGCAACCGGCCCGCGGGCGGGGTCGCGATCCCGGCCCCTCGCGAGGGGTGAGCGGGAGCGGCGCCCGGTAACCATTCGGCGACACCGTTCTCAGGCCCCGCCAGGCGGATTACGACCGGATAAGATGCGTTTGCCTGAAATCAGTTGTTCATGCGTTTCGTTCACTCTTGGTGTCCGACACGAGCGGCTGAGTGATCAGGGGGGACTGCGAGGCGAACCGGCTGCCGGGTCGCCTCGCGGAAGCGTCATTCAGCCGGAAGGAACCATGAGAACTACTGTCAGGACGTTGAGACTCGCCGCGATCTGGCTCTTCGGCGCCGGAGCGGTGCTGCTGGGCCTGGGATTTCTCAGCGAGATCACCGCGCCGCCCCACAGCGGCGCCAATATCGGCGGCGCCGCCGCTTTCACTTTCGGGATGTGCTGCGCCGGGTTGGGCCTGGCGGCCGGCGTGGTGGCGGCCGTGACTTGGCGGCGGGTCCCCAGGGACCAGCGGCGCCTCGCCGTCCCTCTGCTGCCTTGGGAACACCGTCTCCGGCACCTGACCGCGGCGGCGGTGGTCCTGATCGCTGCCGGGGCCGTCCTGCAGAGCGCGGGGATCATCGGCCTCCTTAACCAGGCCGTGCATTCCGACCGGAGCGGGACTTATGCGATCTACTTCGTCGGCCTCGGTCTTTCCGGTTTAGGTTTGCTCGCGGGGATTCCGTACGCGGTCTTCTGGCTGTCCTGGTGGAGGACCGCCGCCCATCTCCGGCTCTCGGGCCGTGCGTAGCGGTCAGGCGGGCCGCATCGTCCGCATGGTGCGCTCGACCTCCCAGAAAGCCCGCACGGCGGCGATCTTGCCCGCCTCGTCCACCCGGTAGACGAACACGCCCTCGGCCTCGAGCACGTGTCCGTCGTGCTGGCTGCGGACGTGGCCGGTGAAGGCGACTTCGTTCCCGCAGGCGAAAGAATCGTCGAAAAGGAACTCGATCGACTCGTTGGGCGCGATGGCCTGGTCCCAGAACGCCGAAAGGGCGTCGCGGCCCCGGTGCCCGGCGCCTTCCGGGTCGAACTGCGAGGGGCCGACCGGGTCTTCGACCAGGGCGTCCGCGGCGAACAGGCCGAGCCAAGCCGCTTTGTCCCGCTTCCGGACGGCGGCGTGCAAGGCCTGGGCGGCGGCGCGTGCGGCGGTCATGGAACCTCCTGGTGTCGAGCGTCGATAGCCTGTGGACCATGGTGTTCGACTCCACGCGGCTGGATCTCCGGCCGTACGCCGGGTTCGAAATGGGCCGTTACGTCCGGCGGACGTATTGCAGCTGGGAGGACTCCGGCTGGGAGTCCTTGCTCGTGCAGCGCTTCGAGCACGTCCCCGTGGCCGAGGAGATGGAACTCCCGGCCGCGGCGGATCTGCACCTGGTGTTGCCGACCAAGGGACGCGCGGTCATGGAGACGCGCAGAGGCGGCCGGTGGGCACGCAGCCCCTGGACACCGGGGTGCCTCGAGTTGCTGCCGCCGGATCAGCCCGCCGTGCGCCGCTATCGGGCGGACGGGGCGCTGAACAGCGTGCAGGTACACATTCCGCGCTCCACTTTGGACGCGACCGCAGCGCAGCTCGGCGGCACCACAGTGGACTTCGCTGCCATGGCCGCTTCGTTGACGGCAGGGGATCCGCTGGTCGAGGAGATCATCCGAGCCCTCGGAACAGCTGGCGAAGCCGACGATCTGTACGCCGAGTCCGCGGCGTCGTTCCTGACGATGCAGTTGCTCACCCGCCATACGCGGTTGTCCGCTGGGGCGCGGCCGAAGCGGGAGAATCCGCGGGTCCGGGCGGTCGTCGCGGCGATGCGCGAGCGGCTCGCCGAGCCGATCACCCTCGCCGACCTCGCCGGCGAGGCGCACCTGAGCGTTTACCACCTGGTGCGGGTCTTCAAGGAGGCGACCGGCGCGACGCCGTACCGGTATCTGACCCGGTTGCGGATCGACGAGGCGAAGCGGCTGTTGCGCGACACCGACCTGACGATCTCCCAGATCGCCGGTCGATGCGGCTTCGCGGGCCCGGCCGTGCTGTCGACGGCTTTCCTGCGGCACACGGGAATGCGGCCTTCGGCGTACCGCGATTCTTGACCGGGACGGCATCAGGAACCGGTTCGCGGGTGCCGGAACGCTTCCCTGATCTCGGACACCAGCAGATCCGGCTGTTCCAGACCGGGGAAGTGGCCGCCGCGGTCGAGTTCGTGCCAGGAGCGCAGATCGAGGTACCGGCGTTCGGCCCAGTGCCGGACGGCCGGCCAGGGATCGGCCGGGAAGATCGAGCAGGCGGTCGGCACGGTCACCGGTTGCGCGTTCTCCGCTTCCGCGCTGCGCGGCACCCACCGCATCGCCTCCCAGTACCACCGGGACGACGAGGCGCCCGTGCCGGTCAGCCAGTACAGGGCGATGGTGTCGACCTGCTGCGAAATGCTTACGCCGCCGCCGATTTCGGGCCGGTTGTCGGCGTACGCGGCGAATTTCTCGCCCAGCCACGCGGCCAGCCCGGCGGGGGAGTCGAGCAGCGAATAGCCCAGGGTCTGCGGGCGCGTGCTCATTTGCATCCCGAAGCCGTAGCCGTCGGTCAGGTGCAGGGTGCGCCGGTCGAGGACTCGTTGCTCAGCGGGACTGGGCGCGAGCAGGTCGTCGGGCACCGGCGAGGCCACCGGCATCGTCAGGTGCAGACCCGCGACCCGCTCGGGCACGATCCGCGCGAGTTCGGTGCTCACGAACGCGCCCCAGTCCCCGCCGTGCGCGCCGAAACGCGGATAGCCGAGCACGGTCATCAACCGCGCCCACGCCCGTGCGGTGCGACCGGGATCCCAGCCCCGCTCCCGCGGCCGGTCGCTGAACCCGAAGCCCGGCAGCGCCGGGATCACCAGATGGAAGGCGTCGCGCGCGGAACCGCCGTGCGCGACCGGATCGCTCAGCGGCCCGATGACGTTCTCGAACTCGAGGATCGAGCCGGGCCAGCCGTGCGTCAGGATCAGCGGAAGCGCGTTCGGTTCGGGGGAGCGTACGTGCCAGAACGCGATGCCAAGGCCGTCGAGAACCGCCCGGTAGTGGGGGATGGCGTTCCACTGCTCCTGCCGCGCGGGCCAGTCGTGTTCCCGCCAGGCCGTCAGCAGTTTCGCCAACTGCGCCAACTGGATTCCCTGGGCCGCGTCCGGCACGGTCTCGTGTTCGGGAAGCCGGACCCGGTCCAGCCTGGCGCGCAGATCGGCAAGATCCTCTTCGGCGACGCGGATCGGCTCGGGGCGGGGCGACGGGTCGTTCTCGGAAATCTCAGCCACGAGACGAACCGTAGGGCCGGGCGGCTCCCGCCTCCATGTTCGAGATTGCGGTGTGCGAGTCGATAATTGCGCTCCTCGCCCGGCGTCGGCGGCACACCGGGGCGGCCCGCGGGTGTCAATTATCCCGCCGCGCCGACAGTGGAAAAGAGCTTCATCAATTATCTTGTCGATAATTTTCCCTGATGGAAATCGAATGTAACGCCTGGTGTTTCCGCCTCGATTACGAGGCATCGCGGGGCGGCCGGGTCTTCGGCGCCTCGAAATGACCAGTCGAACGAATCCCGAGGATGGGAAACGCATGTCGGCAGAAAATGATGTCCGGCTCGAGGATTCCGATGCTTCCGTGCGCGATGCGCGCCGCCGGGTGCGGTGTCCGCTGCTGACCGTGGCCGGCGTTGTCCTGCTGGGCTTGTACTCCTGGTGGCTCGGCCCGGTCGCGCTCGTGGCGCCGTGGGACAATTTCATCCTGCTGGACGGCGGTTACCGGATCGCGCAGGGACAGGTTCCCGGCACCGATTTTTCGAATGCCATCGGCCCGTTGGTCTATGTGCTCACTTCGCTCGGCATTCAGCTGCAAGCGGTTCCCTCGCTTGCCGCAGTCGGGTACGGCTGTTTGCTGTTTCTTCCGGTCGCGGCGGTGCTCGCCGGATATGTTTCCCATCGGCGGTTGCCCGGCGGGTACGCGACAGGATTCACCGTCTTCATGGCATTGCTGGTCATTTCCGTCCGGCCGCCGGGCTACTCGCCGGGCACGACCACGTACGCGATGCTCTACAACAAGTTCGGCTGGCTGCTCTACTCCACTCTCCTGCTCGCAGTGCTGATCCGTCCGCGCACGCGTCGGCCGCTGGCCGACGGCGCTGTCCTCGGCCTTGTGCTCGGACTGCTCGCCTACGACAAGGTGAGCTTCTTCCTGCTGGGCGTGGTCGCCGTCGTCTTCGGACTGTTCCTGCGGACCCTCGCCGCGCGGGAGATGCCTGGCCTGGTCGCCGGTTTCGGGCTGGTCGTGGTGGTGTTCTGGCTGGGTTTCGGGATCAGTCCGATCGGCTACGCGAGCGACGTCGCGACGGCGTTCGCCGCGCAGGGAAGCGGGAAACGGCTGAGCATGCTGCTGCACGCCGTCGCGTACAACGCTCCGGTCGGCGCGCTCGCCTTGCTCGTCGTGGCCGGGCTTTTCTTCCTCGCCCGACGGCGCGGAGAACCGGCTCGGCCGTGGCGGCTGCTCCTGATCACGCTGTTCGTGCTCGGTTCGAGTGTCGTGATCTCCGCCGCCAACAGCCCGGAGAAGTCCGACCTCGCCGCACTCGTCGTCATCCCGCTCGTGCTCGTGGCGGCTCTGAAACCGGAGCTGCCGCGCTGGACCGGAGGGGACGGCCAACGCCGGATTCCGGCGCCGTTGCTCGCTGGGCTCGTTCTGCTGCTCATCGTGACGACCGCGCCGATCGCCGGGAAGGACGCACTGGCACTCGGCATCAGCGCGACGCGCCGGCACCTCGTCGAAGCGCCCCCGCAGGCGCAGCGGATCACCAGCCCGCACCTCGGCGACTTCGTCATCCCGCCGGACGCGACCTGGCAGACCGCGTACCGCAGCGCTTCCGACGTGCCAGCGATGCTCGACGACGGCCTGGCGTTGCTGCGACGCCACATTCGGCCCGGAGATCGCGTCGCCAGCATGTCCTTGGCCAACCCGTTCGCCTTCGCGCTCGACCTGGCCCCGGTGACCGGCGGCCCGCTCTGGTGGGACCTGGAGATCAGCTTCGACGAGCGCACGCACCCGCCGGCGGACCAGGTTTTCGGGGACGCGCGGTGGGTCATGGTGCCCAAGCTGCGGGCCGGGCAGGGCTGCTGCCAGGACACCGTCGAGACGCTGAACCGCATCTACGGCGGCTACCTGGCACAGCACTTCCGGATGGCCGAGTCCACAGCGGACTGGACGCTTCTGGCCCGCTCCTGACCTCCGGCGATAAGCTCGCTCTCGTGGACACGGGTGACTACCGGGCCGCGGTGACCGGGATCCTCGGCACCGCGTCGCAGGAAACTTCCGCCAGGCTGGAGCGGTTCTGGAGTGAGGCGCGCGCCGAGGGCGTCGTGATCGACGTCTTCGTGGACCAGGACGGCGAAGGCCCGTTCGACGTCTGGGCCCGGTTCGAAGGAGCCGACGCGTTCGCTCTCGACCGCCGGTTCGACGAGGATCGGCACCTTTTCGGGGTGGTGTGGGACGAAGACGGCTGGATGCCCGCGGTTCCGCCGCGTCCGCGCGGGTGGACGCGCGACGATCTCGAAGCGGCCGTCGTCGAGGTCGTCACGGAGTGGATCACGCCGCTGATTCCCGCTGGCGCGCCCGAGGGCTTCTGGCGGATCGGAACCTTCGCGTGAGCGCCCTGCTTCCGGGCCGCCTGTCCTTCCGGACTGTCTACGGCGGACCGGCGATCCCGCTCGACGTGATCTCCGAACTGACCCGGATCCGCGCCGCACTCGGTCGGCTCGAATGGCAGTTCGACTTCGACCTGTTCGTGACCGTCGGCGGCGACCTCACTGTCGTCACCGAGCCGACCGGACTGCGTCGGCCCCGGGTGATGCTCGCCAAGCGCACCGTGAGCGGAGAGCTTCGCTTCAACAGCGAGGAAGTGCTGCGGACGACGGATCCGGCCGCGCTGCTGCGCCCGGCCGTGCGTGCCGCGCTCGACGAACTCGTCACACGCGTAGCGGCGCGCGTTCCCGACTTCGACGCGGAATCCGAGCGAGCCCGGTTCGCCTTCCTTCGGGACACCGCCTCAGATGCGGCGCCATCATGACGCGCCCGGACATCGTGACCTACGACGGCCTCCCGGCGGCGTCGGGAGGCGCGCACGCCCTGCGCAGCCGCAAGCCCTCGGCGGCCCACTTGAAGGTGCGCGCGTTCCTCGACGCCTGCACGGAGCCCGCTGCCGCACCCGCCCTGACGTTCCAGCTGTGGGCAGGCGGACCCGCCGAGCGCACCCAACGCTGGCAGGAAATCGCCACCGATCTGCTCGGCGGCCCGAAACGAACCGAGCGCACGCACCGGGAATGGGGCGTCCGGGATGACAGCGCGTTCGCTGTCCTCAATGCACTCGACGCTGCCGAGCCGGAGGACGTCACGCAATACAGCCGATCCCTCGCCTGCCTGGTGCTGAACCTCCCCGTGCGCCTCGTCGACGCTGGCACCCGCGAACCGTACGCCGGAGTGTCCACTGAGGACATCGGCGGATTCGCGGTCGACGGATACGGCCGGACGCTCGGCGCCTCCGGCGTACGGGCGACGATCGGGTCCGCGTCCTCCTCGCTGTCGCTGTGGCTCTCGTTCCCGGGCGACGAACGGCTGGCCGCGGCGGCCGCGCAGGTGCGGGAGCAAGCCCCGGTCCGCCTCTCGGCCAAGCACTGGCGCCGATGGACGGTACGCCGCGACGGCAACGGGTACCGGTCGGTCAAGATTCCTTCGCCGGTCGTCCGGTGAGATCCTGGAGGAATAGCACAGGGGCGTGATCGGCACCTCGCCGCAGAATCCTGGTGCACAGCCCGTCGAAGCGGGTGACCGACGGCGAGAACGGCCCGCCGCTGACCGGGACCGACCAGCGGGATCGCGGCGGCGGTCGGACTGGCCGCGGGGACCACGGCTGCGCTGGCTCGACCGGCACGCCCGGGAGCGTGGGGTGACCTCGGCATGCTGACCGCAGGTGGGCAGCAGGACTGCCGTGATCACGTGACCACCGCCGGGACATTCCGGCAAGGGCTCTCAGCGCGGAAAGCGGTCGATCCTGGTATCAGGCGATTGGCTGCTGCGCCGGGACTCCGGCCGCCCGCTGGCCAAAAGCTTGAAGCTGAAGGCGGAGTTCGCCGCCTGCGCGCTGGCCGCCCGCAAACCACGACGACTGGCGGCCGACAGCCCTGGAAGCCGCCGCAATTCGCCGTCGCCTCGGCCGAGTTCCGGAGTTCGGGGGTACAGCTTGATGAACCCCAAGAGGTCAGCTGCCTTGATCGTTGCGCGCCCGCGCGATTCGTACGCTCGGTGACAAGAGGGCGTCCACCTGATCGAGGAGTGGGAACGTTGAAGGATCCGTACCGGTTCGACGATGGTGTCACGAGAAAGCACACGACGCCGGATAACCGGTCCGTGCGCCAGTCCGGCGGCGGCAGCGTCGCGTTGCGGGCAGGGTTGTGGCTGCTGCTGGTGCTCAGCGCGGCGGGGAACGCGGTCGCTTCGCTCGGCAGCATGGACACGCTGATCAGGCTGGCGTTCGGCGTGGTGACCGTGTTGTGCATCATCGGGCTGATCGTGCACCACGTGCGGCACCGGTGAGGGGCAGCCGCCGGGCCGAAGCCTTGCGGGAGCGGATGAGCGTGCCCGCGGTGCTGCTGGAGAGCGTGACCAAGGAGTACCGGGGCGGCGTCCGTGCGCTCGACGAAGTGTCGCTCGCGGTCGAACGAGGCGTGTTCATCGCGATCATGGGCCCTTCCGGGTCGGGCAAGAGCACTCTGATGCACTGCGCCGCCGGCCTGGCCACGCCCACCTCCGGCAAGGTGCTGATCGGGGGCAAGGAGATCAGCGCGCTCAACGAGACCCGGCGGACTCAGTGGCGTCGTGACCACGTCGGTTTCGTGTTCCAGGGGTACAACCTGGTGCCGTCGCTCACGGTCGCGGACAACGTCACCCTGCCGTTGCGGCTCGCCCGGCGCGCGGTCGATCGCGCATGGGTGGGGGCGCTGGTCGAGCGCGTGGGGATGCGCGGCAGGCTGGGGTCCCGGCCGTCGGAGCTGTCGGGCGGCCAGCAACAGCGGGTCGCGATCGTCCGCGCCCTGGCGACGAATCCGGACGTGGTCTTCGCCGACGAGCCGACCGGGGCGCTCGACCTGCGCACCTCGGTACAGGTGCTCGATCTGCTCCGCGATCTGGTGGACCAGTTCGGGCAGACCGTGGTGATGGTCACCCACGATCCGGACGCGGCGGCGCGGGCGCACCAGACGCTGGTGATGGTCGACGGGCGCATCGTCGACACCTTGCGAGCGCCGACGAGCGAGCAGCTGGCCAGCCGGCTGACTTCGTTGCAGAAAGGCTGACCTGTGCTGCGTGTGGCAATGCGGATGGCGCGTCGCCGCCTTGGAGCCCTCTTCGCGGTGCTGTGCGCCGTCCTCGGCGGCGCGGCGCTGGTCGCCGCGACCGCGGTGCTGGCCGATTCCGGTTGGCGCTCGCACGTTTCGGCGCCCCGCCTCGCCGGGGCGGACGTGGTGATTTCGGCGGCCCAAACGGTGTCGCAGGATCAGGATCTCCCGGTGGCGCTGCCGGAGCGCGCGGTGGTCCCGGGCGCTCTGGCCAGTCGCTTCGCGGGCATTCCGGGCGTCGCCAAGGCGGTCGGCGACGTCTCCTTCCCCGCGGTCGCGCTGGACGGCGGGCGGGTGGTGCCGGACGGCGACGCGGCTGTCGCGGGGCACGGCTGGTCTTCGGTCGCGCTCATCGGCACCCCCGCCGTCCGGGGGGTCCCGCCTGCCGGTCCGGAGGAAGTCGCCCTCGACGCGGCCACGGCGGCGGCGCTGAGGGTCGAGCCGGGCGGGCAGGCGAACCTCGTGGTGGCGGGCAAACCCGGGGCGTACCGGGTGACGGCGGTGATCGACGCGAAGGCCGGCTCCCTTTTCTTCGCCGACCCGGTGGCGAAGGCGCTCGCCGGCCGCGCGGACGGGCCGCGCCGGGACACCGTGGACCTCGTCGGGCTGCGCGCCGAACCCGGCGCGGCGGGCGCGGTGGCCGCCGAGGCCAAGAAACTGGCCGCACCGCAAGGACTTGAGGTGTCGACCGGCGCCGAGATCGGGGACGTCGTGTCGCCCTCGTCGTCGGCCGCGCGATTCCTGCTGTTCGTGATCGCGGGCTCACTGGCCGGCATCACCCTGCTCGTCGTCGGTTTCATCGTCGCGGGTGCGCTTTCGGTGGCTGTCTCCGGGCAACGCCGCGAACTCGCGTTGCTGCGCGCGGTGGGCGCGACGCCACGTCAGATCCGGCGGCTCGCCGCGTCGCAGGCCACGGTGATCGCGTTGCTGGGCCTGGCTCCGGGCGTGGTGCTCGGCTATTCGCTGGCGGGGCAGTTCCGGAACCTGCTCGTCACGCTCGGGGTGCTGCCGGACGCACTGCCGCTGACCACCGGCCCGCTGCCCGCGGCCGCCGCGGTGCTGCTGCTGTTCCTCGTGATCCAGGTGGCCGCGAGACTCGGTGCATGGCGCACCTCGAAAATGCCCGCCACCGAAGCGGTCGCCGAGTCCGGCAGCGAGCCCGCCACGCTGTCGGCGGGTCGCATCGGCACCGGTGCGCTGTTGATCGCGGCCGCGACGGTCTTGTCCATCACCCCGTTGCTGATCAAGAACCAGGCCGGTGCCACGGGCACGTCGCTGGCGGGCATCGTCGCCGCGATCGGGCTCGCGCTGGCCGGTCCGGCGATGGTCCAGTTCGTCAGCGGCGCGCTGGCGAGATGGCTGCCCGCCCAGGCCTCCCCGGCCACCTGGCTGGCGGTGGCCAAC
This sequence comes from Amycolatopsis sp. NPDC004079, assembly GCF_040610415.1. NCBI lineage: Bacteria > Bacillati > Actinomycetota > Actinomycetes > Pseudonocardiales > Pseudonocardiaceae > Amycolatopsis > Amycolatopsis sp. NPDC004079. The sequence continues at coordinate 233,754 of NZ_JBEXMH010000002.1, read as the reverse complement.
AGTCACGGCTACGCCCTGCGCGTGGCGGGCGCGGTGTCCACATTGGCCATGGTCATCCTTTTCACACTGACGTACACGATGACCCAGACGACCGTGATGGCGGCCGGAGACAAGGAGATCGACGCGGGGCTTCGGGCGCAGGTGGCGGTGGGGGCGCCCGCGCTGGGCGGGTTGCCCGACGGCACCCTCGCGAAAGTCGCTGCGACACAAGGGGTCGAGGCGGCTTCCCCAGTCAGCAGCACCACGGTGCTGTGGCCCCATCTGTATGAAGGCAGGCATCGCGCCACTTCGCAGGCCGCGCTGGTGCTCGCGCCGTCCGCGTCCGCGGTGCTCGATCTGGGCGTCGAGTCCGGCGACTTCCGCGGCCTTACCGGATCCGCGGTGGCGGTCAGCGCCGACGCCGCCGAGTCGATGGACACCGCCGTCGGCCGCGACCTCGACCTGATACTCGGCGATGGCGCCAGGGTGAAGGCCCGGGTCGTGGCGGTCTACAGTCGTGGCCTCGGCTTCGGGCCGATGGCGATCTCGCGCGAGCTGGCCGCCGGGCACACCAGCGGACTGGACAGCGCGGTTCTGGCGCGTACCGACGGCAGCCAGGCCGCGGCGGATCGATTGGCCGCCTTGTCGCGCGAGCCGGGGCTGGTGGTGAGCAAGAACCCGAAGGACGGCCTGGGGAACGTCGGCGGCGCGCCGCCCGCGGTGTGGGTCAACCTCGCCGCACTCGCGGTGCTGCTGTCCTACATCCTGCTGGGAGTGGCCAACAAGCTCGTGGCGAGCACGTCCCGGCGACGCGAAGAGCTGGCAGCGCTGAGGCTGATCGGCACCACTCCGGCGCAGATCCGCGCCATGATCCGCCGGGAGGGCGCGCTGATCAGCGCGATGGCGATAGGCACGGGTTTCGTGCTGTCCGCGATCCCGCTCGCGATACTGGGGGTCGGTTTCCTCGGCAGGCCGTGGCCGTCCGGCCCGGTCTGGCTGCTGCCCGCGGCCCTGCTGGGCGTTGTGGCGATCGCCTTCCTCGCCACCGAACTGCCGGCCCGCAGGGTGCTGCGCACCCCGCCGGAGGAAGTGCTCGCGAGCCGCGACTAGCCCGGTGCCTGCTGGCCGCCGTCCTTTCCGGTCGCGCCGGCGTTTCCGAGATAGGTGAGCACCGCCAGGACGCGGCGGTGCAGGTTCCCGCCGTCGGGCGGCAGCCCGAACTTGTCGAAGACACCGCGGATGTGTTTGCTGACCGCCCGTTCGGTGATGGTGAGCCGCTCGGCGATGGCGTTGTTGGTCAGCCCCTGCGCCATCAGCTCGAGGACCTCGTGTTCGCGCGGCGTCAGGTTCTCCAGCGGGCGCGAAGCCGCTTTCTGGCTAAGGATCTGGGTGACGACTTCCGGATCGAGGGCCGTGCCGCCGCTGGAAATGCGGTCCAACGCCTCCAGGAAATGCTCGACCCGGCCGACCCGGTCCTTGAGGAGATAGCCGATTCCCCTCGCTCCGTGTGCCAGCAACTGCGTGGCATAGGTCTGTTCCACGTACTGCGAGAGAACCAGGATCGGCAGCTCGGGGAATTCGCACCGGGCTTCGACCGCGGCGCGCAGCCCTTCGTCGCGGAACGTCGGCGGGAGGCGCACGTCCAGCACGGCCGCGTCCGGCCGGTGCTTCCGCAGTGCGGCAAGCACTTCCGGCCCCGCCGCGCACGAGGCCACGACTTCGTGCCCGTTGTTCGTCAGGAGGAGGACGATGCCTTCTCTCAGGAGCGCGTTGTCCTCTGCGATCACGATTCGCAAGACGCTTTCCACCCTCGGGCCGGGTCATGCCTGACAGTTTGCCGCCACCCTATTGCATCGTCGGCGTGCCCTGTGGCAGGTTTCGGTCATCTCCCTCGAACGGACGCCCTTCCGCGGCGGCCCGCGCGCCGGCGCACGGCTGATCTGCGTGTTCTATACATCGCTTAATAGCGTAGTGGCACCGCCTCTCCCTGCTGAAGAATCTTATTCGGCGATCGGTCATCCGGCCGCAGCGCGCTCGTCGCCGGCGGTGTGCTGACCGCGGCCTGGGGAGAGGGGTCCTGTCGTTGTTGGGGGTATGGGCGGACGACCGGCGCCGAGATTTCGCCGGAATGCTCGAAATGGACCGGCTTGCTCGCGAATGCGCGGTGGTCGGCGGACAATTGGCCGTGTTCCACGACGGCGCCTCGGCATGCTGGGAATTCGGCGAGGAGGAATTCGGTTCCGGACGCCCGGTCGGCCCAGGTTCCGCGTTCGCCTACGGGTCGGTCACCAAGGTCTTCACCGCTGCGCTCGCCTGGCGCCTGGCCGCCGAGGGCGACCTCGGCCTCGACCGTCCGGTCCGGTCGTGGCTGGCCTCGACCGTCCGGTCCGCGGGCCATCCCGCTCTGTCGGTCACGCTCCGCGAGCTGCTCTCGCACACCGGAGGATTGCCGTCCGACCACGACGCGCCCGCGCGGTCGCTGCGCGAGTGGCTGGACGGATTCCTTGCCTCGCACCCCGTTCCGGGCACAGCGCCGTGGCCGGAACGGGGCGCGTTCTCGTATTCCAACGTCGGCTACGCGCTCGCCGGACGGGTGATCGAGGCGGCGACCGGGCTGCCGTGGGGCGAGGCGATGCGGTATTGCCTGCTCGATCCGCTGGGCGGCCGGGCCGGCCTGCTTCCGGGGACGTCCGCCGCCGAACCGGGCCTGCGCGCGTTCGGGCACAGCGTGCGGGCCGCCGGCCGGTCCCGGTCGATCGAGTGCGCCGCCGACCCCGGGTCCGGTCCTGCGGGCGGTCTGGCGGGAAGCGCGCGCGACTTGGTCCGGCTCGGCCTGCTGTGCCTGGAAGGCAGGCAGCCGCCGGCCGGGCTGACCTCGCTCGCCGGGATGACGTGCCCGGTTCCCGGGGCCGAACCTTTCGGCCTCGCCGACGGCTGGGGCCTCGGGCTCGCGGCTTACGGTCCGCCCGGTCACCGGTGGGCCGGGCACGACGGCGCTCTCGACGGCGCCACCTGTCATCTGCGCATCGATCCCCGCCACGGCACAGCGGTCGCGCTGGTCGCCAATTCGTCGACCGGACAGGCGCTCTGGGACGAGGTGGTCGGCGAACTCGCCCGCGCCGGAATCCCCGTCGGCGCGCACCGTCCTCCGCTGCCGCCCGCCGGTTCCGCGCGGAGCTTCGCCGAATGCGCCGGGGTCTACCGCAACGGCGATCTCGCGGTGGTCGTGGAAGCGGGCGAATCCGGAGTGGCGATCAGGCTGCCCAATGGTGTTCGCGAGCCGGTCGAACCACGCGAGAATCTGACGTTCTCGGTTCGGCGAAAAGGCTCCCCGGTGTTTCTCGGAAGATTTGTGGCAAATGCGGATTCCGGGCGGATCCAGGCATTGCAGTACAGCGGCCGCACCTTGCTGCCGGAAAACGTGCCGGTCAGTTCTCTTTCGACAGCTGGAGGGGTCTCGACGTGACATCGCTCAGCAATTCCTTCGCGGACGCCCGCGAACGCACGCTGCACGGCCTGTTCGAGGCGCAGGCGGCGCGCCGTCCCGGACATCCGGCGGTGGACTGCGGCGGCGTCGTGCTCACCTACGGCGAGATGGACCGGCGCGCCAACCGGCTGGCCCGCCGGCTCGCGGCGCTCGGCGCCGGACCGGACACCCCGGTGGGGGTGTGCGCCGAGCGCGGTCCGGACCTGTTCGTCGGCATGCTCGGAGTGCTCAAAGCCGGCGGCGCGTACGTGCCGCTGGAGCCCGGGCACCCGCTGCCCCGGCTGAAGACGATGATCGGCGAGGCCGGCGTCCGGCTGCTGGTGCGGGACGGCAGCGGTCCCGAAGGCCTTGCCGCGACCGGCGGAACGGTGCCGGTGGGGACCGCGGGGGACGCGGAGCCGCCGGACGTCGCGCTGGGGCTGGACAATCTGGCTTACGTCCTGTTCACCTCGGGCAGCACCGGCACCCCCAAGGGTGTGGCCGTTTCCCACCGGGGCGTGGCGAATCTGGCCGCGGCGCACGCCGAGGCCCTCGCGATCGACGAGGACAGCAGGGTGCTGCAGTTCGCGGCGCCGGGTTTCGACGTGTCTGTCGCCGACGTCGCGCAGGCCTGGTTCACCGGAGCCACGCTGGTGGTGCCCGCCAGTCCGGCGCAACTGGTCGGCGAGGCTGTCGCGGAGCTGCTCGGCGGCGCCGGGATCACGCATCTCCTGATCCCGCCGTCGGTGCTGGCCACTGTGCCGGTGCGCGACCTGCCCGGGCTGCGGGGATTGGCTGTCGGCGGTGAACCGTGCCCGCCGGAGCTGGTCGCGCGCTGGGCCCCTTCCCGGCGCATGTTCAACGCCTACGGCCCGACCGAAGCCACGGTGACTGTGCTGCTGAACGGCCCGCTGGACCCGGAGGCCGGGACGGAGCCGGACCTGGGCCGGGCGATCGACAACGTGCGGGTCGCCGCGCTCGACGGCCGCCTCCGGCCCGTCGGCGAGGGCTCGGTCGGCGAGCTTTATCTTTCCGGGCCGGCACTTGCCCGCGGCTACGCCGGGCGGCCCGCGCTGACCGCCGAGCGGTTCGTCGCCGACCCGGAGGAGCGCGGCGCGCGCATGTATCGCACGGGCGATCTGGTGCGGCGGCTGAGGGGCGGGGCGTACGAATATGTCGGACGCACCGACCACCAGGTCAAGGTGCGCGGCCAGCGGGTGGAGACCGGCGAGATCGAGGCCGCGCTCGCCGCGCATCCTCAGGTCGTTCAGGCCGTGGTCACGCTTTCGGGAGCGGAGGGGCGCGAGCGGCTGGTCGCCTACTGCGTACCCGGCGGGGACGCCCCTGACCCGGCAGAGCTGCGCGACCACCTGACCGGGCTCCTGCCCCGGCACATGGTTCCGGCAGCGTACCTGGTGTTGCCGCGATTCCCGCTGACGCGCAACGGAAAGGTCGATCGGGCGGCGCTTCCCGAGCCGGCCCCGGCCGCCGCGCCCGGGACGGCGCGTCCGCGTACCGAGCAGGAGGCCGCGCTCGCCCGGATCTGGGCCGAGGTGCTGGGTCTCGACCGGATCGGTGTCGACGACGACTTCTTCGCACTGGGCGGCGACTCCGTTTCCGGGTTGCGGATGGCTTTCGAGGTAGAGCGCGGCCTGCGGATCCGGCCGGGGCAGTCGGCCCTGTTCGACCATCCGACAGTGACGGGCTACGCGCGGCACCTGACGGAGCTCGCCATGACGGCGGAAGAGCTCGTGCCGATCCGGCCGGTGGCGCGGAACGGGCCGCTGCCGGCGTCCTCGGCGCAGCGGCGGCTGTGGTTCCTCCATTCGCTCGAGCCCTCGGGCGCCGCGTACAACTGTGCCACGGGATTCCGCTTCACCGGCGAACTGGACATCGAAGCGCTCGGCGCCGCGCTGACCGGAGTGGTTTCCCGGCACGAGCCGCTGCGCACCGCCTTCGCCGAGCAGGACGGCCGGCTCACGCAGGTGATCGGGCCGGTGGCGCCGCTCCGCCCGCGCGTCGTGGATCTCCGCGCCCGGCCGGCGGATCTCGAGGCGGAGCTGTCCGCGGAAACGTCGGCCCCTTTCGATCTGCGCACCGGTCCGGTGCTGCGCGCGCTGGTGGCCCGGATCGGGCCCCGCGAGCACATCTTCGTGCTGACCGCTCACCACATCGCGGCCGACGGCTGGTCGATGCATGTGATCGCGCGGGAACTGGGCGTCCTGTACGCGTCCGCGAAGGACGGGACGATCGACGCGGCGGGCCTTCCCGAGCCGGCACTGCAGTACGCGGATGTCGCCGCGTGGCAGGAAAACCGGTTCACCGGACCCGTGGCGGACGAACACCTCGAGTATTGGCGCCACCGGCTCGACGGGGTCGCCCCGGTGGATCTGCCCACCGATCGCAAGCGTCCCGCGGTGCGCACCTCGGCAGGCGACCGGTGCCTGTTCGCTGTGCCGGCCGGCGTGGTCGAGCGGCTGACCGAGCTCGGCCACCGGCTCGGCGCCACTTTGTTCGTGCCGCTCGCCGCTGCCGTCCAGGTGCTGCTGTCCCGCTGGTCCGGGCAGGCCGACATCGCGATAGGCACGGTCGAGGCGGGGCGGAACCGGGCGGAGCTGGCCGATCTGGTCGGATTCTTCGCCAACACCGTCGTGCTGCGCTCCGAGGTGGACGAGTCGGTTGCCTTCGCCGAGTTCGCCGCTGCCTGCCGCGAGACGGTGCGGGAGGCGGTCGCCCACGACCGGGTGCCGTTCGAGCGCGTGGTGGACGCCGTGCTGCCCGAGCGCGATCCGAGCCGCAACCCGCTCATCCAGGTGATGCTGGCGCTGCAGAACACCCCGTCCGGTCCGCCGCGGCTGCCCGGAGTCGAGACAGGGCCGGTGTCCCTGCCGCGGCGGGCCGCGCTGTTCGACCTGACGCTCGAGTTCTGGCCGGACGGCGCCGGGCTCATCGGTTCGGTCGAGTACAGCACCGACGTGTTCGGCGAGCCGACAGCACGGCGGTTCGCGACGCATCTCGCCGCTCTGCTCGGCGCGCTCGCCGAGACGCCGGACCGGCCGATGGCGCAGGTGGCTCCACTGTCCGAAGAGGACGTTCAGGCGCTGGTCGCCGAGCGGAACGACACCGGCCGCGGCCTCGTGCCGCGAACGATTCCGGAGTTGTTCGGCGCGCGGGTCTCGGCCGCGCCCGATGCCGTGGCCGTTACCGGCGCGGGCATCCGGCTGAGCTACGCCGAACTGGACGCGCGGGCCAACCAGCTCGCTCGCCACCTGCGCTCCCTCGGCGTGCGTTCCGGCGACCGGGTCGGCCTCTGCCTGGACCGCAGTGCCGAGCTGATCGTCGCGCTGCTGGGAATCCTGAAGGCGGGTGCGGCATACGTGCCGATCGACCCGGCGTATCCGGCCGCTCGCCGGGAGCACCTGATGCGCGACGCCGGTCTCGCGCTGATGGTGACAGACCGGCGGGCTCGCGCCGACGACGGTCTCGAATGCGTCCTCGTCGACGCGCACCGGGCCGCGATCGCGGCGAACGACACCGCGCCGGCCGACGCGGTCATCACCCCGGATTCCGTGGCGTACCTCAGTTATACGTCGGGGTCGACCGGTACGCCCAAGGCGGTCATGACCCCGCACCGGGCGGTCCACCGGGTCGTGTGCGAGACCACTGGCTACGAGCTCACCGCGGACGATGTCGTCGCACAACTCGCGTCGGTGTCCTTCGACGCCGCGACTTTCGAGATCTGGGGTGCGCTGCTCAACGGAGGCACGCTCGCCGTCGCTCCGCCTGGCGCGCTTGACGCTCCTGAACTCGGTGCGTTCCTCTCGAGCCACGGTGTCACCACGCTCTGGCTCACCGCAGGGATGTTCCACGAGATGGTCGACGCGGACCTCACAGTCCTCGGCGGACTGAAATATCTGCTCGCCGGCGGCGACGTGCTGTCGGCGAAGCACTGCCGGGAGGTGCTGATCGGGCTGCCGGGCGTCACCCTGATCAACGGATACGGGCCGACCGAGACCACGACCTTCGCCACCGTCTGCCGGGTGCGGCCGGAGCACCTCGCCGACGGCGCAGTGCCGATCGGCTCCCCGATCGCGGACACCGGGGTGTACGTCCTGGACCGGTGGCTGCGGCCGGTGCCGCCGGGCGCCGCGGGCGAGCTGTACATCGCGGGGGAAGGCCTGGCGAACGGGTACGTGAACCTGCCGGGCATGACCGCGTGCCGGTTCGTGGCCGATCCGTTCCGGGGCATCGGGGCCAGGATGTACCGCACCGGCGACCGCACGCGCTGGCGCCCCGACGGGCAGCTGGAGTTCCTCGGCCGCACGGACGACCAGGTGAAGATCCGCGGTTTCCGCGTCGAACCCGGCGAGGTCCAGTCTGTGCTGGCCGAGCATCCGGGGGTGGCGCGAGCGCTGGTGCTCGCGCGGGGCCGCGGGCTGGCCGCCTACGTCGTGCCGAGGGCGGGCGCCAGCCTGGACGCCGCTTCGCTGCGGGAGCACGTGGCGGGCATCGTGCCGGAATACCTGGTTCCCAGCGGATTCCTTGTTCTGGACACGCTGCCGCTGACTGCCGGCGGAAAGATCGACCGGGCGGCGCTGCCCGAGATCGCGGTGCGCGGAGCGCGGTACGCCGCACCGGACACCCGGGCCGAGCGGACGCTGGCCGGGATCTGGGCCGGTGTGCTCGGCCTGGACCGGGTCGGAGCCGAGGACAATTTCTTCGATCTCGGCGGCGATTCGATCCTCAGCATCCAGGTGGTCTCCCGAGCGCGCCGGGCCGGGATCGTCCTCTCGTCGGAGGACATCTTCGTCCGGCAGACCGTCCGGGCGCTGGCCGCGGCGGTGGAACAGCGGCGATCGGCCCCGCCGGCGGCGGCCGCGGCGCCGGCGGGGACGCTGCCGCTGGGCCCGTTGCAGACCGGAATGCTTTTCCACGCGCTGGCTTCGCCGGGGTCCTATGTGGAGCAGTTGACGTTCGTGGCCGGCGGGGTGGCCGACGCGGAGTTGCTGGCCTCGTCGTGGCGGCACGTCTTCGGTGAGGTGGAGGCGTTGCGGGCGGGGGTGGTGTGGCAGGGAGTGCCGGAGCCGGTGCAGGTGCTGCATGCCGGGGTGGTTTTCCCGGTCGCGGTCGAGGATTGGCGTGGTGTGCCCGGTGATGTGCAGGAGGGGCGCTGGGGCGCGTTGGTGGCTGGGGATCGGGAGCGGGGGCTTGCGCTGGATGAGGTTCCGTTGGCGCGGTTGAGTTTGGCGGTTGTCGGCGGTGGCCGGGTTCGGGTGTTGTTCACGTTTCATCACGTTTTGCTGGACGGGTGGAGTGTGGCTCGGGTGTTGTCGTTGGTGTTCGCTGATTACGCGGCTCGCCGGGACGGTCGGGAAGTGCCGGCGGTTTCGGGTGGTCGCGGGTTGGCGGTGCAGGCGAAGTGGTTGCGGGGGCGGGATGTTCCCGCGGCGGAGGAGTTCTGGAAGTCCGAACTGGCCGGGGCGATCCCCACTGCCGTGCCGCGCGACCGGCCGTCCGCAGGGCGTTCGTCCGCGCGCCTGGGAGCGAAGCTCCCGGCGGAGTTGTCGGGTCGGCTCTCTGGTTTCGCGCGGCGGCATCGGTTGACGGTGAACTCTGTTGTGCAGGGTTTGTGGGCGTTGTTGTTGTGGAGTCGGGCGGGGCAGGACGATGTCGTGTTCGGTGCGACGACGTCGGGGCGTTCGGCGGATCTGCCGGGCGTGGAGGACATGATCGGGGTGTTCATCAACACCCTGCCCGTCCGCGTGCGGATGGACCCCGGGACGCCGGTCGTCGACTGGCTGGCCGGCCTCCAGACCAGTCAGCTGCGGGCGCGTCGGCACGACTGTCTGCCGCTGACGCGAGTCCAGGCGCTCAGCGGGCTGCCCGCCGACCGGCCGTTGTTCGACACGATCGTCGTGTTCGAGAACTACCCGATCGACCTCCGCGCGGTGGAAAGACTCGGGGTGCGCCTGCGGGACGTTTCCGCCTTCGAAGACACCAACTACCCGCTCAACCTGCTCGCCTACGACGGCGAGGAGCTCGAGCTGATCATGGCCTACGACCCCGGGGCGTACGACCGGTCCACCGTGCGGTCGATGCTGAGCCAGCTGGTGCTGCATGCCGCCGCGGTCGCCGACGGCGACCGGTTGACGCTGGGCGGGCTCGACCTGGTGGACGGAGAACAGCGCCGCCGCGTACTCGAGGAGTGGGGCCGGGCGGACCGGGAGATCCGGCCGCGGACGATGGCGCAGCTTTTCCAGGCACAGCTCGCCCGCACCCCGGACTTGCGCGCGGTGGTCGACGGTGATCGCGAGCTGACTTACGCCCGGCTGCACGCGCGGGCGGCGCGGCTGGCGCATCATCTCCTCGCGCAGGGGGTGCGTCCGGGCGACCGTGTCGGCGTCGCGTTCGGCCGCAGCGCCGAATGGCTCGTCGCCATGCAGGCCGTCTTCCACGCGGGTGCCGTGTACGTCCCGCTGGACCCGGAATACCCGGCGGACCGGCTGGCTCACATGATCGCCGACAGCGGACCGGCGGTGATCCTGACCGGGCACGCGCACCGGGCGGGCATCGGGGCAGCGCGCCGCCCGGTGCTCGAGATCGACACGCTGGACTTGGACGGGCCGCCGGTCGCCTTCCCCGACGTCGCCGTCGATCCGCGGCAGCCGGCGTACATCGTCTACACGTCGGGCTCGACCGGGCGTCCCAAGGGCGTCGAGGTGACGCACAGCGGAATGGCGGCGTTGTGCACCGTCTACTCGGACCGGATGGACGTGCGTCCGGGCGAGACGATCCTGCAGTCGATCTCGCCGAGCTTCGACGCGTCGGTGTTCGAGGTGTTGTCGGCACTCGCCACGGGCGGCACGCTCGTCCTGGCTCCGCCCGGAGCCAGCTCGGCCGAGCAGTTGCTGGACCTGCTGGTACGGCACGAGATCAAGCACGCGGCGATCCTGCCCGCCCTGCTGGGCACCCTGCCCGAAGCCGAACTGCCGCACCTGCGCACGCTGGTGGTCGGGGCCGAACCGGTGAGCGGTGCGCTGGCGGCCCGCTGGGCGGCCGGGCGCGCGATGATCAACTTCTACGGTCCCACGGAGACCAGCATCGCGGTCACCGCGAGCGACCCGCTCGACCCCGGCGCCGCCGAGGACCCGCCGATCGGCAGGCCGCTCGACAACGTCCGCCTCGCCGTGGTCGACCGCTTCCTGCGGCCGTTGCCGCAGGGCGTCGTCGGCGAGCTGTACGTCGCCGGGAGCGGCGTGGCACAGGGATACGTGAACCGGCCGGGGGAGACCGCGGAGCGGTTCGTGGCCGACCCCTTCGGCCCGCCCGGTTCCCGGATGTACCGGACCGGCGACCTCGCCAGGTGGGACGCGGACGGTCAGCTGAGGTTCGCGGGACGCGCGGACGCGCAGGTGAAAGTGCGCGGGCACCGCGTCGAGCCCGGCGAGATCGAGGCCGCGCTGCTCCGCCACCCGGCAGTGGGCCAAGCGGCGGTCGTGGTGCGCGACGGCCGTCGTCTCGTCGGCTACGTGTCGCCCGCGGCCGGGAACCGTGCCGCGGACCTGGAGCCCGCGCGGCTGCGGGAATTCCTCGCCGGCTCCGTGCCCGGACACCTGATTCCCGCCGGGTTCGCGGTGCTGGACACGTTGCCGCTGACCTTGAACGGGAAGGTGGACCGGGCATCGTTGCCGGACGCCGCGCCCCGGGACCCGGCGACGGCCGGCTACACCGCGCCGCGGACGCCGGCGGAAGAGACGCTCGCCGAGATCTGGGCCGAGGTCCTCGACGTGGCGAGGGTCGGAGCCGAGGACAATTTCTTCGACCTCGGCGGGGATTCCATCCTCAGCATCCAGGTGGTGTCGCGGGCGAAAGCCGCCGGGATCGAGCTCACCCCGAAGGACGTCTTCGACCGGCAGACCGTTGCCGCGCTCGCCGCCGGCCTGGACGCCGGGTCGCGGAAAACCGCCGCGGCAGAGCACCCGCCGGTGTCCGGGCCGGTTGTGCTGACGCCCGTCCAGCGATGGTTCCTCCGGAATCACCGGGTGGCGCCGCACCACTTCGCCATGGCGATGCGGCTGGCTGTCGAGTCCGATGTGGACGAGACGGCGCTCGCCGCGGCGGTGACCGTGCTCGCCGGGCAGCACGATGCGCTCCGCACGCGGTACGAGCGCACGGGGTCCGGCTGGCGGCAGCACGTTCTCGCCGAGGACGACACGGTCCGGCTCGAGGTGCGCGATCTGTCCGAACTGGAGGGAACGGCGCGCGAAACCGCGCTGCGGGAAGCCACCGGCGAGGTGCAGGAAGGGTTCGACCTCGCGGTCGGCCCGCTCGTCCGGTTCGTGCTGTTCCGCCTGGGCGGGGAAGACCCGCAACTGCTGGCGGCGGCTCACCATCTGGTGATGGACGGGGTGTCGTGGCGGGTGCTCCTGGAAGACCTCGCCGCGGCGTACCGGCTGGCCCTCGCCGGCGATCCGGTGCGACTCGGCGGGAAGACCACATCGTTTCAGGACTGGGCCGCCCGGCTGCGCGCCCACGTGGAGTCCGGGGGCTTCGACGACGAACTTCCGTACTGGTCCGCCGTCGGCGCCGGGCTGCCGACCGCGCTGCCGGTCGAGGGAGAGGCTGTCTATCCGGAGCGGCTCGTCGTGACGTCGGCCGAGCTGCCGGTGGAACAGACCCGTGCGCTGCTGCGCGCCGCGCCGGCGGTCCACCGCGTCCGGGCGCACGAGGTGCTGCTCGCGATCCTCGGCCGAGTGGTGGGCGATTGGACCGGGTGGGACCAGGTCGTGGTGGACGTCGAAGGCCACGGCCGCGAGGAGATCTTCGACGGCGTCGACCTGTCCCGCACGGTCGGCTGGTTCACCACGATCTACCCGGTGGCGGTCGACGCAGGGGCCGGATCGGATTGGGGCGCGGTGATGCGGTCTGTCAAGGAGAAGCTGCGCGCGGTTCCCGCGCGCGGGATCGGGCACGGCGCGCTGGCCTGTTTCGGCGATCCGGACTCGCCGGCCGGGGATCTCGGCCGGACCGTGCGACCCGAGATCAGCTTCAACTACCTCGGCCAGTTCGACGGCGTGGTCGGCGGCAGCGGCCTGTACCGCGCGCTGCTGCCGTCCCTCGGCGGCGAGCACAGCCCGCTTGATCGCAAGGCGCACCGGATCGACGTGGTGAGCAGAGTGGTCGGCGGCAGGCTTCTGGTCGAATGGGGCTGGCAGGCGGGAGCTTTCTCCGGCGAGACGATGACCGAGCTGGCCGCCCGGTTCGTCGCCGAGCTGGAAGACTTCCTCGCGTACTGCGAGAACCCGGCGGCGGGCGGCAGCTCCCCGTCGGACTTCCCGCTGGCGACGCTCGACCAGGCCGCGGTCGACCGGATCGCGGGTTCCGGGAAGGTCGCCGACATCCTCCCGCTCGGGCCGATGCAGGCGGGCATGCTTTTCCACGCGCTGGCTTCGCCGGGGTCCTATGTGGAGCAGTTGACGTTCGTGGCCGGCGGGGTGGCGGACGCGGAGTTGCTGGCGGTGTCGTGGCGGCACGTCTTCGGTGAGGTGGAGGCGTTGCGGGCGGGGGTGGTGTGGGAGGGCGTCCCGGAGCCGGTGCAGGTGCTGCATGCCGAGGTGGCGCTTCCGGTCGCGGTCGAGGATTGGCGTGGTGTGCCCGGTGATGTGCAGGAGGGGCGCTGGGGCGCGTTGGTGGCTGGGGATCGGGAGCGGGGGCTTGCGCTGGATGAGGTTCCGTTGGCGCGGTTGAGTTTGGCGGTTGTCGGCGGTGGCCGGGTTCGGGTGTTGTTCACGTTTCATCACGTTTTGCTGGACGGGTGGAGTGTGGCTCGGGTGTTGTCGTTGGTGTTCGCTGATTACGCGGCTCGCCGGGACGGTCGGGAAGTGCCGGCGGTTTCGGGTGGTCGCGGGTTGGCGGTGCAGGCGAAGTGGTTGCGGGGGCGGGATGTTCCCGCGGCGGAGGAGTTCTGGAAGTCCGAACTGGCCGGTTTCGCCGTGCCGGTCGAGGTGCCGGGCGACCGCTTGGCGCGCCGTCCGGACCAGGCGAGTTCGTCGGCAAGGGTCAGCGTTCGGCTGCCCGCCGAATTGTCGGGTCGGCTCTCTGGTTTCGCGCGGCGGCATCGGTTGACGGTGAACTCTGTTGTGCAGGGTTTGTGGGCGTTGTTGTTGTGGAGTAGGGCGGGGCAGGACGACGTCGTGTTCGGTGCGACGACGTCGGGGCGTTCGGCTGATCTGCCGGGCGTGGAGGACATGATCGGGGTGTTCATCAACACCCTGCCCGTCCGCGCGCGGATGGACCCGTCGCTGGGCGTGGCCGAGTGGCTGGCGGAACTGCAGGCGGGCCAGGTGCGGGCGCGCCGGTACGACTGTCTGCCGCTGACCCGGATCCAGGCGCTCAGCGGGCTGCCCGCCGGCCGGCCGTTGTTCGACACGATCGTCGTGTTCGCCAACTACCCGATCGACGTCGACCGGGCCGCCTCGTCCGGCCTCATTGTCGAGGAGGTCAAAGCGGTCGAGGCGACCAACTATTCGCTCAACCTCGCCGCGTACGTCAGCGACACCCTGGAATTCCAGCTCCTCTACGACCCCGGGGTGTTCGACCGGAGCACCGTCGAAGGCATGCGCGACCAATTGCTCTTGCACGCCGAGGCGGTCGCGTCCGCCACTGCCGGGAAACTGTCCGATGTGGACACTGTCACGGCCGCGCAGCGCGAGCGGTTGCTGCGGGAATGGGGCCGCGGCGCGCCGGCGGGAGACGGGACCACGCTCACCGAGCTGTTCTCGGCGCGGGTGGCAGAGCGGCCCGATGCCACCGCGGTCGTGTTCGCCGGGGACCGGATGAGCTATGCGGAACTGGACGTCCGGGCCAACCGGCTGGCGCACCGCCTCGTCGGGCTCGGGGTGCGGCCGGACGCACGGGTCGGACTGTGTCTCGGCCGCGGCATGGAGTTCTTCGTCTCGCTGCTGGCCGTGCTCAAGGCGGGCGGGGCCTACGTCCCGCTCGACCCGGAGTACCCGGCGGAACGGCTGGCGCTGATGATCGCGGAGTCGGGAGCCGGGCTGGTGCTCGCCGACGAGCACGGGGCCGCTGTCCTGGAAGGGACGGCCGCGACGGTGGTGTGCCTCGCCGCCGAGCGCGAAGCGGTCGCAGCGCAACCGGAGCATGCGCCCGCGGTCGCCATCCGTCCTGACAACCTCGCGCACGTTCTTTTCACTTCGGGTTCGACCGGGCGCCCGAAGGGCGTCGCGCTGCCGCACCGCGGGCTGTACCGGGTTGCCGCCGACCCGAAGCTGGCGGTGACCGCCGACGATGTGGTCGGCCAGCTGGCAAGCGTCTCGTTCGACGCGAGTTCGCTGGAGATCTGGACCGCGTGGCCGAACGGCGCCGCGCTCGCCGTGCTCCCCGCCCGGGCGGTGTCCACGCAGGAACTCGGCGAATTCCTGCGCGCCGGCAAAGTGACCTCGGTCTGCATCACGACCGGGCTCTTGCACGAAACGATCGACAGCGACGTTTCGGTGCTGTCCGATCTGCGGTTGATCATGACCGGCGGCGAGGCGCTTTCCCCGTCGCACGCGGCGAAACTCGTCGAGCGGCTGCCGCACGTGCGGTTGATCAACGGCTACGGCCCGACCGAGGGCACGGTGTACAGCTCCCTGTACACCGTCAACGGCAACTACTCGGGCGCCGGGCCGGTGCCGATCGGCACGCCCATCGGAGGAACCAGGGCCTATGTGCTGGACTCCGCGCTGCGGCTGGCTCCGCCCGGAGCGGCGGGCGAGCTGTATCTGGCGGGCGACGGCGTCGGGCGCGGCTACGTCAACCGCCCCGGGTTCACCGCGGAACGGTTCACAGCCGATCCGTTCGGCCCGCCCGGCGCGCGGATGTACCGCACCGGCGACGTGGTCAGGTGGCTGCCGGGCGGCGACCTCGATTTCGTGTCCCGCACCGACTTCCAGGTCAAGATCCGCGGGCAGCGGGTCGAACTCGGCGAGATCGAAGCGGGCCTCGCGGCCCACCCCGGCGTGGCGCGGGCACTGGTGACAACGAGGGAGGATCACGGGGGCGGCAGGCGCGTGGTGGCTTACGCGGTCGCGAACGCGGCCGCTCCGAGGCCGGACCAGGCGGTGCTGAAGGAGTTCCTCGGGGCACGGCTGCCGGGTTACCTGGTACCGGCCGCGATCGTCGTGCTGGACGCTTTCCCGTTGAACCGGAACGGGAAAGTCGACCGGAACGCGCTGCCGGATCCTGCCTCCGCGACGAACGGGGCCGGCGAGGCGGTCGCACCGCGGACCCCGGCGGAGGAGCTGCTCCTCGGGATCTGGGCCGAGGTGCTGGAGACGTCCGCCGGGGTCGAGGACAACTTCTTCGAAGCAGGCGGGGACTCGATCCGCGGCATGCGAGTGATGTCGCGGATCCGGGAGACGTTCGGCGTCGACGTGCCGCTGCGGACCCTCTTCGAGTTCCCGACGGTGGCCGGGGTCGCGGCCCGGGTGGAGGCCGAGGTGCTGGCGGAGCTGGAGCAGGACGGGTGAACGGGCCGGACGGGAAGGAGACACACGTGGAGGACAACCCGCTCCAGCGGAAGTGGATCGAGTCGCTGCCCGGACACGTCCGGGACCGGATGCGTTCGAGGCTGGCCGAAGGCGGCGCCGGCGGCCGGATCCCGCGCGCGGACCGCGACGCGGAGCTGCCGCTGGCGTTCGCGCAGCAGCGGCTGTGGTTCATGAACGAGTTCGAACCCGGCGGGTCGGAGTACAACGCGTGCTGCTCGCTCAGGATTCTCGGGAATCTTGACGTGCGCGCCCTGGCCGCCGCGCTTTCGGCGCTGGTCGTCCGGCACGAGTCGCTGCGCACGACCTTCGACGCCGTTCAGGGGCAGGGGGCCCAGCGGATCGGCGAGCCGTTCGCGGTGCCGGTGCCGGTCGGCGACGTTCCGCCGGTCCCGGAAAGCGATCGCGACGAAGCCGTGCGCGACCTGCTGCGCGCCGAGGCGGCGCGGCCGTTCGACCTGCGTACCGGCCCGCTCGTGCGGGCCAGGCTGTTCCGGCTGGACGCCGACGACCACGTGCTGGCGGTCACGATGCACCACATCGTCACCGACGGCTGGTCGCTGGGCGTGCTGCAGCGCGAGCTCGGGACGCTCTACGGCGTCGCGACAGAGTCCGGCGGTTCCGGACCGGCGGACCTGCTCTCTCGTGCCGGCCTGGCTCCGTTGCCGGTGCGGTACGCCGATTTCGCGGTGTGGCAGCGGGCCCGGCTCGCCGGCGGGGAACTGGACCGGCAGCTGGACTTCTGGAAGCGGCGGCTGGACGGGACCGTCGCGCTGGAGCTGCCCGTCGACCGGCCTCGCCCGGCGGTCCGCACCTCCGTCGGCGCACAGCATCTCTTCGCGGTCTCCGAACCGGTCGCTCGCGGTCTGGCCGCGCTGGCCCGGCAGCGGAACGCGACGCTGTTCGTCACGCTGATCGCGCTCGGCCAGCTGCTGCTGTCCCGGTACAGCGGGCAGCAGGACATCGCGGTCGGCACGCCGGTGTCCGGCCGTGCCCGCGCCGAGACAGAGGGGCTCGTCGGGTTCTTCGTCAACACCCTGGTGCTGCGCCAGCGCGTGGACGAGTCGATGTCCTTCGCGCAGCTGGTGGATTCGGTGCGGGAGAACGTGCTGGAGGCGTTCGCGAACGGGGACGCGCCGTTCGAGCGGGTGGTCGACGCCGTGGTCCGCGAACGCGATCTGAGCCGCGCACCGCTGGTGCAGGCGATGGTCTCGCTGCAGAACGCGCCCGGCGAACCGTTGCAGCTGAAGGATCTTCGGGTGGAGGAGTACCTCTTCGACCGCGACCAGGCCCAGTTCGACGTCGACCTGGAGTTCCGGGAGCGGGGCGACGGCCTGGTCGGGGCGGTCCAGTACAACACCGACCTGTTCGACGCCGCCACGATCGAGCGCATGTGCCGGCATCTGACCACGCTCGCCGAACGGCTGGCCGCCGAACCCTGGCGCACGCTGTCGGAAATCTCGATGCTGGACGACGCGGAGCGGGACCGTCTGCTGGGCGGCTGGGACGGTGCCAGGACGCCAGGGCCCGCGACCGCGCTTCCCATGGTGTTCGAAAGGCAAGCGGCCCGTACGCCGGACGCGGTCGCGCTGGTGTGCGGTGCGAGCTGCCGGACGTTCCGCGAGGTGGAGCACGCGGCGAACCGCCTCGCCCACGACCTGATCGCGCGGTCGGTCGGGCCGGAGGACGTCGTCGCGCTCGCCCTGCCCCGCACGGAGGCGATGGTCGTCGCGATCTTGGCTGTGCTCAAGGCCGGCGCGGCGTACCTGCCGATCGACCTCGACCTGCCTGCCGACCGCGTCGATTTCCTGCTGGCCGACGCCTCTCCGGCGGTGGTGCTCGTCAGCGGAGCAGATCCGGCCGGACAGTCCATTGCGGACAGCGTGGACCTTGCCGAGGAGAGGACGCGGCAGCGGCTCGCCGGCCGCCCGGTCACCGCGCCCTCCGACGCGGACCGGGTCAGGCCGCTGCGCGGGGCCTCCCCGGCGTACTTGATCTACACGTCCGGTTCGACGGGGCTGCCCAAGGGCGTCGTGACCGTCCACGACGGACTCGCGAACCTCTTCCGGAACCACGAGGCGCGGTTCATCCGGCCCGCGGTCGAGGCGAAGGGCGGCGGGCGGCTCCGCTCCGCCCTGACCGCGGCGTTCTCCTTCGACACGTCGTGGGAGGGGCTGCTGTGGCTGATCGCCGGGCACGAGCTGCACGTGCTCGACGACGAGACCAGACGCGATCCGGAGGCGATCGTCGAGTACGTGGCGAAGGAACGCGTCGACCAGGTCGACCTCACCCCGACCTATGCCGAGCAAATCGTTGCGGCGGGTCTGCTCGACCGGCGGGAGCACCGCCCCTCGGTGGTCATGCTGGGCGGCGAGGCGGTCGGAACGGCGTTGTGGCAGCAGTTGAGAGCGGCCGAAGACGTTGTCGCGTATAACTTCTACGGCCCGACCGAGGCCACTGTGGACACACTGTGGTGCCGGCTCGCCGTGTCGCCGACGCCGGTCGTCGGTCGCCCCGTCGACAACACCGGCGTCCGCGTCCTCGACAGCCGGCTGCGTCCGGTCCCCGTCGGGGTGCCGGGCGAACTGCACCTTTCCGGCCCGCAGCTGGCGCGCGGCTACGTGGGTCGTCCCGGCCGGACCGCCGAACGTTTCGTCGCCGACCCCTGCGGCCCGCCGGGCGGGCGGATGTACCGCACCGGCGACGTGGTGCGCTGGAGGCCAGGCGGTGTCGTCGAGTATCTGGGCCGCGCCGACGACCAGGTGAAGATCCGCGGCTTCCGGATCGAGCCGGGGGAGATCGAGGCGGCGCTGGCCGCGCATCCGGACGTGGCGCAGGCCGCGGTCGCGGTCCGCGAGGGCAGGGCGGGCGGGAAGCATCTGGTCGGATACGTCGTGCCGCGCCAGGGCGCGACGGCTCCCGGCACGGCCGAACTCCGGGAACTGCTTTCCCGCACCCTGCCCGATTACCTGCTGCCCGCCGCGGTCGTCGCGCTCGCCGCGCTGCCGATGACGAGCAGCCGCAAGGTGGATCGCGCCGCCCTGCCGGAACCGGATCCGGCGCGCTTCGCAAGGGCGCGGATCGCGCCGCGCAACGCGCTGGAGGAGGCGCTCGCCGGCATCTGGTCCCAGGTGCTGCGGCTGGACGCAGTGGGGGTCACGGACGATTTCTTCGAACTGGGCGGCAACTCGATCCTCAGCATGCAGGTGGTTTCCCGGGTCCGGCGGACCTTCGGGATCGAGCTTCCCGTCCGGGCGCTGTTCGACCGTCCTTCCATCGCCGGGTTCGCCGGGCTGGTCGAGGCCGGGCGTACGGCCGGACACACCGCACGGATCGAGCCCGCGGGCAGGGACCGGCTGCTGCCGCTGTCCTTCGCGCAGGCGCGGTTGTGGTTCCTCAGCGAATTCGAGCAGGACACCGTCGCCTACAACGCCGGCGGCGTCCTGCGGCTCAGCGGGCAGCTGGACGTCAGGGCCCTCTCCTCGGCGCTGTCGGCGCTCGTGCGCCGCCACGAGTCCCTGCGGACCACGTTCGGCATCGCCGACGGCACGCCGAGCCAGCGCGTCACGGAGCCGTACGAGGTCGAGGTGCCGGTCGTCTCGCTGGACGATCCCGGCCCGGAGGCTCTTCAACGGGTTTTGCGCGACGCTGTGGCCGTCCCGTTCGACCTGCGCCGCGGCCCGCTCCTGCGGGCGCTCCTGGTCCGGCTCGGCGAGCAGGAGCACACCCTCGCGCTGACCATGCACCACATCGTCACCGACGGCTGGTCGATGGGGATCCTCGCCGGCGAGCTCAGCGCGTTGTACACGGCCGCGGTCGAATCGGGGGAGAGGGATCCGCGCGAGCTCCTCGCCGAATCCGGGCTGGCGCCGCTGGCGGTGCAGTACGCGGATTTCGCGGTGTGGCAACGCGAACGCTTCCCCGCCGGAGAGCTGGACCGGCAGCTGGATTTCTGGCGGAGCAAGCTCGACGGCGTCGGGACGCTGGACCTGCCCGCGGACTATCCGCGTCCGCCGGTCCGCACTTCAGCGGGGGCGGTGTTCCCCTTCGCGTTCTCCGCGGCGGCGACCGCGGCGCTGGCCGGGGAAGCGCGGAAGCTGGGCGCCTCGTTGTTCATGGCGACCACCGCGCTGACCGCGCTGGTGCTGTCCCGCTGGACCGGCAGGCACGACATCGCGCTGGGCACGCTCAGCTCCGGCCGGGACCGGGCGGAGGTCGAGGACCTGATCGGGTTCTTCGTCAACACCCTGGTGCTGCGCCAGCGGGTGGACGAGTCGGTCGCGTTCCCCGCACTGCTCGAATCGGTGCGGGAGACGGTGCTGGAGGCCTTCGCCCACGGCGAGGTGCCGTTCGAGCGGGTGGTCGACGCAGTGGTCGCCGAACGCGACCTGAGCCGCCCGCCGCTGGTCCAGGTCCTGATCGCGTTCCAGAACACCCCCTCGAAGCAGTTTTCCCTTCCTGGGCTGGACCTTTCCGAACAGCCCTACGCCCGTGAGCACTCGCTGTTCGACGTCACGTTCAACTTCTGGGAAGAGAACGGGCTCCTGCACGGCTCGATCGAGTACAGCACGGCGTTGTTCGCCGAAGAGACGGTCGATCGGCTCGCCCGCCATCTCGCCACGCTGGCGGAGGCGCTGGCAAGCGGATCGGACGAACCGCTGTGGCGTCTGTCGATGCTCACCGCGCCGGAATTGGATGCGGTGCGCACGGCGAGCACGGGCAGGGAGCTGCCGGTGCCGGAGGGCATCGCCGTCCTCGGCTTCGCCGACCGGCTCGCGGCGGGTGTGTCCCGTTCCGCGGTCGTGGCCCGCGGCGTGAGCCTGACCTACGGCGAGTTCGACGACCAGGCCAACCGGCTGGCCCGGCACCTCGTGGCGCTGGGAGCC
This sequence comes from Amycolatopsis sp. NPDC004079, assembly GCF_040610415.1. NCBI lineage: Bacteria > Bacillati > Actinomycetota > Actinomycetes > Pseudonocardiales > Pseudonocardiaceae > Amycolatopsis > Amycolatopsis sp. NPDC004079. The sequence goes on along the minus strand of NZ_JBEXMH010000002.1, from coordinate 212,875 downwards.
GGTCCCGGAAAAGCCGTGGCAGTCTGCGCACCCCGGTCGGCGGAACTCCTGATCGCGCTGCATGCCGTGCTGCGAGCAGGCGCCGCCTATGTTCCCGTCGATCCGGCGTACCCGCCGGGCCGGATCGAGGCGATCCTGACCGACGCCGAACCCGTGTGCGTGGTCACCCGCGGTCCGGACGACTTGCCGCGGGAGGTGTGTGCCGGCCTCCGCCGCGTCGTCCTGACCGGCGCGGACACTCGCGGGGCGGTGGCGGAGCTCTCGGGCGCGCCGATGACCGACGCCGACCGCCGGGCAGAACTCGGCCCCGGAGCCGCGGCCTACGTCATTTACACCTCCGGCTCCACCGGCAGGCCGAAGGGCGTCGTGGTTTCCCACGAGGCGCTGGACAACTACCTGCTGTGGTGCCGGCATGCGTACCCGGGCCTCCGCGGCGGTGCGGTGCTGCATTCGTCGATCTCCTTCGACCTGACCGTCACCACGCTGATTGCCACGACGGCCCTCGGCGGCACTGTCTGCATCGGAGACCTGGAGGAGCTCGACCCGGCTTGGCCGATCACCTTCGTCAAGGTCACACCGAGTCATCTCGGATTGCTGGAATCCTTGCCGGACAACGCTTTTGCCGAAGGCGAGCTTGTGGTCGGCGGTGCACAGCTGCGGAGCGAGGCGCTCGAGCCGTTCCGCCGCAAGCGTCCGCGAGTGACCGTGGTGAACGAGTACGGTCCCACGGAGGCGACGGTGGGATGCGTGGCGGACACCCGCGCACCGGCGGATCCGCTGCCGCCCGGCGCCGTGCCCATCGGCGGTCCTGTCGTCAACATGTGCGCCTACGTCCTGGACGATCTGCTCCGGCCTGTCCCGGCCGGTGTCACGGGCAGGCTGTACGTGGCCGGACCGCAGCTCGCGCGAGGTTATCTCAGGCAGCCGGGCCAGACCGCGGACCGGTTCGTCGCCTGCCCGTTCGGCGGGCCTGGCACCCGGATGTACCGCACGGGGGACGTCGTGCGGCGGGCCGCCGGCGGCGGGCTGGAGTACCTGGGCCGCGACGACGACCAGGTGAAGATCCGGGCCCATCGGATCGAGCTCGGCGAGGTGGAGGCGGCGCTGGCCGCGGCGCCGGGAGCCGGCGATGTGGCCGCGATCGCGGTGGAGGGCCCCGGCGGGCCGCGCCTCGTCGGATACGTGGCATCGCGCGCGGGACAGCCGTTGCCGCGTTCCGAGGACGTGCGCGAACACGTTGCCGCGCTCCTGCCCGAGTACATGGTTCCCGCGGAGGTCGTCGTGCTGGCGGCACTTCCCCTCACCGTCAACGGAAAGGTCGATCGCAAGGCGCTGCCGTCGCCGGACGTCGCGGCCCCGCGCCCCGGCAGGGGAGCTTTGCCGGAAACCGAGCGCGAACGACTGCTGGCCGGGATGTTCTCCGAGCTGCTCGGAGTGGACGAGGTGTTCGCCGACGACGACTTCTTCGAACTGGGCGGCGACTCCATCCTGAGCATTCAGCTCGTCGCCGTCGCCCGCCGTGCCGGGGTGAATCTGATGTCGAAGGACGTGTTCCGGGCGGGGACCGTCCGGGCACTGGCCCAGCTGGCGGAAGGCGCGCCGGTCGACGCACTGTCGGCGGGCGCGCGGCCGGCAGCGGATGACGTCCCGCTGGCGCCCGCACAACAGTGGTTCTTCGAGAACAACGGCTCCGCGCCGCACCAGTACAACTCCTCAGTCCGGATCGAACTCGCCGACGATGTTGACCTCGAAGCGCTCGGCAGTGCGGTGGCGGCGGTGTCCGCGCACCACGAGTCTCTGCGGACGCACTTTCCCGGCACCGACGGTCGTCGGCGGCCGGTGGCGGTGCCGGACGCCCCGGGCTTGGAACGTCGGGCGTCTTCCGGCGACGCGGTCGCCGAAGCGCAGCAGTCGCTCAACGTCGCCGACGGCCCGGTAGCTCGTTGGGTACTGCTCGACAGTGCCGGGCGAAGGAGTCCGGATCTCCTGTTCGTCGTGCACCACCTGGCGGTGGACGCGGTGTCCGTGCGCATTCTTCTCGCGGATCTGGACGTCGCGTACCGGCAGGCCGCCGCGGGCAAGCCGGTGAAGCTGGAACCAGTGCCGACGCCGTTCTCCGAATGGACCGCGCGGCTTCGCGACCATGTCGGGAACGGCTCCCTGGACGGGGAACGGGCGTACTGGGCCGAGGTGGCGGCCGGAATCAGAGCGGACCGGCCGTCCGGCCGGAACCTCGTGGCGGACGAGGCCGAGGTGGCGGTCGAATTGGACGAGAAGGAGACCGCGACGCTGATGAAGGTCGCGCCCGGCCGGTACCGCGCCCGGCCGGAGGAGATCCTGCTGACCGCGCTCGGCGCCGGTCTGACCAGCTGGACCGGCGCCGTCGCTGTCGCGGTCGACGTTGAGGGCCATGGGCGCGAGGAACTCCTTCCCGGCGTCGATCTGTCGCGAACGGTCGGCTGGTTCACCGCGATCTACCCGGTCCTGCTCACCGCGCCGGGCGGCGCCGCACCCCGCGAACGAGTCCGGACGGTCGGCCGGCGGTTGCGCGAGGTACCCCATCGCGGGGTGGGTTACGGCGCTCTGCGATACCTCGCCGGAGCCGGGGAACTGGCGGGCGCGGCGCGACCTCCGGTGTTGTTCAACTACCTCGGCCGGTTCGGGGAACAGGCCGAGGGGCAGGACACGGGCCCGTTCGGCCGGTGGTCGGCTGCCCCGCATCAGCAGAGCGCGGACGCCGAGAGGTCGCACCTGGTGGAGGTCACCGCCGGCGTGGAAGACCGCAGGCTCCGGATTTCCGTGCAGTATTCCCGCGAAGTGCACTCCGCGGCCGCAGTCGCCGCGCTCGCGGAAACCGTTGCCGAGCAACTGCGCGAGCTGGCCGATGACGCCCAATTGTCCTGATCGGACTGTCCAAAAAGGAGAAACAGATGTCGAATCCCTTCGAGAACGACGACGCCGACTACCGCGTCCTCGTCAATGACGAGGGCCAGCATTCCCTGTGGCCGGTGTTCGCCGACGTGCCGGCGGGCTGGACGGCCGTGTTCGGCCCGAGCCCGCGTCCGGAATGCCTGGACTACGTCGACCGCAACTGGACCGACATGCGCCCCAGGAGCTTGGCCGAGGCCATGGACAGCTGAGGTTCGCGCAGCACCGAGAGGACGGAGAAAACAGATGACACAGGCGTTGTCCGAGTCGCTGGTGACGCTCGGCGCCTGCACCGGGCGGCTCGACGGCACCGAACACACGAAGGTGGTGGTGTACGAGCCGAGCGGGCGCGGCCTGGACGTCGAGGACTGGGCCGCCCGATTCCGGCCCGAGCTCATGCGCTCCCTGCGCACCCAGGGCGCCGTCCTGGTCCGGGGCGCGGTCGACAGCCCGGAGCTGCTCCACGCGGTGGGCGCCCGAATCGGCGGCGAACTGCTTTCCTACACCGAGCGGTCCACGCCGCGCACTCAGGTGAGCAGCCGGGTGTACACGTCCACCGAGTACCCGCGCAACCAAACTATCGCCCAGCACAACGAAAGCGCCTACTCCGACGGTTACCCGCATTGGCTGTTCTTCGCCTGCGGCAAGGCCGCCGAGACCGGCGGGGAGACTCCGCTGGCCGACAGCAGGGCCGTGCTCGACCGGCTGCCCGCCGGCCTCGTCACCCGGTTCCGGGAGAAGGGCGTGCTCTACACCAGGACGTTCCGGGAAGGCATGGGCCTGACGTGGCAGGAGTCGTTCCAGACGGAGGACCGGCAAACCGTGGAAGCCTATTGCCGGGCGCACGGCATCGAGTGCGCGTGGACCGGCGAAGGACTGCGCACGCGGCACCGCAGGCCCGCGCTGATCGCCGATCCGGTCAGCGGCAGGGAGATCTGGTTCAACCAAGCCCATCTCTTCCACACGTCCAACCTGCCCGCCGCCACCCGGGCGGCGCTCGCCGAGCTGTTCGACGAGGAGGACATGCCCCGCGGCGCCCGCTACGGGGACGGGGCCGCCATCCCGGACGGGGACATGGAACTGGTCCGGGAGGCGTACGACGAAACCATGCACGTCTTCCCGTGGGCGGAAGGCGATCTGCTGATGGTCAACAACCTTCTCGTCTCGCACGGTCGCAAGCCCTACACCGGCGATCGCGAGATCCTGGTCGCCATGGCGGGGAAGGGAGGCGACGGCGATGCCGGGTAACCCGGCAGCCATCGCGCTGCGGCCCGTCGCTCGCCCGCTGTCCGAGGGCGAGCGCGCGCGGCGGACGAGGTCCACGGCGTTCGGCACCGCGCTCACCGAGCACATGGTGTCGATCGAGTGGAACACTTCCGACGGCTGGCACGACGCGATGCTGGTGCCGTACGAGCAGCTCCGGCTGGACCCCGCGACCGTCGGGCTGCACTACGGCCAAATCGTCTTCGAGGGACTGAAGGCCTACCGGCTGCCTGACGGTTCCGTCGCCGTGTTCCGGCCGGACGCGCACGCGGGGCGGTTGCGCTCCTCCGCGCGGCGGCTGATGATGCCCGAGCTGCCTGAGGAACTGTTCCTGTCGGCAGTGGACGCGCTGGTCGCCCATGACCACGAATGGTTGCCGAGCGACCATTCGCTGAGCCTCTATCTGAGGCCCTTGCTGTTCGCCAGCGAACGCACGCTCGCGTTGCGGCCGGCCCGCGAATACCGGTTCCTGCTCATGGCTTTCGTGACCGAGGGCTACTTCGGGTCGGCGCGGCGGCCTGTCCGGGTATGGGTGACCGACGAGTACAGCAGGGTTGCACCGGGCGGGATCGGAGCCGCGAAGTACGCCGGCAACTACGCCGCGAGCCTGCGCGCGCAGGAAGAGGCGGAACGCAATCAGTGCGACCAGGTTGTGTGGCTCGACCCGGTACGGCGGCGCTGCGTCGAGGAGCTGGGCGGCATGAACCTGTTCTTCGTCTACGGGACCGGTGCCGGCGCGCGCCTCGTGACGCCGCCGCTGTCCGGAAACCTGTTGCCCGGCATCACCCGGGACTCTTTGCTGCGGCTTGCTCCTGCCCTGGGCCTGTGCGCCGAAGAGGCCCGGCTGGACATCCGGGACTGGCGCGCGGGATGCGAGTCCGGGCAGCTCACCGAGGTATTCGCATGCGGTACCGCGGCAGGGGTCACGCCGGTGTGCGAGGTTCGCGGCGCGCACGGGTCGTGGACCGTCGGAGGCGGGGAAACGGCGGGTCCGGTGACCGGAGCGCTTCGCGACGCGCTCTTAGGTGTCCAGCGCGGAGGGGCGCCCGACGACTTCTCCTGGCGGCACGAGGTGGTCGCGGCCCGTGACGTCGCCGCGTCCGACTGACAGCGGCCAAGTGTCCACATCGGACTCGCGATGCGCGAAAGGAGTGCGCCGGTTCGCTTCGCGCCCCGCCGGGATCAGCCGCCGGGGCGCGGTGCTGCGCCGGGCCGATCCTCCGCCGGGTCGGGCCGGGTGCTAGTGAATGACCGCAGTGCGCGGCTGAACGTGGCGGCGGCACCTGCCAGCAGCAGTATCCCGGCGCAGGTCAGAACCGCGACCGTCCGCCCGGCCAGGTCGATGAGCCCGCCGCCGAGCAAAGGCCCTGCCGCGCCCGCCGCGCCGCCCGCCAGGCCGAGCGCCGCGCTGACCCGGCCCCGGAGCCGGTCCGGAGTGCTGGAAATCTGGTAGGCGACGATGCCGGTCTGCACGGTGGGCGCGGCAAGCGCGAGGATTGCCAGCACCGCGCCGAGCAGGTAATAGGCGTCGACGACTGCGAGCAGGGGAGTGCATCCGGCGCTCAGCCAGCTCAACCCCAGGATGGCGGTGCGCGGGCTCAGCACCCTGTTCGCGAACGGAGCCGCCAGCGCGCCGACGACGCCGCTGGCCCCGATGATCATCCCGATGGCACCGATCCGGCCCGCGGGCATGCCCGCTCGCTCGGCGATGGTCAGCACGATCAGGTACAGGGCGTTGAACGCGACGCTGACCACCGCGGCGACGGCGAGACCGGCACGGATCACGGGCCGCCGCCAGATCCACTGGAAACCGTCGCGGATCTCGTCGACCAGCGAGCTACTTTCCCGGGACCTGCCGGCTTTCAGCCGGACGAAGCCGATGAGCCCGCATGAGGCCAAGCAGGCAGCCGCGTTCGCGAGGAAGGGCAGCGCCTTGCCCGCCGCGAGCAGGAATCCCGCGGCGCCGGGACCGATCAGCGCGGCGAGATAGCCGCGGGCCGCGTTGGCGGCGACCGCGGTGGACAGCTGATGCTCCGCCACGACCTGCGGCAGCGCCGCTTCCTCCGCGGGCGCGAACATCGCCGTCGCTGTCCCGTCGATCACGGCGACAGCGAGGAGGCAGGCGAAAGGCACGGCCCCGGCGGTGACCCCGAACGCGAGTCCCGCCAAGGCCGGGACACGCACGGCCTCGCAGACGAGCATGACGTGCTTGCGGTTCCACCGGTCGACGAGAGCGCCGGTGGGAACGAGCACCACCAGTCGCGTGACAGCGCTGACGGCGCCGACGAGCCCGGCGTATGCCGCGGAACCGGTCAGCTGCAGGACGAGCAGCGGCAGTGCGAAGACCGAGATCTGCGCGCCCAGTTCGGACAGTGCCTGGCTGGTCCACAGCAGGTGGTAGTTCCTGTTGCGGCGCAACGGCAGGATCGGATCCACGGACGATGTCCTTTCCGGACGCGAGCCGGCGGGGCCGTGGCCGCACATCCCCGCCGGAGGTTCGCCCGTTCCGCTTGTCGCGCGTCACTTCTTGGTGGCGACGAACAGCCTGCCGGTCGGGAACCGGGCCTGGACGCAGTCCACCTTGGCGAAACTGGCTTTGAGCAGCTTTTCCTTCCACTCCGTCTCGTCGAGGAGCCGGCGGCCCATGAAAGTGCGGTGGTAGTAGGTGACGAGCGCGCTGAACCGGCGCTCACGGCTGTTGCGCACATAGGGCACGGCTTCGGTGATCGCCATGATGCCGCCCGGCTTCAGCGCGTCACGGCAGTTCGCCAGTACCGCGTCCGCGATCGACTCCTCTTCCGGCATCATGTCGTGGAACACGAAACCGGCGTGGATCAAGTCCGCGCCTTCGAGCGGCGCGGGGTCGTCGGCGATGGACTGGATCGTCCGCACGACCACTTCCAGGCGCGGTCCGACGCCCGCCCGGTCCGCCGCGCGCCGGGCTTCCTCGCAGGCTCCCGCGGAGAAGTCGAGGGCGACGCCGGTGGTGTCCGGGAACTCCCGCAGCGTGTCGATGAGCAACCTGCCGGTGCCGGCGCCGAGGTCGACCATGCGGCTCGGCCGTGCGGCGCGAATGGTGTCGGTCGCCTCGGTGTAGAACCCCTTCGAGCCCATCCAGTGCGAGCTCACCGCGACCTGGCGGAAATCCCGGTCGTGGTGCCGGATGGCTTCCTCGCGGTCGTGCAGGAATCGCGAAGAGTTCTCGATGAACGGACGGTTCGCGTTCAGCGCCCAGGACAGGTAGCCGGCCTCGTAACGGGTCTGCTCGTAGTCGGCGGCGAGCTGGACCGCGCCGGGCGTCCGCGGCGCGTCCTGGACGAGAGCGGCCGCCGTCATCGCTTCCAGGTAGTCCGCCACTCCGGCCACCGGAAGCCCGGTCGCCTCGGCGATTTCGGCCGCGGTCACCGGATCGCCCTTTTCCAGCAGGGGAAGGATGCCGAGCCGGTCGCCGATCTCCAGGAACGCGGCCGCTCCGGCAAAATCGGCCGCGGTCTCCGGGGTGTCGAGGAACCGCTTCCTGACGTTTTCCGCGGTGGTGGGCAAAGAGATCATCTCGTTTCGTCGTCATGTGCGATGGCAGCCGGAGCGCGGCTTTCCGGGCCTGAAATAGAACGGTTAAGCGTCGCCGAGGCGGCTCCGGTGGAACAGGTGAAAACTTACCATCGGGCGGATGTGCGGCAAGGATTTAAAGATATCGCTAAATTCTTGCGCGAATTGATTCCGGGCTGTTGAAGTTATTTCTTAAACTTGTGGAAGCCGGCTCGGCGCCCTGGCAGACTACGCCCTGCTCGGCACTGACCCGGGGGAGTGAAATGTCCGGTTCCCGCTACCTCGTCGCCCGGCGTGCCGCGCTGCGCCTCGGCCTGACCGCGACGCTGGCTCCCGCGCTTGGCCCGGCCGCGAAGGTCGCCCCCGGGTGGCTGGACGAGGCGACGCTCGCGGATCTGCAGCGCCTGATGGCGAACGGCAGGCTGAGCAGCGTCGAGCTGACCGGCTGGTACCTGTCCCGGATCGAAGGGGCCGACCGCCGAGGGCCTCGGCTGTGTTCCGTGCTCGAGGTCGATCCGGATGCCTTGCGCCAGGCCGAGGTCCTGGACGAGGAGCGCCGTCGCGGCTGGCTGCGCCATCCGCTGCTGCACGGAATTCCCGTACTGCTCAAGGACGTCGTCGAGACGGCGGACCGGACGCACACCACCGCGGGCTCGCTGGCGTTGCTCGGCGCCCGCGCCCGGCAGGACGCGACGGCGGCCGCCCGGCTCAGACAGGCGGGCGCGGTCCTGCTGGGCAAGGCGAATCTGACCGTGTGGGCGGGTTCGGTCACCACCAGGGTCAACGGGTGGAGCCCGCGCGGCGGGCAGTGCCGCAACCCGTACAAGCTGGACCGGTCGCCGGGCGGTTCCAGTTCGGGGTCGGCGGTGGCGGTCGCCGCGAACCTGTGCGCGGTCGCGATCGGCGTCGAGACCAACGGCTCGATTCTCTGCCCGGCGGCGGTCAACGGCGTGGTCGGGCTGAAGCCGACGGTCGGCCTGACCAGCCGCGCCGGGGTGATTCCCAGCTCGCCGACCCAGGACAGCGTCGGCGTGCTGGCCAGGACGGTGGCGGACGCGGCGGCGGTGCTGGGCGTGCTGGCCGGGACGGATCCCCGCGACCCGGCCACCGCCGCGGCGCGGGGCGGCATCGCCGCCGACTACACCCGGTTCCTGGACCCGCGCGGGTTGGCGGGTGCTCGGATCGGCGTGCCGCGCCGCGTCTACTTCGGGTACAGCGAACACGCCGACGCGGCCGCGGAACGAGCGATCCGTGTCCTGAGATCCGGGGGAGCCACGGTCGTCGATCCGGCGGACATCCCCACCGCGGAGGAAATGGCCGCCGCGCAGGCTCCGGGGATCGTGAGCCTGTACGAAACGAAGCACAGTTTCGAGACTTACCTGCGGGACACGCCCGGCGAGCATCCGCGCGACCTGCCGGAGCTGATCGAGTTCACCAGGCAGCACGCCGACACGGAGCTGAAGTACTTCAGCCAGCGTCCGCTGGAGCTGGTCGAAGCTTTCAGCGACGGGGATCTCCGCGCCCCGAGGTACGTGCGCGCGCTTGCGGAGACCAGGGAAATGGCCAGGAACCGGGGTCTGGACGCAGTGTTCGCCCAGCACCGGCTGGACGCGCTGCTGATGCCGAGCTGGACCCCGGCGTGGAAGACCGACTTCCTCAACGGCGACGTGTATCTCGGCGGATCTTCCACGCCTTCCGCGCTCGCGGGCTATCCGGCCGTCTCGGTGCCTTCCGGCGACGCCCTCGGCCTGCCCCTCGGCATCACGCTCACCGGACCTGCCTGGAGCGAACCGGTCCTGATCCGGCTCGCGTTCGCCTACGAGCAAGCCGCCAGAGCGCGCCGGACGCCTGGTTTCGCCGGACCGGACGTCGGGCTCTGAGAACGCGACAGCGGGACGGCGCGCGCTCACATGCCGCAGGGCAGATCGACTTCGATGCACGTCGGACCGCCCACCGGGCTGTCGACGCGAAAGGCGCCGTCGTGCGCCTCGATCCGGCGGCGCATGCCCAGGATTCCGGTGCCGCGGGCTTGCGCGGCACCGCCGCGGCCGTCGTCCTCGACGCGAACCCGCAACCGGTCGCCGATCCGGCGGACCTCGACGAATGCCCTGGACGCCTCGCTGTGCCGGACGATGTTGGTCAGCGCCTCCGCGACGACGAAGTACGCGGTGGCTTCCACCGACATGGCGCACCGCCCGGCCACGTCGACCTCGATGCGGCACGGCACGGCGCATCCCGCGGCGAGCCCGGCCATCGCGCCGTCGAGGCCTTCGTTCTCCAGGACCGGCGGCAGGATTCCGCGCACTACCTCGCGGAGTTCTTGGATCACGTGCTCGGCCGCGGTCTGCACGCGGTCGAGGATCTCGTCCGCGGTCACCGGATCCCGCTGCACGAGCTGACGAGCCCCGCCGACCAGCATCACCACGCCCATGAGGTGGTTCTGCACCCCGTCATGGAGCGAACGCTCGATGCGGCGCAGTTCCGCGGTGTGGGCCTCCAGCGTCGCGGCTCTGGTCGCGGTGAGTTCGGCGATCCGGCCGGACAGGTCGACGCTCGGGTGCGGACCGAGCAGGCGGGACCCGGGAAGCGCCTGGAGCCGGGCGATGGGCTGGCCGAAGCCGACGATGATGGCGAACCAGCCCAGCCCCATCATCCCGACCGCGACTGCGGCGGGCCACGTCGTCGCGGGGAAGCCCAGCGACGCTCCCGCCTGGTTCGGCGGGAGCAGGTGCCACCAGAGCGGGAAGCTGATGTCGCGAGCGGCGATGACGGGCAGCACTACGCCGACGAGCCCGGTGATCAGCCCGAGCGTCGCGTGCGCGCTGAGCCAGAGCAGGTCGCGCCGCGTCGCCGGGTCGGCCAGCGCCGCACGCGTGCGCTGCGCGTCGGCCGGGTACGGGTTGATGATCTCGTAGCCCCACCTGTTGAGCCTGCTGCGCTCGCGGTTCGCCGTGGCCCGGACCATGGCGAGCGTGGCGCCGGTGAGCAACAGGCCGACCCCGGTCAAGCACAGCAGGGCGGTCAGTACGACCGTCAGCGCGGTGAGCGCGGCCAGGAACGCTGTGCCCAGCCCGCCCGCGATGTGCTCGATCGCGGCGATCGAAGACTGCATGCCCCGTTCGGCGAAGGACGGTCGCGGTCCGGCCGCGCGTTGGTTCCGGGTCATCCGCCTCAGCCCTCTCGTCCGCGACGCCCTGCACGTCGAGCTTGGCCCGGGAAGGTGGTCTTTCGCCAGTAGGCCCGGGGCAGGAGCGCCCGGAAGGGGTGATCCCGGAGGGGGCGGCGTGGCCGCCGGCACGCTCGTGGCGTCGGCCTGTGCCGTATCGGCACCTTCAGCGAGCCTCGGATTCCCTCGCGAACCCGCGCGGGGCCGCGGTTCCCGGGCAGCCCGGCCGGCGCCCTGAAATCAGTCAAGGGCCCGGCCGGGCGCGCGGTCCTCGTCCGGCCCTGGGGGAGGCGACGGAACGAGGATGGGTCCGGGATAAATGCCGCCCGTATTACGCTAGCCTTTCGGCGGGAGACTGACACTGGTGCTAGGTGCACTTGCGGAATTCGTATCCAGACGCTTTTCGCAGTGCTTCCGCGCCCCGCGCCGGACGTGAGATCCGCGGTGCGTGGTTCAGCTACCTGCACCAAGGGGTGCAGCAGCGTACATTGATTGCTGTCGGGGTCTTGTCTAGCGTCCTCTGATAGAGAGCTGATATTCGATAGCGGTCTGGGGGAAGATGTTCTGGAGGGCAGTTCTCTGCCGGGCCCGGCAAATGGGCTAATGAGATGCGGCTGGACCGTTTGCCGTGTCGGAGTGCGACGACTGGGGTATTCGGGCGCGTCGGGGGTCAGTGCGCCGAGGTGTTTCGGATAGTGCTCTGCTCGTAGCGGCGGCGTTGGCTGAATCTCGGCGCGGATGGCCGGCTCGGGGCGCGGGGGCCGATATCCGTTTCGTGTTCCAGGCATCGTCGGCGGGCCGGGGACGAGCGGTGAAGTGTGTTGAGGTATTTGTGCGGGAACCGAAATCGTGCCGAGCTGAACGGCGCGCTCCCCTGGGTAGAGGGATGATTGTCTGAGCACGATGTTGGGGGAGCTGTCCGCCGTTTCGGGCCGGCAGGCAGATGGGATCATCATGGCCAGGATTATCTTCGAATCGGAGGATTTGGCTCGCGTAAGGCTTATCGCGACACTCGGTCAGACGGCGGAGGCCGTATTCGGGCTGGACACCTTCGAACGGACCAGCAATACGCTGTTCGCCGGCTGGCGAAGACAGGTGCGCCTCGGCCTCGGCGCGCAGAACACGACCGTTCGGGCGCTGATCCGCGATCTGCGCCCGATCCCTGCGATGCTGTGGTTGCTGAACGGGCCGCAAGCCGCCGACCATCGGCAGTTGCAGGCCGCGGGATTGTCCGTCGGCGAGGTCGTCCGGGCGGTCAACGCGTTCCGTCAGGTCGCCGTCGCCCCGTACTGGGGCAGGGTGCGGTACCAGCTCGAACTCGAGCGGCATGCCAAAAGCGGGCTGATGGCCACCGGCGGGGTGGAGCATTTGCTGTCCACGCTGAGTCCTCGGGGTTCGTGGGATTCGCGGGTGCTCGAATTGCCGAGCGACGATCCCCGCACGGTGGAACTGCGCGGTCGCGGCCTGCTGGTCGTGCCTTCGTTGTTTTTGACCAGGCGCTCGGCGGTCGTCATCGCCGGCGAGCCGGCCGGAGCCGGGCCACCGGTCCTGGTCTTCTCGGCTCCGCCGACCCTCAAGCTGAGCGCGAAACTGTGGAACGACGGCGCGTCGGCCAACGAGGCGCTGCCTACGCTCGTCGGCCGGACACGAGCGGAGATCCTGCGTGCGGTGACCGACGGCGGCACCACCGGCGAACTCGCCCGCAGGCTCGGGATTTCCTCGGCGGTCGTGAGCCAGCACACTGGGGTGCTGAGGAAGTCCGGTCTCATCCGGAGCTCCCGCAACCGCAACAGCGTGCTGCACACGCTCACGCCGCTGGGAATGGCGTTGCTCGGCGGCGACGATCCGAGCCAGCCGGCGGCGCGGATTTCCTGATCGTTTGTCGCGCGGGCAATCGTTTTCCGACGGAGACGGACAGCTGTTCGCCGGGGCCGCGAAGCGGCTCTGCCAAGGAGGCAGTGCGGGCGGACCACGGCGATCGGCAGGGGCTGCCAGGCACATTTCGGGGTCGCTAAAGGGCGTAGCCGCGGCTCCCGCCCGAGCGCAGACTGGAAGGACGAGCAGCGAAGTGCGCCGGGCTGTTCGGTCCGCTGACCGTCATCGACCTGGCGGGCCAGGGGACGCCCGAGCCGGCGGGGCGCAGGACACATCCGGGCCCGCCGCCGGAGAAGTGCGCCGGGACGGAGGTGAGCCGTGTTGCTTTCCGGATTCTGAGATCCGGAGAACTCGCGCCGCGAAGCAGGAGGCCTGCCCGCGCCGGGCGCCCGGCGCGGGCGTTGGCCGCGCAAGGCATCCCGCGCGGGCAGATCAGCCGGATAGCGAAAACGCGGTGAGCCTGCGGCGCACTTCGTCGAAAAGCCCGACTGGCCGGTTGAACGCCACCCGGAGCAGATTCTCGCCGCCCTTCCCGGTGAAGAAGCAGGTGCCCGGCGCGGTCAGCACCCCGGCCTGTTCGGCGAGCCGCCGCGCGTGGGTCTCGCTGTCTTCGCGGGTCACCGTGCGGATGTCGATCATCAGATAGCAGCCGCCTTCGGTGGGCAAGCACCGGTATCCGGCTTCGCCGAACACCTTCGTCGCCAGATCACGCTGGGCGGCAAGCGTGTCGGCCGGCTGCCAGAAAGAGGGATCGGACTCGGCCGCGCGGGCGACGGCGATCTGGAGCGGGGTGACGCCCGCCCCTCCGACCGCGACGTGCACCTGGCGCAGCAACCGGGTGATTTCCGGTGCGGCGCGCAGGAACCCCACCCGCCAGCCGCTGACTGCGTGGCTCTTGGACAGGGTGCCGATGACGACTCCCCGGTCCCGCAGCGCCGGGACGTCCGCGATCGACGCATAGCTGATGCCGTCGAACACGTAGGCCGCATAGGCCTCGTCGGAGATGACGGTGACGTTTCGCTTTTCGCAGAGTTCGGCGATTTCGGCCAGTTCGCCGGAAGACAGCACGTGCCCGCTCGGGTTGGCGGGGGAGTTGAGGATGATCGCCCTGGTGCGGGAGGTGAACGCCGCCCGCAGTTGTGCGTGGTCGTACCGCCATTCCGGCGCTCGGGTTGGTACCGGCCGCGGCCGGGCTCCGGCCAGCGCGATCGCGCTGACGAAGTTCTCGTAGCACGGTTCGAGGACGATCACCTCGTCCCCGGGGTCGACCAAGGCCAGGAGGGCGACTGCGAGGCCTTCCGTCGCGCCGAGCGTGACGGTGATCTCGGTTTCCGGGTCGGCGGCCGGCACGAACGAGGCCGCGATGCTCCGGCGGATCGCGAGATTGCCCGCGGGGTGGTCGTATTGGTTCGCGCCCGCTCGGATGGCTTCGCAGGCCGCTTCGATCGCCACTGGCGAAGTCGTGGGCGCGCTCGGTGTGCCCACCGCGAGGTCCAGGGCACCGCGCCGGCGGTTGTCGCCCAGCAAGCCGAACAGCTTGCCCGGCGCCAAGCCGCTGATGCGTGCGGCCGCGAGGCCGCGTTGATCGGACGAGGCAGTGCCGCTCATGGTTTCGTTGCCTTCCTTTCTCTTGCTCACAGTTTCGCCCGGACGGCGGCGCCGGCTTCGTCGGTGCGCAAGACTCCGCCCAGATCAGGAGTGACGCGACCGGTCCCGATCGCCGCGTTGACCGCGCGTCGCACGCCCTCGGACTCGTCGGGGCAGCCGAACTGGTCGAGCAGCATGGACACGCACAGGATCGCGCCGATCGGGTTGGCGATCCCCTTGCCCGCAATGTCCGGCGCGGCGCCGTGCACCGGTTCGTAGAGCCCGAAACCGGTGTCCGCGTTGAGATTCACCGACGCCGACGTGCCGATGCCGCCGGCGAGCTGTGCGGTGAGGTCGCTGATGATGTCGCCGTGCGCGTTGTTCGCCAGGATCACGTCGAATCGAGTCGGGTCCTCGACGAGCTTCATCACCGCCGCGTCCACGTAGAGGTGTCTGGAGCCGATTCCTGGATGACGCTGGCCCGCCTGCCGCCAGTGCCGCTGCCAGAGCCCTCCGCCGAACGGGACCGCGTTCGACTTGTCCACCAGGCACACTTCGCGCCGGGCGGTCCGGAAGGCGAAGTCGGCGATTCTGGAGACCCCGTGCCGGGTGGTGATGTCCACGTCGATCGCGACTTCGTGCGGACTGCCCGCACGAAGGACGCCTCCGGCGCCAGTGTAGCTGCCTTCGGTGTTCTCCCGGACCACGGCGCAGTCGATTCCGCGACGGGTCGCGTCCCGCAGCGGACTGAGCCGGTCGTGGAAAAGCTTGGCCGGCCGGTAATTGACGTACAGGTCGAGGTCGAACCGCAAGCGCAGCAGTACATCGCGCGCGTAGTCAGCGGAGACCCTGGGGTCTCCGATCGCGCCGAGCAGCACGCCGTCGCTCGCGGCTATCCGCGTGAAGTCCTTGTCGGACAGCGCTACGCCGGTGCGCAGGAAGGTGTCCGCGTTGACGTGGTCGAGCACGTCCACCTCGATGCCGGTTCCGAGCGCGTCGAGAGCCGCCAGCGCCTGGTCGATCACTTCGGGGCCGATCCCGTCGCCGGGGACCACGCTGAGCTTGCGGGCCACGGCACTCACCCGCCGGCCGACGGCTCGGTCGCCGAGACACGGCGCACCCGGGGGAGCCAGCCCGGCCGGGCACGCTCGTAGGCGGAGATGGCCGCGTCCTGCTCCAGCGTCAGCCCGATGTCGTCCATGCCCTTGAGCAAGAGCATGCGCGCCCGCGAGTCGACTGCGAAGCCGTGCCGCGCGCCTGCCGCGCGCAGCTCCCGCGCCACCAGGTCGACGGTGAGTTCGCGCAGGGTGCCGGCGTCGGTCATGGCGGTGAGCCAGGCGACCACGGCCGCCGGCAGTTGTACGGCCATCAGCCCGTTCTTCCACGCGTTGCGGCGGAAGATGTCGCCGAAACTGCTCGCCACCACCGCCTTGAAACCCCAGTCGCGCAGGGCCCACACCGCGTGCTCCCGCGAACTGCCGGTGCCGAAGTTGTGCCCGCCGAGCAGAATCGTGGCGTCCGCGTGCTCGCGCTGGTTCAGCGCGAATCGCGGATCCTCGCGCCATCCCTCGAAGAGTACGTCCGCGTAGCCGCTCGCGGTCAGCCGCTTGCAGTGTTCCGCCGGGATGATCTGGTCGGTGTCCACGTCGTCGCGGTGCAACGGGACGATCTTTCCGGTGTGCTCGGTCAGCGGTCGCATGGTCTCCCTCATGGCAGCTCGGCAGGGTCGGTCAGCCGTCCGGTGACCGCGGTGGCCGCCGCGACGGAGGGCGACACCAAGTGCGTACGGGCCTGTTGTCCTTGCCTGCCTTCGTAATTGCGATTCGAGGTGGACGCGCAGCGGCGTGGGCCGATCAGCCGGTCGGCGTTCATGCCAAGGCACATCGAGCATCCGGAAAGCCGCCACTCGGCGCCGGCGGCAAGCAGCACTTCATGGATTCCCTCGGCCTCGGCCCTGGCCCGGACGGCCATCGAGCCGGGAACCACGATGACGCGGACGCCGTTCGAGACCTTCCTCCCGCGCAGCACGTCCGCCGCGGCCCGCAGGTCTTCGATCCGTCCGTTGGTGCACGAACCGATGAACACTGTGTCCACCTCGACGGTGTTCATCGGGGTGCCAGGCGCGAGGTCCATATAGGACAGTGCGTGCTCGGCGGCGGCGCGTGCCCGCGGGTCCGTCAGCAGGGCGGGATCGGGAACCCTGCCGTCCAGCCGGACAGCCTGCCCGGGGTTGGTGCCCCACGTGACGTAGGGGGACAGGCACTCGGCGACGTCGATGGTCACTGTCGTGTCGAATGCCGCGTCCGCGTCCGAGGCCAGGCTCGTCCAGTCGGCGAGCGCCGCGTCCCATTCCGCGCCCTGCGGCGTGCCGGGCCGGCCGGCGAGGTAGGAGTAGGTCCGCGCGTCCGGTGCGATCATCCCGGCCCGTGCGCCTGCTTCGACGCTCATGTTGCACAAGGTCATCCGCGCCTCGACCGACAGCGTCCGGATCGCTTCGCCGCGGTACTCGATGATGTGCCCATTGGCCCCGTTGGCTCCGATCCTCGAGATCAGGCACAGCGCTAGGTCTTTGGCCGCGACGCTGCCGGGCGGTGTTCCGGTGAATTCGACCGCCATCGTCTTCGGCCGGTACAGGGGCAGCGTCTGGGCGGCCAGCACGTGCTCGACGTCGCTCGTGCCCACGCCGAAGGCCAGAGCGCCGAACGCGCCGTGCGTGGAGGTGTGGCTGTCGCCGCAGACGATCGACATGCCGGGGCGGACGTAGCCTCGCTCAGGGGCGACCACGTGCACGATGCCCTGCCTGCGGTCGCCGATCCGGAACAGTTCGATTCCGTGGTCGGAGCAGTTGGCCCGCAGCGCCTCCACTTGGCGTCGTCCCAGCGGATCGGTGAGCTTCACCGTGTCGGTCGGGACGTTGTGGTCCTCCATCGCCAGGGTCAGGTCCGGGCGGCGCACTGCGCGCCCGGCGGTGCGCAGCCCGTCGAACGCCTGCGGCGAACTGGCTTCGTGGATCAGGTGCAGGTCGATGTACAGCAGGTCCGGCTCGCCGTCGGCCCGGTGCACGACGTGCCGGTCCCACACCTTTTCGATCAGCGTTGAACCGGCCATCAGGCACCGCGCCGCGTGCCGGCGGCCAGTCTGCCCGCGATCAGCTTTTCCAGCTCGGCCATGTCCATGAACTCGCCGTTGCTCCGGTTGGCGATCTGGCGGAGGTAGATGTCCTTGACGAGGTCTTCGTCCACCGGCGCGCCCAGCCTGCGGAAGACGTGCCGCAGCACCGCGTGGCCGGAATGCCTGCCGACCAGCATGGCCCGCTCGCGGCCGAACCGCGCGGGTTCGACGTACTCGTACGTGATCGGCGCCCGCAGCATGCCCGCCTGGTGGATTCCCGCCTGGGTGGCGAAAGCGTGCACGCCGAAGATGGCTTTGTTCCGCGGCGGCGTCAACCCGATGAAGCGGCAGAGCATCTGGTATGCCTCGTAGAGCCGCTCGGTGCGCAGCGTCGTGCGGGCGCCGATTTCCGCGCCCTTGAACGTGAGCACCGCGGCCAGTTCCTCCAGCGGCGTGTTCCCGGCCCGCTCGCCGATCCCGGCAAGGGTGGTCTGGACCTCGTCGGCGCTGGCCTGGACCCCGGCCAGCGAGTTGGCCAGCGACAGCCCGAGGTCCTCGTGGCAGTGGACGGAAAGTGTGACGTCCGGGCCGACCCACGACCGCACCCGGGCGACCAGATCGCCGAACTCGCTGGGCGTGCTGCAGCCGGTCGTGTCGGCGAGGGCGACGACCGTGGCCCCCGCGGCCGTCGACTCTTCGATCAGCGGCCGGAGCAGCGCGTCGGAGCCGCGGCTGGCGTCCTCGACGCCCAGGCTCACGTGCTTGGCGCCCAGCGTCTTGGCGTAGGCGATCGCGTCGAGCACCTCGCGCTGCGCCTCCGCGCGGCTGATGCCCCGCTTGTGCTCCAGGTGGATTTCGCTGCCGGTGGCCATGATCTGCACGTAGTGGCCGGCGACCCCGCCGGCCTCGATCGCCTGCCGCACGTCGTCGCGCGTCGCCCGGGACAGCGTGGCGATGCGGGCCGAGGTCATCGATTCGGCGATCATCCGCGTGGCCTTGTAGTCGCTCGGCGAGGAACTCGGAAAGCCTGTTTCGATGACGTCCACGCCGAGCGCCTCGAGCATCAGCGCGAGTTCCAGCTTCTGCTCAGGCGACATCGCGTTTCCCGGCGCCTGTTCCCCGTCCCGCAGCGTGGTGTCGAAGATGGAGATCCGCCGCAATTCGGCTTTCTGTCGGTCGGCCATTGTCGTCGCCTCTGCTCGGACTTGTCGGCGCCACGTTCGGAAGAGCTGTACCGGGCTGGTACAGCTCTTCCGAACGCGGCCCCACTGGACACCCGGAAGTATGGTGCAGCTAGCGCTACGTCGGCCATGCTTGTTAGCGACCAGGGAAACACGCAGCTCAGGCAATTCTCCCGGTGACATTTTCCGATGGAATACGGAGTCCCCGGAGAAAACGCGACGTGAGAACTCGACGGTCCGCCGACGTTGGTCCTGGTGGCCGAACGGGTCGTGATAACGGAGTGCGCGGCTTTGGCCGGGCGTTGCGACGGCAGGCAGAACAGTCCGCCAAGAACAGACTTTCCGCTCTCGGCACCTCAGCGGGCAAAGTGACGAGAGAGCTTTCGGCTGGTTTCGGCGGGCCGCTCGTGACTGCATGAGCCAGCCGGGGGAACACCGTCAGGCGAACCGGCGACGCTCACGAGTCCTTGACACTTCTTCGGCACCCTGTGCGGCATGACCTTCCTCCGCATGGCCGTCGCCGCGCTGGCGCTGGCCTTGGTGACGATCCTGGCGCCGCAGGCGGCAGCCGCGCCGGGCGTCGGTGTTGTCGAGTACAACCTCGGCGACCAGGCTTTCCACGATCCCACCGTGTCTGTGCCGATGGACCTGGCCGCCGTCGTGCACTATCCGCGCGATCTCGGGGGCCGGCCGCATCCGCTGATCGTGCAGGAGCACGGCAGCTGGTGGAGCTGCGTGGACCCGGTCGCGAAGACCCCGGGCGGCGACTGGCCCTGCCCGCCGGGACAGCGGACGCTGCCGAGCTACCGCGGCTACGACTACCTCGGCGAGAAACTGGCCGAACGGGGTTTCGTCGTGGTTTCCATCAGCGCCAACGCCATCAACGCGCACGTCCTCGGCGACGAGGGCTACTTCGCCCGTGCCCACCTGGTCAACAAACACCTGGAGCTCTGGCGCGACCTCGCCCGCGGCGAAGGCCCTCTGGCGAGCACCCTCGGACGGTTCCGCGGCCACGTCGACCTCTCCCGCGTCGGAACGATGGGCCATTCCCGAGGCGGCAAGGGCGTGATGTGGCAGGCCTCCGACAAACACACGCCCGAGTGGCCCGCCGGCGTCCGGATCCGTGCGGTCGTCCCGCTCGCGCCGGTCTACTTCAACTCCACCGAGGACGACAACAGCGACGTGCTGGTGACCCGCGTGCCGTTCAAGGTGGTCGTCAGCAGCTGCGACGGCGCTGTCGGCACCGTAGGGCTGCAGTATGTCAAGGACGCTGCTGGTAAGAACTCCGACGCGAGCTCGGTGACGCTCACCGGGGCGAACCACAACTTCTTCAACACCGAATGGTCGCCCGGCAAGATCGGCGGAGAGGACGACACGACCGCGGGCTGTGTCGGCAAGCTGACGCCTGGACGGCAGCGAGGCGCCGCTGTTCGCGAGATCGTGTCGTTCTTCTCCAGCCGCTTGCGGTAACGACCGAAACGCCGGGGGCTTTCCTCCGGCGCGGGGAATTGGTTCCCAGCCGAGTTCGCCGCGAATCAGCTCGGCCAGCTGGCCCACCCGGCCGAACGCGGCAAGACCGGCGCAGGGCGACCGAGAGCTGTCGTCGGCGGTCATTGGCGAATCGGCAGCAGCGAGTTCGGCCGCGAGTGCGGGCCCGTGCCGCTCCCGTTGCGCCGTGGCTTTCCTTCCTCGCCTCGCTCACGGGGCGAACCGGAAAACCTGTCTGCGCCAGGGAAACAGCGTCGCTGATCCGGCAATGAAGCGTGCGTTCTGCCGCGGAAAAGAGCGAGGAGACTTCGCCTGGCTGAATATTCGGCAAAACAGCCGATCTCGATACCTCATGCCCGACGGCCGCGAATCTTTCCTGGCTCGAGGATCTCCGGCCGCCGGAGATCTTGGTAAGGCAACAGTGTTGTCTGCCGCCGGAAAGCTGGACGGTGAACCACGCGGCTGTCAACAATGGCATCGGTCGAGGGAGCGTGACGGTGCCGCGTAGTGAGCGCCCGCTGGACGCGGAGGACAGCGCGCTGGGGAGGTTCGCCGCTGGGCTGCGCCGGTTGCGGGACAAAGCGGGCACCCCCACCTACCGCGAGCTCGCCGGGCGGGTGAACTACTCGGTGGCCGCGTTGTCGACGGCCGCGAGCGGCCGGCGGGTGCCCAGCCTGGTGGTGACGCTGGCTTACGTGCGCGGCTGCGGCGGGGACGTCGAGGAGTGGCGCGAGCGCTGGCACGCCCTGGTCGCCGAGATCGCCGCCGAGCGGTCCGCCGGGCCGGAGAAGGAGCACGAGCCGGGAGAACGGGCGCCGTACTTGGGGCTCGTCGCGTTCCAGGCGGCTCAGGCGGACCGGTTCTTCGGCCGGGACCGGGTCGTCGAGGAACTGGCGGACCTGGCGGCGCGGCGCCGGTTCACCGGGGTGTTCGGCGCCTCGGGCTCGGGCAAGTCCTCGGTGCTGCGGGCGGGACTCGCGGCGCGGGCCGAGCGCGGCGGCAGTCCGGTGGTGGTGCTGACTCCCGGCGCGCATCCGGCGGAGGAGTTCGCGGTCGCGCTCGCCGGGCCGACCGGGAGGTCCGCGCCCGCGCTGCGGGCCGAGCTCGCCGCCGACCCGGCACACGCGCGTCTGCTGATCCGGCAGGCGATGGCGGACCGGCCGTCCGACGCGGACCTGCTGCTCGTCGTGGACCAGTTCGAGGAAGTCTTCACGCTCTGCCGGGCCGAGGACGAACGGGAATGGCTGATCGACGCGCTCGTCGCCGCGGCGAGCGGACCGGCGAGCAGGGCCCGCGTCGTCATCGGCGTCCGGGCGGATTTCTACGGGCACTGCGCCCGTTATCCCGCGCTGGTGGACGCGCTGCGCGGCGCGCAGGTGCTCGTCGGGCCGATGACGCCGGAGGACCTGCGCGAAACGATCACCCGGCCCGCCGCGGCGGCGGGGTGCATGGTGGAGGCGGCGCTGGTGTCGCGGCTGGTCGCGGACGCGGTCGGCAGGCCCTCGGTGCTGCCGCTGGTTTCACACGCGCTGCTGGAGACCTGGCGGCGGCGAAGCGGCGCGACGCTGACCGTGGCCGGGTACGAGACGGCGGGCGGGATCGAGCACGCGGTCGCCCGCACCGCCGAGACGGTCTACACCGCACTGACCGAGCGGCAGCGGGAGATCGCGCGGCGGCTGTTCGTGCGGTTGACAGCGCTGGGCGAGGGGACCGAGGACACCAAACGCCGGGTCGGCCTAGCCGAAGCGGACACCGGCGAGGACGACGCCGCGGTCCTCGAAGTGCTGGCTGCGGCTCGGCTGCTCACCATCGACCGCGACACCGTCGAGATCACCCACGAAGCGCTGATCCGGAACTGGCCCCGGCTGAGCGACTGGCTCGCCGAGGACCGGGACGGGCTGCGCGTGCACCGGGAACTGACCGAGGCGGCCAAGGCGTGGCAGGCGGTCGACCGCGACCCCGGCGCCCTCCACCGGGGCACCCGGCTCACCCTCGCCGACGACTGGGCCCGCGAGCACGACGGCGCGCTGAATCCGGCGGAGCGGGAATTCCTCTCCGCCAGCCTGGCCGCGCGGACCCGGGAACAGGCCGCGATGCGCCGCCGGACCCGCAGGCTGCAGCAGTTCGCCGGGCTGCTCGCGGTGCTGTTGCTGCTTGCCGCCGGAGCCATCGTGATCGCGGTGCGGGCGGAGAACGCCGCGACCGAACGGCGCGACACCGCGCTCGCCCGCAAGGCGGTCGCGGACGCCGCTGCGATCCGCGCGACCAACCCGGCGCTCTCGGTGCAGCTGAGCCTCGCCGCGTACCGGCTGGCACCGATGCCGGAGACTCGCGACGGCCTGTTCAGCACGTTCGCGACGCCGTACGCCGCGAGGATCACCGCGCACACCGACCGGGTCTACTCGGCGAGCTACAGCGAGGACGGGCGTCTGCTCGCCACTGCGAGCGCCGACCGCACGGTGCGGCTGTGGGACGTCGCCGACCCCTTCCAGCCCCGGCAGCTGGGCACGATCGGCGACAGCGCCGGTGCGGTGCGGGCGGCACGGTTCCGGCCGGGTGGCCGGGTGCTCGTCACTGCGGGCGCCGACCGCACGGTGCGGTTGTGGGACCTCGCCGACCCGGCCCGTCCGGGACGGCTGACTGTCCTCACCGGACACACCGCGGACGTCACCGCCGTCTCGTTCAGCCGAGACGGCAGGCTGCTCGTCACCGGCGGCGAAACGGTGCGGCTATGGGATATCACCGACCTTCGCGCGCCGAAGCCGGCCGGTGCCGTCCCCGTCTCGGCGGGCTCGGTCCGCTCCGCCGAACTCAGCGCGGACGGTTCGCTGCTCGCCGTCACCGGCCCGGACAACGGCACCGCGCTGTGGAGCGTGCGCAATCCGGCACAGCCCCGCCAAATGTCCACTGTGGACGGACGGAGCAGGTCGGTGTTCAGCCCGGACGGACGGCTGCTCGCCACCGGCGACGACCGGGACTACTCGCCGAACCTGTGGGACGTCAGCGATCCGGAACGCCCGCGGCGGTTGTCGGTCCTCGCTGGACACACCGCGGCAGTCAACACCCTCCGGTTCTCTCCGGACGGGAAGCTGCTCGCCACCGCCGGCGACGACAACACCGTGCTGCTCTGGGACGTCACCGATCCGGCCCGCGCGCCGCGGATCGCCGCGCTGGCCGGGCACACCAACACCGTCTACGCGCTGGCGTTCAGCCCGGACGGCAGCACGCTCGCGTCCGGCGGCGGCGACCGGACGGTCCGGTTGACGGACCTCGCTGCCCTCCCGCTCGCCGACCACGCGGACACCGTCGTCTCGGCGGCGTTCTCCGCCGACGGCCGTCTGATCGCCACTGCGGGCATGGACCGCACGGTCCGCCTCCTCGACGCGGCGGATCCGCTGCGGCCCCGGCCGCTGGCGACGATCCGGCAGCCGGACGCCGTGTTCACCGCGGAGTTCAGCCGCGACGGGCGGTCGCTGATCACCGCGAGCCGCGATCGGACCGCGCGGCTGTGGGACCTCGCCGATCCCGCCCGCCCGCGCGAGCTGAGTGTCCTCACTGGACACACGGCGGCGGTGAGCCGGGCCGTGCTGAGCCCGGACGGGCGGCTGGCCGCGACCGCGAGCTGGGACGGCACCGTGCGGTTGTGGGACCTCGCCGACCGGTCCCGGCCGCTGGGCGTCGCGGCCGGCCATTCCGGCGGTGCGGACTCGGTCGCCTTCAGCCCGGACGGGCGGCTGCTCGGCACCGGGGCCGAGGACGGCGTGCTCCGGCTGTGGGACGTGGCCGACCCCGGGCGGCCCCGGCTCGTGGCGGCCGGAACCGGCCACGCCGACTCGATCGGCCGGCTCGCCTTCAGCCCCGACGGCAGGCATCTCGCCACCGGAAGCAACGACCACACCGTCCGGTTGTGGGATTTCAGCGACCCCAGGAGTCCCCGGACGACCGCGGTCGTGGGCGGGCACTCCGACGCGGTCTACGGGGTGGCCTTCAGCCCGGACAGCCGCCGGCTCGTCACCGGCGGCCAGGACCGCACGGTCCGGCTGTGGGACATCAGCGATCCGGGCAAGCCGGTCGAACAGGGAGTGCTGCGCGGGCACAGCGACGGGGTGACCGGGGCGGCGTTCAGCCCGGACGGCCGGTTCGCGCTGACCGCGTCGGGCGATCACACCGTGCGGCAGTGGGAGACCGACGTCGAGCGGGTCGCGGCGCGGGTCTGCGCGCTCGGCCACCCCCGGATCAGCCGCGCCGAATGGGACGCCTATTTCCCCGAACTCGACTACCGGCCGCCGTGCCCCTGAACGCGTTGTCCTCCCCACCCCGAGAGGGAGGACAACGCGGCGAACCGTCAGGGAATGGGGAACGACTGCTGGCGGCCGTCCTGCGTGAGCCGGAGGTTTTCCGACTGCACGTTCTTCTTCCTGCCGTTGTCGAACTGCAGCTCGACGTACATGGTGAATTCCCAGGTGTCATGGCCCTTGGGGTCCATCCGGACGATGACCTCGCCGCCGGCGAAGTCGTCGCGCGAGGCGGGGTCGATGACGTCCAGGTTGAACGGGCCGTTGTCGCTGTTGTCCGGAAACCGGCCGAAATCGTTGTCGATGCGGGCGGCGATGGTCCCGTCCCGCTCCTTGACGAAGACAGTGACGTGCGAGTCGCCGTCCTTGTCGTTGTCCGTGGTGTGGAACTTCACCAACGCGCCGTTCAGGTGGTCGCCGGAGCGGGCGTGCGCTGTCGTGGCGGTGGCCGCGGGCGCCGCCAGCAGCATCCCCGCCGCGGCGACAGCCATCGCCCGGATGACGATTGTCCGCAACATGATTCCCCTTTCCGGACCCGTTGCCGCGGCCGTCGCGTCGACGGCCTCGGGTCCGTCCGGAGTTCGTTGTAGGGCGGCCCCGTTGTTCACCGCCGGGAGACGCAGACGTGAACAACCGGTTGTGAACAACGCGCTGGGCGGTTCGCGCATTACGTCCCGAGTCGCGCGAGATTCCGGCGGCGACTCCGGATCTCCTCGCCCGCGTGGCGCAGAGCGGCGACCACAGCGACAGTCTCGGCGGCCGGGTCGGGCGGAGTGACGGCCACAGTCGATCGGCCGAGCCAGGCTGGGTCGTCGACGTCTATGGTGGTCACTCCGGCCGGGATGGACAGGGCGGCTACTTCCGGCACCAGGCATACGCCCAGTCCCGCGGCGACCAGGCCGAGCCGGGCCGGCCAGCCGCGGACGGCGTGGCCGATGGTCGGGGCGGCGAGGGTGGGCCAGGCCTGGAACTGGGGGTCGCCGCCGGTGCCTGCTCCGGCGATCCAGGTCTCGCTAGCCAGTTCCGCCACAGGGACGGCAGCGGCGGATGCGAGCCGGTGGTCGGCGGGTACCGCGACGCACAGGCCGCCGGCGGACACGGTCTCCTGTCCGAGGCCGGACAGGTCGTAGTCGGGGAGTCCGGCGCCGACGCCGATGACGGCTAGTGCCAAGCGCCGGGCGCGCAGCTGTCGCAGGAGGGTGGGTGTCGGTCCTTCGGCCAGCGTCACTTCCAGGCCGGGGTGTTCGGTGCGCAGGCGCGCGAGGGCCAGGGGGACCAGTACGGCCGTTGCGGCGGGGAACGCGCCCAGTTTGATCCGGCCGGACAATCGGTCGTCCAGGGCCGAGAGATCCTGTTGCAGCGCTTCGACTCCGGCCAGGATCCGGCCCGCGTGTTCCATCACGACGGCGCCTGCCGGGGTGAGCCGTACGCCGCGGCCTTCGCGGAGGAACAGCGCGGATCCGGTCGCTGTCTCCATCGCGGCGACTTGACGCGAGATCGCCGGTTGCGAATAGCCGAGCAACCGCGCGGCGGCGGTGAACGATCCGGTCAGTGCGATCTCCCGGACTGCCCGCAGGCCGGACACGGTTACTTCACCCATACGGCAAGCGTATGGCTTCGATCCGGAAGTGTCATCCTGCGCATGGAGTTTTGTTGGCATGCTTGAGGTTGTTGATTCCAGCAGGCCAAACACAGAGGAGACGATCATGTCGAGAAGCTGGTTCGTGACCGGTGCTTCGCGAGGGATGGGCCGGGAACTTGTGGAGCAGGTGCTCGCGCGCGGGGACCGGGTCGCGGCCACGTTGCGCCGTCCGGAGCAGTTGGACGACCTCGCGGCGCGGTACGGCGACCGGCTCTGGGTGCGGGAGTTGGACGTGACCGATACCGCGCGCGTGCGCACTGTGGTGGAGGAGGCGTTCGTCGCGCACGGGCGGATCGACGTCGTCGTGTCCAACGCGGGCTACGGAGTGTTCGCCACGGCCGAGGACCTGACCGACGCGCAGATCGACCAGATGATCGCGACCAACCTCACCGGTTCGATCCAGCTCGCCCGCGCGGTGGTGCCGCACCTGCGAGCACAGGGCGGCGGGCTGCTGACGCAGATGTCGAGCATGGGCGGGCAGCTCGCCTTCCCGTCGTTCTCGCTCTACCACGTGACCAAATGGGGCATCGAGGGCTTCTTCGACGCGCTGGCCGCCGAGGTGGAGCCGTTCGGCATCCGCACCACGCTGATCGAGCCGGGCATGGTCCGCACCGGCTTCTTCGACGCGGCGACCCGGGTGCCGGTCAGCGCGCCGTACCGGGGCGGGCCCGCTGATCAGGAGCCGATCCCGGTGGAGGAGATGACCGACAGCCAGGAACGCACGGTCGCGGGCATCATCCGGGCCGCGGTGTCGCCGAATCCGCCGCGGCGCCTGGTGCTGGGCTCGGATGCCTGGCGTCTGATGACCGGCGCGTTGCGGGAGCGGCTGGCCGAGGTCGAGGCCCAGCGGGACAACGCTGCCACTGCGGATGTCGAGGACACGCGCGTCCGCGCGGGCTAGCCGGACGCTCCTCGCGCCGGGATACCGCGCCAGGCGGTCCCCGGGGGAAGCTGTTCTCCCTTCATCACCAGGGACATCGCGTCCACCTCCGTGCGATCGCCGACCACGCTGTCGTACAGCACCACCGAGCGCGCGCCGACGCTCGCGCCGGACCGGACGTCCACAGTGGACATTTTCATCACCCGGTCCTCGAAGAGGTGGGTCTGGAGCGAGGTCGCCGGGCCGACGCAGACGTCGTCGCCGAGGCGGACCAGGTCGAACTCGGTCAGGTACGTCGTCGAGATCCAGCAGCGTTTGCCGATCCGCGCACCGAACAGGCGAAGCAGCGGGCCCAGCAGCGGGGTGCCCGCCAGCGATCCCAGAAGTGCGGGCACGGCAGCGGTTTCGTACAGCGCGGTGACGAATTCGGTGCGGCGCACGAACCGGCTCCACAGGGGTTCGACGCGCGGCCGGTACCGCCCGACGATCAGCCATTTCGCGGCGGCGACCGCGAGCACGACGCCGAACCCGCTCAGCAGGACCGCGGCCGGGGTCACGAGGACGGCGGCGATCACGCCGGACGTTTTCCCGGCCTGCAGCTGGGCGAGCAGCACGAGGTAGCCGGCCGCGGCGAGCAGGCTGCCGGGAAGCACGATCCGGAAGAACTCGATGACCAGCCGTTCGAGGACGCGCAACCGGGTCGGGCGGAAGATCAGCTCGTCGGCGAACCGGCCGCTGTCCTGGCGGCGGGGGAGCCGGATCGGCGGGGTGCCGAGCCAGGACGTGCCGTCCGGGCTGCCGTCGGCCGGGGCCGCGGTGTGCACGCCGATCAGGCAGCCGTCGCCGACCGAGGCACCGGAGCGCAGGAACGAGGCGTTGCCGAGGAACGACCTGGTCCCGACTGTCGTGCGGCCGACCGCGAGCTGGCCGTGGCAGTACGTCGCGGCCCCGACCGCGGCCATGTCGGCCACGAAGCTTTCCGCGCCGAGCGTGAGCAATCCGGGGTCGAGCTGGGAGGCCGTCGACACCTCGGCGCGCGGTCCGATGCGGGCGCCGAGCGCGCGCAGCCAGCCGGGCGTGTACAGCGTGGAGTAGAGCGAGTTGGTCGCGGCGAGGCTCGCGCCGAGGAGTTTGTCCGCGACCCACTTGCGCAGCCCGAACGAGGAGGCGACGTGCCGCACGCCGGGGCGGGTGACGGGGAGCACGAGCCGTTTGCCGGTGAAGACCACGAGGCACACGGTGGCCGCGGTGACCGGTCCGGCGAGCAGGCACGCCCACCATCCGCCCGCGACGCCGTGCGCGAGATACAGCCAGCTGCCGAGTGCGATGGCGGGGGCGAGGAACACCAGCGGCAGCATTTCGACGCACAGCCAGGCCACCGCGAACCGGGCCCGCAGCGCCCGGGACGGAGCCTGCCCGGGCCGGGCGCGCAACGCGGCGACGAGCGGGTCGGTTTCCGCGCAGCGCTGTGCGGGCGAACCGGCCCAATACTGCCCGGCCGGGACGCGCTGCCCGGCCGCCGCGGCCGACATTTCCGCCAGGCCGGATCCGACGTCGAGCTGGGCTCCCGGCTCGACGACCGCGTTCGCGCCGACGAAGACGCGGTCGCGCAGCACGACCGGGGCGATCTCGACCCGGTTGCCCCGCACCCGGACGTTCTGCACGTGCGCGCCGTAGCCGACGCTGACGTCCTCGCCGATCGTCAGCAGCGACGGCAGGCCCAGATTCGCGGTCGCGAGCTGGCAGTGCCGGCCCACCCGGGCGCCGAGAAGCCGCAAATACCAGGGCAGCGCGGGAGATCCGCTCATCGAGCCGAGCGGGGCCATCGCCAGCAGGCCGCTGACGAGCCACACCCGGAAGTACGCGGCGCTCCACAGTGGATACTCGCCCGGCCGGATCCCGCGCGACAGCAGGCGGACGCCGGCGATCGGCAGCAGGAACCGCGCGGTCAGGTACAGCACGGGCGCGATCGCCACCAGCAGCCACACGGTGCTGAGCGACAGGACGCCCGCGCTTTGCCCCAGAATCGCCGCGGCCGGTCCGCCGAGCAGCAGGAGGAGCAGGCACAGCGCGCCGACCTGCGCGGTGCCCCAGCCGAACAGCCGCGCCCGGCAGACGCTCGGTGCGGTCTGGACCGGTTCGCGGCACGAATGCGCGGGGGTCCGGTTCGCGAAAGCCTCGGCGAGCGCGCGAATCGTGGGGTGGGCGTAGACGTCGGCGACCGACGCGTCCGGTGCCACTCCCCGTTTCCGCAGCAGCGAAACCGCGCGTGCGGCCAGCAGCGAGTGGCCGCCGATGTCGTGGAAGAAATCAGCGGTGACCGACACCTCGGCGGTGTCGAGCAGTTCTGCCCACACCGCGGCGATCGCCCGTTCCGCGCCGGTTTCCGGGGCCACCGCGGCGACCGCGTGGAACCGGGCCCCGGACGGGCGGGGAAGGCGGCCGCGGTCGACCTTGCCGCTGGGCATCATGGGCAGTTCGGCGAGCGTGTCGACGTAACCGGGGACCATCGGTGCGGGCAGCCGCTGCCGCAGGCTTTCCCTCAGCCGCGCGACGATCGCGTCCCGGTCGTGGTCGCCCCGGGTGAACGCGAGGTACGCGACGAGGTCCTCGGTCGGCGCGGCGGGATGCGGGGCGACGGCCGCCACCGCGACCTCCGCGTGTTCCATCAGGACGCTCTCGATCTCCTGGAGGTCGATGCGGTGGCCGCGGATCTTGACCTCGGAATCGGCCCGCCCGAGGTACTCGATCTCGCCGCCGGGCAGCACCCGCCCGAGGTCGCCGGTGCGGTAGAGCCTGCCCCCGCCGGTGATCCGCGGGTCGTCTAGGAACCGGTCGGCGGTCAGGTCCGGCCGGTTCAGGTAGCCGAGCGCGACGCCCGGCCCGCCGATGCAGATCTCCCCGACGGCGCCGTCCGGGACCGGCCGCCGCCGCTCGTCGAGCAGCCGGATCCGGTAGGTCGGCAGGGCGCGGCCGATGGTGACCGGACGGCCGGGAAGAAGCTCGCACCAGGTCGCGGTGACGGTGGCCTCGGTGGGGCCGTAGGTGTTGAGCATCCGGCGCCCCGGCCTGCTCCACCGCTGGACCAGTTCGCCGGGGCAGGCCTCGCCGCCGACCAGCAGCGTGCGGATGCCGGGCAGGTCGCGGTCCACAGTGGCCAGTACCGTGGGCACGCAGTACAGGACCGTGACGCGGTGCCGTTCCAGGAAATTCGCGAGACCGGACCCGATGCGGTCGGCGCCGACCGGTCCCGCGACGAGCGTGGCTCCCGCCGCCCAGGTGGGCCAGACCTCCTCGATCGAGAAGTCGAACGCGATCGTCATGCCCTGGTACACGCGGTCGGTGCGGCGCACGCCGTAGACGTCCGCGACGACCCCGATGAAATTGCAGATGCTCGCCTGGCCGACCGCGACGCCTTTCGGCCGCCCGGTCGAGCCGGAGGTGTAGATGACGTAGCACAGCTCGCCGTCGACCGGACAGAGCTGCGGCCGCGCCGGACTGGCCCGCATCGCCTCGGCGGCGAGTTCCCCGGGCTGAAGCACCGGGCAGCGGACCTCTCCTGCCGCCGAGGCCAGTTCGGGCGCGACGAGCAGGAGGTCGAGCGCGGAGTCGGCGGCGACATAGGCGACGCGGTCCGCGGGCGCCGCCGGATCGATCGGCACGAACGCGGCCCCGGTCTTCAGCACGGCGAGCAACGCGACGTACATCGGCGTCGACCGGGGAATCAGGAGGCCGACCCGGCGATGCGGGCCGATGCCGCGGCGGATGAGCACGTGCGCGAGGCGGTTCGCGTGTTCGTCCAGCTGACGGTAGGAGAACTGGTCGCGCCCGCATTCCAGGGCGACGGCGTCCGGCGTCTCGTCACACGCGCGTTCGAAGAATTCGTGCAACCGTGCCGGAACGGGCGCGCGGCGCGGAACCGGGCGGAGCTGCGCGGTGTCCTCGAGGGAAAGCGACAGTTCCTCGCTCACAAGGGTTTCCTTCTGCGGGGGATGGGGGGCGTGCGGAGCGCACGGGAAATCCGTTCGGGGAGAACAAAAGCGGCCCGCGATCAGGCTCCGGCGATCGGACACGACGCCGCGAGCCTGGCCCGCGCGGTTTTCCGGCAGGCATCCGGTGTCACGATCACGTGCTCCTCGTTCGTTCGGGACCCCCAGGCGCGTCGCAGGCTATGAACGAGACGCTGTGAGAAGCCTGAGTAACCACGATCCGGTGGTCTGTAACACGGGACAAAACGCTCGGCCGGGTGTCCGGCTGAGTGCTTTTTCCCGTTTGTTCAGTTGGTGTTGGGTGCTGTTCGCCAGTGGCCGCCGCCGAGGTCATGCCCGCGTCGGTGGATGGTCACGGTGACGGCATTTCCGAGCGGCGACGGGGATGTGACGGCGCGGGGAGATAGTGGACTTCCCTTTCGATTCGAGGGGAAAGCGGGACACGTCGTTTTCCGGGGCCAAGCCCGGTCATCCGGGTCGGACACGAAATCCGGGCCGGGATACGAGCGGTGTGCACGCAGGTCGGCTGAGCTATCAGGCTGCGACGCCGGAACCAGGGACTATCACATGTCTGCCCAGCGGTGCGCCGACGACCTGGCGACCGTGCTGGACGAGCTGGGTTGGCACCGGGCCGTCGCGGTGGGACACTCGCTCGGTTCGGTTCGCTGGTGCTGATGGGGGCGGCCGTGCACTACGAGATGAAGTGGAAGCGTCCGCCGGTCATCGAGGAGACCGACCGGGATGTCATCGCGGAATCCACCGAACGGGCGGGCCCGTTCTTCTTGCTGCCGCAGTATCCCGAGGTCGCGAAAAGGGTCGTCGCGAGCTGGTCGTGGGCGCCGTTCTGCGTGCACCGCAATCTCATTCGGCTGCGGCAGCCTGATTTAAGGGAACGCGTCGCCGCGCCCACCCCGGTGATCGCGGGCGAGCAGGGCCGGAGCGTTCCGGTCAGCAGCGCCGAACTCCTCGCCGAGCGCATTCCCGGCGCGCGGCCGCACGTGGTTTCCGACGCTGGTCACTTCATGTTCCTAGAACACCCGGCCGAGGTCGCTTCGGCGATCAGGGCCTTCGTGTCCGGTCCGCCGGGAAAAGCCTTCGTGGCAAAGGAGAAAAGCATGGCCGAGCGAAGAACCGGCGAGGTCCGTCCCGACAGCGTCTGGCAGTCGCCGCACCGCAACACCCTCGCGGTGCTGACGGGCTGCGTGGTGCTGGTGTGGGCGGTGATGATGTCGGTCTTCCCGGCGCTGCCGCACGTCGCCGCCGAACTGCGGCTCGAATCCTCCAGTCTCGGCGCGCTGCTCGCGGTGTCGTCGCTAGTGATGGCGGTGCTGAACGTGCCCGCTGGCTTGCTCTCCGACCAGTACGGCCGCAAGCCGCCGATCGCCGTCGGGCTCGGCGTCAGTGCGGTTGGCATCTTCCTCGCCGCGGTGTCGTCGGCCGGGCCGGCTTTGCTGATCGCCGGGTGGCTGGTGTTCGGTGTCGGCCGTGGCCTCTTCCTGTCGCCGACGTCCACTGTGCTCGCCGACCTGTTCTCCTTACAGCGGCGAGGAAAGCCGATCGGCGTGCTCGCCGGTGGCATCGGCGTGGGTTCGGTGCTCGGGTACGTCCTCGGCGGATTGCTGTCCGCGGGCGGTAATTGGCAGCTGGTGCTCTGGGTGGACGGGGCGCTGCTGGCCGTCGCCACCGTGGCGGCCGCTTTGTTGCCGGAGAGTTTGAAAGAGAAACTACCGAGCACGTTGCCGAAGGCGTTCGCCCGGTTCGGCAATCGGGCCGTCGTGGTGTCCGGTGTGGTCGCTGGAGTCGCGTTCGCGGTAGGCGTTGCGCTGCCGCTGGCCGGGGTGTCGGTGGTGAGCGTCGCGATCATCTGCGCGTTCGTCGGATTGGCCGAGGGCCTGGCCATCTCGATGACGACCGCCATGGTCACCGGCGAGGTGCTGAAGCCGGATCCGCGCCGGGTCGGGTCCGCGCTCGGCGCCAACCGCCTGATCCAGGGGATCGGCGCCATTCTCGGTCCGGTATTCGGCGGTCTGCTGGTGCGGGGAGTCGGCATCGGCGCCCGGTTCTGGGTGCTCGCTGGTGCCGGTGCGGTCGCGGTGGTACTGGCTTTGGCACTTCGCGGTGCGCCGGTGAGGGCGGTGGCTGCGTGAGTTCGGCGTCGCTGCGAAAAGAGTTCAAGGAAACCACTGCGGACGTGTCGGTGCCGCAATTGCGGAAGAACACGGTCGCGTTCTGGAAACGGCATCAAGCCGATCCCGAGACCGTGACGACCGCGCTGATCGGATTGTGGACCGGTGCCGCCGACACCAATCTGCGGATGGGCGTCGCGATGACGCTCGGCCCGGCCGCGGACACCGTCGCCGGGGCGATGGAATTCCTGCTCGGCACAGTGTCGGAGGACGGCGACTGGCGCGTGCAGGAGTCGCTGGCCAAAGGGTTCGACTGGTTCTGCGCCGTGCGCGGCTGGGAGAAGTCCCTGCCGGTGATCGAGCAATGGCTGGGCCACGAACACCACAACGTGCGCCGGGCCGCGGCCGAGGGACCGCGCGTGTGGACGAAGCGCCCGTACTTCGCCGATCACCCCGACCATGCTCTGGAACTACTGGGCCGATTGCGCGCCGACTCCAGCGACTACGTGCGCAAATCGGTGGGAAATTCGCTGTCCGACATCAGCAAAACCCATCCGGACCTGACCCTGGCCTCGCTCAGCGAATGGGCCGGGGATCCCGGAGCCACCTGGGTGATCGCCCGCGCTTGCCGCCATTTGGCGAGAACGCGCGCCGAGCAGACGAAGCGGCTTCTCGCAGTGACGAAAGGATGAGCCCGTGGCCATCAGTTCCGACGTGCTCTCGCTCCCCGCCTTCGCCGGGACCGTGGACGGGCTGGGCTTCGGCCGCGCGTGGTTCGCCGAGCATCATTTCCAGCCGCACGGCGGCATCCTGTCCGCTCCGGACGTGCTGGTCGGCCGCGCGCTGCGGATCCGGTTCGGGCTCGGCGTCGTGCAGGTGCCCTATCACCACCAGCCGTCCGTCGCGACGCTCGTTGTTTGAGCGTTTTGCTAAATTTCGGGCAGCTTGTCGCGCAGGACAGCCACCACGGCGTCGTCGTCGAGATCGAGCGAGGACGTCATCCCAGCGAGGTCCGCGGCGACTTCCCGTGCGTCGTCCACGATGAAGTGAGCGGACCCGAGCACAGCCTGGGTGAGGTCGGCCGGCCGGATAGCTTCAATGACGTTGTCGCGCACCATGACCTCGGCCCAGTTGAACGCGTAAGCACAATGCGGGCAGGTCCAGACGTGCAGCAGGACGGTCGGCTCGCCGGGCGTTGGCTCGCGCAAGGCGAGGTAGCCACTCCGCACAGCGTTGTCCGTCGTCACCGGCAACGGGTCGCCGACGCCGAGGGAGGCCAGTTCGGGCACCGGGCGCAGCCGGGTGATCATGTCCAGCGCGCCGCCTTCTCGGCCGCATCGGGAACAGCGCAGCGCGGCGGCGAGGTAGTCGTAGGAATAGGGCACGGCGTTCACCTTTTCGGCAGGGGCAGCACGTTGAGCGTCCGGCCGTTGATGGTGACGTCGAAACCGAACTTGGTAGCGGCGGCCTCCGGCAGCGCCGCGCCGAGCTTGGCTAGCGCGGTACCGCCCTCCTTGGCGACCTTGATGGTGTACAGCTTGTTGAAGACGCCCGGATCGGCCGTGGCGAAGGAAGGTTTCGCGCCGGGCTCGCCGACGGCGAAGAACGCGTCCGCGACGATCTCCCGGTCCGCCGCGCCTTTGGCCGCACCGACCTGGGCGGCGGTGAGTTCGGCGAGCAGCGCCTGGTACTCGGGGCCCGTCCGGTCGACGCCGACGGCGAAGCCCCGCTGCGGCAGCGGTCCGCCTTTGGCCGTCGCTTCGGCGATCGTCTTGTCGGGGACGCGGACGTCGGCGGCGCCGAGCGCGTCGAACCGGTTGAGCAAGGCCTGTTCGTTCGACTGGAGCGGGAGACCCCGGGCGCGCTTGCCGAGCGCGATCGCGACGTTGGAGTCGATGATGCGCGTGCCGGCGCGCACCGCGGGCGAAACCACGGGCACACCGGCCGGGCCGGGGGAGAGGACGAGCGTCTCGCCGCGGCCGAGCGGGCCGATTCCCTTGAGCTGCAACAGGGTCAGACCGGCCATCGTCGCCGCCTGAACCAGCAGCAGGGTCTTGGCGCGGGCCTTGTCGGAGTCGCTCGCCGTGCTCTTGGCGATCTCGTCGAGCTGGGTGACCAGTTCCGGGGCCAGCACCACGACAGTCACCACGTCGCTGGCCGCTGCCGTGACAGTCAGCGGGAGGTAGGCCCGCTGCGCGAGCACGGCCACGTTCGCCCACGCACCGGCCCAACGCGCCGCGGCCGGTGCCGTGCCCGCGGCGAGCACGATCCGACCGGCGGCGATCGCGCCGGCGCCGGACAGACCCGCGACGATCTGGGCGATGTCCAGCAGCGCCGTGCGGGCGTCGAGCCGGTCCTGCGTGATGCGTTCGGCGAGGTCGATCCCGGCCGCGGTGGCGCCCGCCAGCGCGGATCCCGCCAGTGCCCAGGCCGCGGGCACCGCGAGCGCGCCCGCCCCGGCCGAGGCGAACGCGGCGAGGGTGGCGCCGACGGCGGCCAGGCCGAGCCCGAGATAGGCGAAGAACTTCTTCCAGGTCAAGTGATCGCGGACGGCGACCTGCCCGCCCGCGCCGCCGGGGACCTGCACGTTGACCGCACCGGCCGGGAAGTGGTCGGGATCGTCGAGGGCGGCGAACAGCGCCATCGGCGGCAGCGGGGTGTCGACCCGTTTGGGGATCGAGTAGGCGAACGGCTGGGCCGGGTTGGTGAGGTCCCGGAGATGCCACGCGCTGTCGTCCTGCCACGCGTACAGCTGCAGCGACACCGTCGACGCGAAGCCCTGCTCGGTGCGGAACCGCTCGTCCGGGTGGAACGTGGCGGGCACCAGGATGGCGTTGGCGGGCATCTTGTTCAGTTCCCGGCGCAGCTCGCCGAGCTGTCCGGCTGCCTTCGCGTCCTGGCCGCCCCGCTTTTCGAGCCGCTTCCGCAGCACCGCGTCGAACGTCGCCATGGCGTTGCTGTAAGCGCCGAACAGCGCTGGCCAGTCGCCGGATTCGGCGGCCTTGGTCAGTTCGGCGAGCAGCACATACTGTTCGGTGGTCGGCTGGGTCTCGTTGGCGCGGACCGCACCGGCGTAGCCGGCCACCGCCGCGACCGCCCGAGCCCGCGCCGGCGCGGAGACCCCTTGTGCCAGTTGCGCACGCAGTTCGACCAGCGCCTGCCACAACGCGAGGTTCTTGTCGAACACCGCTCGTGCCACCAGGCCGAGGTCGACGCTCCGGCGGCGCAGGCCGAGCATCTCGATCTCGACCTGGTCGAGCATGTCCGCGGCGTGTCCGGCCGGGCCGTGTCCGGCCAGCTTGCCGACCGCCTCCGCGTTGCGGGCGGCCTCGGTGCTGACCGGTCCGGCGGTGGCGTTGGCGCCTTGGAGCGTGCCGTAGCGGTAGCGGAAGTCGAAGGTGCGTTCGCCGCCGACCGCCGGACCGGCTACGCGGATCTGGTGGTTTCGGGCGCGGGCGGGAGGGCCGCCGCCGTCGGCGTCTGTCGGGGTGCTCAGCCGGTCGAAGATCCGCAGGTCGGCTTTGCCGTCCCCGTCGAGGTCGACATCCAGGCCGGTGGTTCCGGTGTTCAGCACCGAGAAGCGGAGCGGGCCGGACAGCGAAAGCGGCGTGCCCGCGGTGTCCCGGACCGCGCCGTCGTTGAGCGCGGACAACCCGAGGGTCGCCGTCTTGCCGTCGGGGTTTTGTCTTACTGACAACCGGAAGACGTCCCGGTAAGCGCCGAGGGCGACGTCGGTGGCGGTGATGCCCGCCGCGGCCCGGGTTTCGCCCGCGGCGGCGATCTTCCGGCGGGGTTTCGGTTCCGGCGGGAACAGCAGATTCGCGGTGTCGTTGCCGATTGCAGCCGGATAGGTGCTGGCGGCGGGCGCGTGCGTTCCCGGCCCGAGCAGCAGCGCCGGTCCGGAGGGGGCGGCGAACAGCCGGATGCGGTTGGGCGCGTGCCCGTCGGTGACCTCTTCGACGATCGGAGACAGCGGCCCGGATCCGGTCGGCACGGGCAGCGTGACCGTCCGGGTCGCACCCGTCGACCGCTGCACGGCTTCCACCGAAAGCGTTCCGGCCGTCGGCGTCGACAGGGTGACCTGGAGTTCCTTGTCCTGGTCTCCGTCGCCGTCCAGGAGGATCCGCCAGCCGCCCCGGCCGAACCGCACTCCCTCGACGCGAGGGTTCTCCCCGGCGTGCTCCGGCCGCGGGGCGGGCACGAGGTCCGCCTGCTTGGCTTGCGGGTCCAGGACAGTGAGCGAGGTGGCGAAAACCGTCTGCTGGTCGACGACGGCGTCGAAGGAGTGCGAGCGTCCGGGGCCGCCGGGCAACTGGCTCAGGTGCGCCTCGTCGCGGACTTCGACGATCTTCTTGCCGTCGCCGTAAAGGTCCAGTGCGAGGCTCGTCGGCCCGTTGTCGAGCAACCGCACGGCGAGCGGCTTCTCGCCGATCGACACGGTCGCCTTGACGACCGGCGAGGAAACCACGGTGCGCGGCCCGGCGTAGCGGATGGTCATCTCCAGCTGCGTGTTGCCTGGTCTTCCGGTGCGGGCGAAGGACACCGTGAACCGGTCGGTCGACCAGACCACGGTGCGAGGCGGCGGAAGCACGTCGGCATGGGTATCGGGGTCGGCAGTCGTCGTGGGTTGTCGGCGAATGCGGTGGCCGGTGACGGAAATCGGCCGTTCCAGGGGCGCATTCCGGAGCACCTGATCGGCTACCAGTTCGGCTTCGTGCTCGGCCGGGTCGGCGGTGTCGCCCAGTCGCAGCCCGGACCGCGCGACGCCGGGTGCGGCGATGCGCTGCTGAAGGGTGTGGGTCAGCTCGTGCGCGAGCAGCCTCATCCCGGCGGTCGTGTTCGGCGCGTACCTGCCCGCGCCGAACACGATGTCCTGGCCGACGGTGTACGCGCGGGCGGCGAGCGCCGCCGCCGACTCCGCGGCTTTGGCGCCGGTATGCACCCGGACGAGGCTGAAATCGCGCCCGAAGCGGGGTTCC
Source organism: Amycolatopsis sp. NPDC004079 (assembly GCF_040610415.1). Taxonomy (NCBI): domain Bacteria; kingdom Bacillati; phylum Actinomycetota; class Actinomycetes; order Pseudonocardiales; family Pseudonocardiaceae; genus Amycolatopsis; species Amycolatopsis sp. NPDC004079. The sequence goes on along the minus strand of NZ_JBEXMH010000002.1, from coordinate 174,816 downwards.
AGCAGTGATCGAGCTTCGGTGTCCAACGGGGTGCCCGGGGAGTCGAGCACCTCGGACACCTGGCCCTCTTCGTCCGGACCGCGCCGTTCCCGACCGGTGCGGACGGGCACCTGGCTGAAGTCAGCGCCGGGCCAGGACCTGGCCGAGTCGTCGACAGTCCCTTCTTCCTCCGCGCGAACCGCCTTCGGTTCCGGTGCGGCTACTGTCGGCGCGGTCTGCGGCGCGACGTGCGCGGTCATCCGTGATCACCTGCTCGGCAGTCGCAACACCGGGATGTGGCCGTCCGTCAGGATCGCGGGGTGCCGTCACCGCCGCGTCACACGAAATCCGCCGGGTCCGGGGGAGTGAATTCCCACGCGCGTGTTCGCAGTCCCCGGGCGGGTGCCGGGGACTGCGAACATGGCGCGGCGCGAAACGGCCCGGACCCCGCCAAGCGGGGGCCGCTTGAACGACGGGTCAGGACTGGTGGTGAACCAGGGTCGCGCCGGTCCGGAAGTCCTCGAGGACCGCGGTGATCTCCTTGTGCAGCAGCACGCACGTATACCCGGGATCGTGCTCGATCTTCACCTGGACCGGGAACTTGGCGGTCCCGGAGACGGTGCCGTCCTTGATCGGGTAGTCCGCCGTGGTCCGGCCGGTCGCGGACGCGTGGACTTCGAGAGTCGTCTCGCCGTTGGTGCAGAAGGCCTTCACGTCGCCGGTCAACTTGGTGGAAATCGTGGTGGTGCTGCGTCCCAACGCCACATTCACCTCTCGGAACGTGACGGTGGCGACGGTGCCGTCCCAGCCGACCACGGTGGCCTCCGGCACGAAACGCGCCTCGGCCGCCAGCGCGGCGGTGGAGCCGGCGGCCAGGAACGCTGCGGTCAACGTGGCGGCAGCAGCGATTCTCGCCGGATTCCGCCCTGGTGCACGCCTGGCGAGCAGCGCGCGAGCTTCCTTGAACAGCATGCCGACTCCTTGTCCGGTACTCGAGCGGAAGACAAAGCAAGAACCCGGCGGCGACTGGTGCCGGGGAGGAGCCGCACCAGTCGCCGCCGTCGCCGACGTGTCGCGGGTCGGCCGTCAGCTCCTGGTCAGACCGGCTGGAAGTCGACCGGGACGTCGTTGTTGTTCTGGTCCTTGGCGCCGCCGGAGGCGCCGTTGACGACGGTGAAGTCCTTGGTCGTCCCGTTGAATTCCAGGCGCAGCGTCTCGAAGCCGATCCGGAGGGAGGAGACGCCTCGGAGGTTGGCGGCGGCGACGTGGAATTTGAGGTCGATGTTGACGTCGATCAGCTGCTCGTTGCGGAAGGTCTCCTTCAGCACGCTCCGGCTGCTGTCGTGCTTGAAGCTGAACACCCACACCTTCCAGCTGTCCGAGGACGGGAGGTTGTAGACCTGGTACAGGGCCTTGAAGTTGTAGCTGCGGAGCCTGCCGTGGATCTCTCCCTCGAGGTCGAAGCCCTGGGACTGGATGACGAGCTTCTGGAACGTGCTGAAGCCGTGGAACGCGGTGATCGGGTCGTCGGCCGGCGCGGCGGTTCTGGCTCCGTTGCCGGAGAGGACGAGGTCGAACGGGCCGTGGGTCACGTCGATCAGGGACGCGCGGGCCGAGCTGGAGGCGGACGCCGCCGTCACCCCCGTGGTCAAGGCCAGGACGCCGACAGCGATCGCCACCACCGCCCGCGTGCATGCCTTCCAGGCACGATTGGTCATTTCTTCCTCTTTCATGTCCGATGTGGGGCACATTTCGGGAATCGGGCATTCGGCGACGCGTGCCGCCGTCGAATACCTCATCAGGGGGCACTGGACGGTGACTGGACGGGGATTGGACAGCGAATCCGGGCCGGAAACGGAGTATTCGCAACGAGATCCGGGAAAGCACGCGAGCACGCCGGCGATTCACGATGAGTCCACAAAGGACTGAAAACGAACAGTTCTTCCGGCGGACGGCCCTGGCGTGCACCCGGCCGTCGGCGGCACTTTAGCCCGGGCGGAGCCATTTTCTTGTGCCCCGGCCGCCGGGGCCATTACTTTTGGCGGGCAGCCGATAGCGTTTTGGCTCGCAGCCGACAGCTGGGGGCGACGGTGGCAACGAGTGCGGTACGCATCCAAGTGCTGGGATCGCTGCGGGCTTGGCGCGACGGGGCCGAACTCGATCTCGGCCCGCCCGGCAGGCGCGCGGTTCTCGGGCTGCTCGCGCTCGCCGGCGGGGACGCCGTGGCCTTGCGGGACCTCGTGGACGCCCTGTGGGGCGACCGGTCGCCGCCGAGCGCGGTGAACGTCGTCCAGACGCACGTCAAGCATCTGCGGCGATTGCTGGAACCCGGCCGCGCGCCGCGAGCGGGCAGCGGGGTGCTGCCGCATGTCGGCGGGGGCTATGCCGTGCGCCACGACGCTGTCGACGTCGACCTGTGGCGGTTCCGCGAACTCATCGCCGAGGCGAACGACGCGCACCGCGACGCCAACACCGCCCGCGTCGCGGCTTCGCTCGGCGAGGCGCTCCGGCTGTGGCACGGCAGGCCGCTGGCCGATCTGCCGCCGCTCGTCGGCCACCCGAAGGTCGTTTCGCTGATCGCCGAGCGCCGGGAAACGTTTTGCCGCTACGCCGGGGCGATGATCGACACCGGCGCCGCCGCGGAGGTCCTGCCCGGCATCGCGGAAGCCGCCGCGGAACAGCCCCTCGACGAAGCCGCGCAAGCCCTGCTGATCCGCGCGCACCACGCCCTCGGGCAGCGGGGCGAGGCGTTCCGGCTCTACGGGCAGGTGCGGACGCGGCTCGCCGACGAACTCGGCATCGACCCCGGGCCCGAACTGCAAGCGGCTCACGCGGCCGTGCTGCGCGACCCCGTCGGCGCGGCTCCCGCCGAACCCCGGGCGGCGCACCGGGTCCCGAAGCAGCTGCCCGCCGAACCGCGCGGGTTCACCGGACGGACTGCCGAACTGTCCCTTTTGGACAGTCTGGCGGCCGGCGGCATCGCCGTGGTCTCCGGCACGGCGGGCGTCGGCAAGACGGCGCTGGCCGTGCACTGGGCCCGCCGCGTCCGGGCGCGCTTTCCCGGCGGGCAGCTGTATGCGAACCTGCGCGGCCACGCCCCGGGCGTCCCGGCGACACCGGCCGAAATCCTCGCGCAATTCCTTGCCGCGCTGGGAATTTCGCCCTCCCGCATCCCGTCCGACGCGGAGACCGCGGCGGCCCTGTATCGAACGCTCACCGCCGATCGGCGGATCCTGGTCCTGCTGGACAACGCCGTCAACCCGGATCAGGTCCGGCCGCTGCTGCCTGCCGGGCCCGGGTGCCTGACCGTCGTGACCGGGCGCGACCGCCTGACGGGTCTCGTCGCCGTGAACGGCGCGCACAGGATCACGATCGACGTGCTCAGTCCCGACGAAGCCGTCGAACTGCTCGCGGGCGTCCTGGGCCGCGGACGCGTGCGCGCCGAGCCGGAAGCGGCGGCCGAGTTCGCCAAGCTGTGCGTCCACCTCCCGCTCGCACTGCGGATCGCCGCGGCCAACCTCGCCGACCGGCCCGGCTCCGGCATCGAGGACTACGTCGCGGAACTGCGCGAGGGCAACCTCCTCGCCGCCCTCGCGGTCCCGGGCGACGAGCAGACGGCGGTGCGGGTCGCTTTCGACCTGTCCCATGCCGCTCTGCCCGCCGACGCCCAGCGGCTTTTCCGGTTGCTGAGCCTGATTCCCGGCGCGGATTTCGACGCCGAGGCCGTGGCCGCGCTTGCCGGAGCCGAGACGGAGCGGGCGGCCGTCCTCCTGGACCGGCTCGCCGCCGCGAACCTCGTTGAACGCGCGCCGGATCGGTACCGGTTCCATGACCTGCTTCGCCGGTACGCCGCCGAGCAAGCCGGACAGCTGGAGCCCGCCGAGGACCGCGAACGGGCGCTGCGCCGCCTGTACGACTGGTACCTGGCATCGGTCGACGGTGCCGCCCGGCTCCTGTACCCGCACATGCTGCGGCTGCCGGTGTCCGGCGTCCCGGCTGTGTTCGCTGGGTTGGGCGAAGCGTCGGCGTGGCTGGACACCGAACGCGCCAATCTGGTCGCCGCCGTGCGGTTTGCCGCCGAGAGCGGCCCGCGGCCGATGGCGTGGCGGCTCGCCGACGCGTTGCGCGGGTACTTCTGGATGTGCATGCGCCGGGTCGAATGGCTCGCGGTCGCCGAAGCGGGCCTGGCCGCCGCCGACGCGGACGGCGAACCTCGCGCGCGGGCCGCCGTCCGGCTCAGCCTCGCGGACCTGTGCTTCCGCCAGGGCCGGTACCAGCAGGCGGTCCGGCAGTACACGGCGTCGTTGCTGCTCGCGCGGCAGGCGGGCTGGGTCGAGGCGCAGGCCGCGGTGCTCGGCAACCTGGGGTGCGTCTACTGGCAGTCCGGGCGGCTCGCCGCCGCCGCGTACCGGTTCGGCCGCGGGCTGGCCCTCAGCAGGCGGATCGGCCAGGCGGCCGGGGAGGCGGTCGCCTTCGGCAATCTCGGGCTCGTCCACTGGGAAATGGGCCGGCTGGCCGAAGCCGCCGAGCACTACACCCAGGCGCTGCACCGGTACCGCCGCATCGGGTCCCGGTACGGCGAAGCGATCAGCCTCGCCAACCTCGGGCAGACCCAGCAGGCCCGCGGCCGGACAGCCGAGGCGGTGGAACTGCTCTGCCAATCCCTCGACCTGCAGTGCGAGGCGGGAAACCGGGGCGGTGAAGCGGAAACCCGCAGCCGGCTGGCCCTGGCACACGGCGATCGCGGCCACCGGGCCATGGCACTCGAATGCGCCGGTACGGGGCTCGCGCTCGCCCGGGAAGCAGGTGATCCGCGCACCGAAGCGGAAGCGCTGGCCGCTCTGGCAGCCGTGCTCGCCCGCTTCGGCGACCGGCCGGAGGCGATCCGCCGGTACGAACAGGCCCTGGCCCTCATCCGCGAGACCGGCGACCGCTACCCCGAGGCCGACGCGCTCATCGGCCTGACCACGGTCACCGCGGACCCGGAACCCGCTCGGCAAGCTCTCGCACTCGCCGAGCGGGCGGGCTACCGGGCGCTGGAGGGCCAGGCCTTGACGGCGCTGGCCGGCGCCGTGCTCGCCCGCGGTGAGCCCGAGGCCGCGGCCGAACACGCCCGGAACGCGCTCGCCGTGCACCGCGAGACCGGACAGGGCCCGGGGGAGACCCGGACGCTCGCTCTCCTTTCCCGGCTGCGCCGCGGCGAATGACGGCGGTTCCGCGGGTCGTCACCAGTGGATGCCGCTCTCGTCCACCGTGTAGGTGCCGTCCGGCTCGACGGTGACGGCCAGCCACGGGTTCACCCCGTCGGCCCCGATCGTGCCCGGACACGAGAACTCGCCCCGGTCGTAGACCGTCCGGCCGACGCCGTCCTTCGCGGGCTCCTGATGCTGCTCGAGCACGCCCACCCACCGGCAGGCCTGGTTGACGACCTGGTGTGTGACCGCCAGCTGGACCGACGTGATCTTCGCGTCCTGCACACACCACGAGACCCGGTTGAAGTACTTCCACACCCCTTCGTTGGCCACCTCGATCGGACCGGTGGTCCAGCACCCGTACCCGTGCGCCGCCGCGCCCGTGACGAACGGGACAGCGGCGAGCAAGCCCGCCGCGACGGCCGTGAGTGCACCGGCTCTGCGCATGAGAACCCCTTCGTTTCCGTGTCCTCCCAATGTGTTGGCTCCGGGTGGGCCCCGCAAGGCGCCGGGGCGGCGGGTCCAGCGGATGTTCAGTGGGCGTCCAGTTCGCCGGGGCGGCTCCGGTGCCCAGGCGGCGGTTGCCTCGGGACCGCTCCCCGCGACCGGCATTAGCTTTCTGCCTCTCGCACCGCTCCGCACATCGGCTCACGGAGGTCCGGCCATGGTCACGTTCGTTCTGGTGCACGGTTCCTGGCACGACGGTTCGGTCTGGAACGCGGTCGTTCCCCGGTTGGAAGAACTCGGCCACGTCGCGCACAGCCCGACGGTGGCCGGTCATGGCAAGGGCGTGGACAAAGCGGTCCGGCACGAGGACTGCGTGCGCTCGATCCAGCGGTTCGTCGTGGACCGGGACCTCGCGGACGTCGTGCTGGTCGGCCACAGTTTCGGCGGGTCGGTGATCGCCCGGGTGGCCGAGGAGATCCCGGAACGGGTGCGGCGCCTGGTCTTCTGGAACGCGTTCGTGCCGCGGCCGGGCACCAGCGTCGAGGACGATCTCCCGCCGCACTACCGCGAGTTGTTCGCGGACCTGGCCCGCGGGTCGGGCGACAACACGGTGATGCTGCCGTTCCCGATCTGGCGCGAAGCGTTCGTCCAGGACGCCGATCTCGACCGCGCGACGGCCGCCTACCGGCAGTTGTCGCCGACGCCGTACCAGCCTTTCCTCGACCGGCTCGACCTGTCGAGGTTCTCCCGGCTGGAGATCGCCAAGAGCTTCCTGAACTGCACCGACGACACGGCGCTGCCTCCCGGCGAGTGGGGGTGGCATCCGAGGATGTCCGGACGGCTCGGCCTGCACCGGCTGGTGCAGTTGCCGGGCAGCCACGAGGTCGTGTTCACCCGTCCCCGGTTGCTCGCCGAGAAGATCGTCCACGCCGGACGGGACTGACGCGAGGACGCCAGCGCGCCGGGTCGTCAGCTCCAGGGCTGATTGAGGAACAGGTAGCCGCGCTGGGCGCCGGTGTGCTGCCCCGGGCGCGCGGTGTCCTGCCTGGCCTTGCGGCCGACGTCCTTCGAAACCACGATCAGCCCCACCGCGAGCAGAACGATCACGACCCCGCCCAGAATGACGAATGCTTCCAGCATGATTCCCCCTGACGGACAGCTGTGCTTTCTCGTAATCCAGTATCGGAACACTACGACGACGCGGAGCCGAAAGCGGGCGATTTGAGGATTATTTAGGCTCGGTTGAGCAGCATTTAGGGTCTGTTGGAATATTCACCGCGGAAGTCGCGCCTGTGCGGGCGGATTTCCCGGTCCAGTTCGCCGACGGCGTGCGGATCGCGCGGCGGGGGACCGGAAACGCGACTATGCGGAACGGATCTTCATTCGGTTGGTCTAACCCTGTAACGCCGTTCGACGGCTGGCGACCCATTCGTGTGCGAGCCGGTCGGGCGCCGGCGCAACAGTGGGGAGGACGGGTGGCCGATCCGGGCACTCACGTCGACGTCGCCGGGGATTTCCGCGGGCAGCTGGTGATCGGCGACCACAACATCACTGTCTACGCCGAGCAGTCGGTGGTCACCATCGTGCCGCCCGGCGAACATCCGCGGCCGCTGCGCCGGAGCAGTGCACGGCTGCTGCCGCGACGGGCGAGCCCGCCGGTCGGCAGGGAACAGGACGTGGCCGCGGTTCGCGCCGCGGTGGCCGAGCACAGCTTGGTGCAGCTGCACGGGGCGTCCGGGGCAGGCAAGAGCACGCTGTTGCGCTACGCCGCCGGCGTGCTGGCGGAGGACCATTCGGACGTGGTGTTTCTGCCTGCCCGCGGTCGCGACGTCGCGGACTTGGCGCAGGAGGTTTTCGAGGCCTGCTTCGAAGCGCCCGGCTATCGGCCGTCCCCGGCGGAGCTTCGTCGGCTGATGGCCGACGTGCCGTTGCTGGTTCTGGTCGACGATCTCGACTGGTCCGCCGACGAGCGGGCGGTGCTGCTGGACGGGGCGCCCGAGGCCACGGTGGTGTGTACGGCGACTGAGCGCAGCGTGTGGAGCGACGGTGCGGCATTGCCCGTCTCCGGCTTGACCGAGGAGTCCGCGCGCACGCTGCTGGCCACCGCGCTGGGGCGGCCGTTGCGGGACGAGGAACAAGCCATCGCGGCTGAACTGTGGCGGGCGAGCGACGGTCTTCCTTTGTTGCTGTTGCGTGCGGCAGGCGCAGCGGGAGCCCATGGCGAGGGAACCTTGCCTCGGGCGGCGTCGCTGGGCGAACTGCTGCCCCGGGTGCTCAGCGGCCTGAGCGGACTGGCTCGGGAAACGCTCACGCTGCTGAATCTGCCCGGGAAGCCGGTGCTCTCTCCGGTGGTCTTGCCCTGGCTGGTCGGTGACGCGGCCGCATTGCCTGCGGCATTGGCAGAATTGACCGCGCACGGCCTGGCGCTGGAGGACGGCTGCGGTTACCGGCTGGCCCCCGCCGACGTGCTCCCGCCCGACCTCGCCGTTTCTCCTGACACTGCGGAACGTCTGGCCGCCGGTCTGCTGTCCTGGGTCGCTTCGCCGCAACTGCCGCCGCAACTGGTCGCCGAACACGCCGAGCTGATCACCGCGGTCATCGACGCCACGGTGGCCGCCGGAGCGGCTCGGGCGGGCGCTCGGCTGGCCAAGGCGGCCGCGCCGTTCGCGGCGTGTTCGCTGCGGCTGGGCGCGTGGGAGCGCATCCTCGGTCGCGGGAAGATCGCCGCCGAGCGCGCCGGGGACCGCTCGATCCTCGCGTATCTCACCCACGAGGACGGAATCCGCAGCCTGGTGACGGGCAAACGGCTGGCCGCGGCGGCCGCGATCGGGGCGGCGGTGGCGGTCTGGCACGAACTGGGGCAGGCCTCCCACGCCGCGCTGGCCCACCAGATCCCGTCGCTCACCGGCACGGCCGCGCACGCTGGTGTCGGTAGTCAGGCAGCGGCGCACACCGCGGGCGCGCATGCGGTCGCTCCAGCCGCGAAAACCGCCGCGGTGAGCGCGAAAGCCGCTGCGGGCGGGGCGAAAGGCACCGCGCTCGGCGTCAAGGCCGGGGTCGGGTTGAGCGCGAAACTCGCCATCGCCGGGGCAGCGACCGTGGTCGTCGGCGGGGCCGGTTACCTGGGCGTGCAAGCCTTCCTGCCCGCCGCCACGACCCCCGCCGCGTCCGAACGTCCGGCGGTGGCGGCGCCGCCGCAGCTGACCGGCGTCCAATTGGAGAAGGCGCTGGTGCCGCAGTCCTTGTTCCCCGACGACATGGGGGTCGCGGCGGGCAGCGAGGTCTCCAGCGGCGCTTCCGTGAGCACGGCGCGGCCCCAGCACGATCCGGCCGCGATGAGCTGCACCGACTTTTCCGTGCTGCTGCTGAAGAACACGTTCGTGCCGGGTTTCGGCGAGTCGGCGTTCGCCGCGAACAGCCATGTCACCGATCCGGACCGCCAGCAGTCTATCTATGTGGACCAGGCGATCTATCAGTTTCCCTCGGCCACCGCCGCGTCGGCGTTCTTCTCCGGCCTGCGCCGGGTGCTGGCCGGCTGCACCAATGCGGACGACCAGAGCGGGGCGCGGCTCAGCGACGCCGCCTTCGAGGGGCATCCGGGGTTCACCGTCGGCCTGACCCCGTTGCTGCGCACGGCCAACAGCTACGACCTGTACGGCCTGACCTATCCGCGTTACGTGCTCGACGGCGACTACGTGTACGCGATGGCCGAGGGATTCGGCCGCAACAGCCTCGTCGGCTCCCTGCACGGCCTCGATTACCTTGTCCCGCAGGGCCTCTCGCGGATGATCAGCAATGTCACCGCGGCGAACCCATCCGCGAGAACCGGCCCGGCGACCAGTTCGACGCTTGCACCGAGCACCGCGGACCCGACACCGACTGGACCGGCCGCCGTGGTGCGGAGCTACATCGACGCGATCAACGCCCGCCGCTACCAGCAGGCGTGGGCGCTGGGCGGCGACAAACTGCACGAGACCTACAACCAGTTCGTCGCTGGCTTCGCCCGCACCGACCACGACGAACTGACGATCGTGGCCACCCAGGGCAACGTGGTCACCATCAGCCTGACCGCCGTGCAAACCGACCGCAGCCGCCAGACCTACACCGGCACCTACACCGTCAGCGGCGGCGCCATCACCGCCCACTCGATCCACCGCACCGGATGATTCCCGCGACCCCAGGAAGGCCAGACCCCGATGACCGAACCGGGACAGGACCGGATCACCTTTCACGTCGGACACGATTTGTCCGGCCAAGTGGTCCTCGGCAACAACAACATCACCACCGGAGGCGATCACCGCGCCGCGGCCCCGGCCGATCTGGGCGCCGTCACCGCGTTGCTCACCGAAATCCGCGCCGCGCTGCCCGCCGATCTCGCCGAGCCCGGCGGCGCCCAGCTCGACGACCTCGAAGAGGCGATCACCGCGGAGACTCCGGATCTGTCCACAATGGAACGGGTCCGGGACTGGTTCTCCCAGCACGTCCCGGTCCTCGCCGCCGCGATCGGCCGGACAGTGCTGCACCCGGTAGTGGTCCGGCTGGTCGGCGCCGCTGGCGACACTCTGGCCGCGGACTTCCATCGCCGCTTCGGGAGTTGAACACGCGTTACCGCGATAGCGCGGAGCGGAGACGAGGCAAGGACCGTCGGGACCGCGTGGTGCCCGAATGAACAAATAATACGATTACGGTGGCATTTTCGGAGGAGGTCAGCGTATACCGGAAAGCTCCCGAAACCGGCAAGGCTGATCGCTCTTGGTATGGGGACGATTATGCAGTCAAAGTGCACGAAAGCCTGATTCCTCCCCGTCGTCCCGACGCTACGGTCGGAAACGGGCGGCAATCGCCCTGCGAAGGACGACAAAGGAGGATCCGCACATGCGTAAGCTCACAGCGGTTTTGGCGGGCACGGCGGCCACTAGTGCACTGCTGCTGGGAACCGACCCGGCGATGGCGGACACGCACGTCCGGCAGGACGCTGCCTACGTCGCCACGATCCAGGTTTTCTCCAGCGGTGACATTTACCGGGTCGAACTGCTCAAGCAGGCCGACGCGGACCAGGCGGTCAGACTCATGAACGGCCAGGTCACGCATCCGGGAATTCCCGTCGGGGACATCGTCCGGGGTTCCTCTGGCGTCAACACCGGATACGACTGGCACATCGACCCGGCCACATTCCAGTGGGCCGACAGCACCATCGAAGCATGCGACGGACAGCCGCACGAAGTCAGCAATGCGGGGGAATGGAAAGTGAAGCAGTACTGCCCGTGGACCATTAAGGTCGTTTCGGTCACGCCGGAAAGCTGAGCGGATTCGGACTGGGGACGGTCGTGGAACCGTCCCCAGCCCGAACGCATGCCGCACCGCATTCACACAAGCCGGCCGAGGACCCGTAGCGGCCAGCGAGACGGCGCAGATCAGCCGAGATGGTCGTTCGTGCCGTCGACCCAGGCGATATACCGCTGCGCGGAGCGACGCACCGCGGCCTTCGCGTCGGCCGGCAGGGTGGCCCCGGTCAGGGCGTAGAGCCGGTCGAATTCGTAAGGCTCCAGCCGGTCCGCGAGCCGTTGGACGAGTCCCGCGGAAAGGGGGATCTGGTTGGGGTAGCTGCGCATGAACGTCACCCAGCCCGGCGCGGCGACCGGCACGATGGTGTCGCCGACCAGCAGCGCGCCCGTCGCGAGGTGCGCGACAGCGGCGCCCGGGAAGTGCCCGCCCGCTTCGACCAGGGTGATCCCGGGCAGGATCCGTTCCGCGCCATGCCATTCGCGGATCACCGGGTCTTCCCGCCGCACCCAGTGCCGGTCCGCGGAATGCACCAGCACCGGGACGTTTCCGAGGCGGTGGCTCAGGCTCACTTGCGAGCCGTACATGTGCGGATGGCTGGCCGCGATCGCCGCGGCGCCGCCGAGCTCGGCGATCTTGTCGAGCAGAGGCTGGTCGAGAGCGTTGGGCGGGTCCCACAGCAGGTTGCCCTCATCGGTCTGGACGACGTAGGTCCGCTGGCCGATGCCGAACCCCGGTTCGCGGTGCAGCCGGTGGATGCCCGGCTCCGGTTCCTCGTGGACCAGATCATGCGGGTCGGCGGCCAGTTTGTCCATTGTGGTCCAAAGCTGCCCGGAAGCGGGGACGTACTGTCGTTCGTCCGCGCAGATCCGGCAGGTCCCGGCGGGCGGCTCCGCGGTGTCGGGATGCTCGACGCCGCAGGTCCCGCAAATCCAGATGGTCATGCGAGCAGCCTGGTACCTCCAGTTCGCTGGAGGTCAAGACCGCGCGGTGCGCGAGACCTGCCGCCAATGCCCGGCGGCGTCGATCATGTCCTGCCGGATGTGCCGAAGCCAGTGGCTGGTCTCCAGAAGCCTCGCGCCGACCAGCGTGTCCCCGCCGAACAGTTCCGCTCCCTGGCGGGTGAAGTCGGTCCACTGGGCCATGCCTTCCATGCTGGCCAGCCAGGCCCGCTGCCACACGTGATCGTCGATCAAGTAGCGCTCGCGGCGGCCGTCCCGTTCGCGCCGCAGCAGGCCGCGTTCTTCCAGCCAGGCCACCGCTTTGGAGACCGACGCGGGGCTGACGCGCAGCCGGGCGGCGAGTTCGGTCGCGGTGCGGCTGCCCGATTCAGCGGTGAACAGGCAGATCAGGACCCGAGCCATCATCGAGGGCATTCCGGTCTGGGCGGCCATCCGCGCGAACCGGGTCTCGAAGTCGCCCCGCGTTCGCGGATCAGCCGCCGCCCGAACCGGCGGGGCCAGCGGTGCGGCGGGGACGCGGCGGCGCGCTCGTCGCCGGGCGGCCTGCTCCGCGCGGTCGGCGCGGTAGTCGTGCGCCCCGCCGTTGCGGGCGACCTCGCGGATCACCGTCGACTTCGGCCTGCCCAGCCGGCGGCCGATCTCGGCGTAGCTCAGTCCGTCCGCCAACCCGGCCGCGACGCGCTGTCGTTCCGGGTAGCTCAACCTGCCGCCTGACATCGTCCTCGCCCTCGAACCAGACCCGCCGCCGATGCGTTCAGCTGCAGGCTAGTGCATCGATAATGTGGCCTCTGCCTGCACAGATGCGAATGCTGAGTTTGCGAGTCCATGAAACATCGCCCTACCGTTTCCCGCAAGAGGTTCACCGGGAAGGGAGCTGGCGATGACCAGGACACTGCCGACCGAGCGTCCGGCCGGCCTGCCGTTCGACCCGCCGCGGGGGCTGGCCGAACTGCGCGAGAAGAGTCCGGTCAGCCGGTTGGACTACCCGGACGGCCACGCCGGATGGCTGGTGACCGGACACGCCCTGGCCCGCGAAGTGCTGGCCGACCGCCGGTTCAGCGCGCGAGCCGAACTGCGGCACCTGCCGATCCCCGGCGCCGCCGCGAGCGATCAGCCCGCGCCGCCGGGAATGTTCGGCAGCATGGACGCGCCCGGGCACACCCGCTACCGGCGGCTGCTCGCCGGCCAGTTCACCGTCCGCCGGATGCGCCGGCTGACCGAGCGGATCCGGGAGATCGCGGACGACTGCCTGAACGCCATGGCCGAACGCGGCAGCCCGGCCGACCTGGTCCCTGCCCTGGCGCAACCGCTGCCGGCGCGGACGATCTGCGAACTGCTCGGGGTTCCCTACGCCGATCGGGGCCGGTTCCAGCAGCACGCGCTCGCCCTCTTCCGGCTGGACAACACGCCCGAGGAGATCGGCGAAGCCTACGGCGCGGTGCTCGACGTCATCGGCGAATTGGTGGCTGCCAAACGAAAAGCCCCCGCGGACGACGTGCTCAGCGACCTGACCGGCAGCGATCTCACCGACACCGAACTGGTCAACATCGGCTTCTCCCTGCTGGCCGCGGGCCTGGACACCACCACGAACATGCTCGCACTGGGCCTCTTCGCGCTGCTCGAACACCCCGGCCAGCTCAAGCTGCTGCGCGACGAACCTGACCTGGCCGACAACGCGGTCGAGGAACTGCTGCGCTACCTGAGCATCATCCCGTTCACCGTGCGCACCGCCCTGGAAGACCTCGAACTCGGCGGCGAACAGGTGACCGCTGGCGAGTCGGTCACCGTCTCGGTGCCCGCGGCCAACCACGACCCCGCGCACTTTCCCGCCCCGGACAAACTCGACCTGCGCCGCAAATCGAGCGGGCACGTCGCCTTCGGCCACGGCATCCACCAATGCCTCGGCCAGCAACTCGCGCGCGTCCAGATGCGGGTGGCCCTGCCCGCCCTGCTGACCAGGTTTCCGTCGCTGCGCCTTGCCGTTCCCGCCGAAGACGTCGCCCTGCGCTCCGACATGCTCATCTACGGCGTCCACCATCTGCCCGTCGCCTGGGAGGCCTGAACCGTGCCGAAGGTTTGCTTGCTCACCGGGGCGTCAGCGGGAATCGGCCGCGCCACCGCTTGGGAGCTGCTGAAGGCGGGCTGCATCGTCTACGGAGCCGCGCGTCGTCTGTCCAAAATGGACGAACTTCGCGACGCGGGCGGACATCCTCTCGCCATGGACGCCCGAAGCGAGACCGATCTCGACCGCGTCGTCCGCACCGTCCTGGACGAACAGGGCCGGATCGACGTCCTGATCAACAACGCCGGGACGGTGCTGCACGGAGCCGCCGAAGACGTCCCGCTCGATGCGGCCCGGGATCAGTTCCAGGTCAACGTGTTCGCGCCCGCCCGGCTCGTCCAGCTGGTCCTGCCCGCGATGCGCGCGCAAGGGTCGGGGCGCATCGTGAACATCTCCTCGATCGGCGGGGAGATCAGCCTCCCGCTCGGCGCCTGGTACTACGCCTCCAAACACGCGCTCGAGGCCTACTCCGACACGCTGCGCATGGAGGTCCGGCCCTTCGGCATCGAGGTCGTGGTCATTCAGCCCGGCATCATCAAGACCGAATTCGAAGACCAAACCGCCGCGCAGCTAAGGCAGCACTCCGGCCACGGCCCGTACGGGGGAATGGCCGAGAAGATGGCGAGCCAAGCCGAAACCGGCCTCGCGGACGGCGCCGATCCCGCTGTCGTCGCCGAAACCATCCGGCAGGCGGTGGAAGCTGACCCGCCGGAGACCCGCTATGCCGTCGGCCTGCGCGCTGAGGAACTGTTGAAGCTCAACCGAACCCTGTCCGACCGGGATTTCGACGAACTGGTCACCCGCTCGATCCGGTAGCGGAGAACGCCTCGTGTCCTGCGGGGGAGCGCCCGCAGGACACGAGGACGTGTCAGCGAATGGGGTCAGCCGACGCCGAGCGCCCAGGGGTCGCCCTTCGCGGAGATCGACGAACCCCGGCCGGTCGCCAGCCACAGGCTGTTGTTGGCGTCCCGGCCCTTCCAAGCCACCTCGAACCCGCCGTTAGGCAGCGTGACGATCGACGGGCTGGCATCCGCGGCAACCCCCAACGCCCACGGATCGCCGTAGGAGGAGAAGTAGGTGCCAGCACCGGTGCCGAGCCACAGACTGTTGTTCGCATCGCGGCCCTGCCAAGCGACCTCCCAGCCGCCGTTGGCCAGCGGTGCCAGCGAGGGACTGGTACCCGGGGCGACACCCAACGCCCACGGGTCGCCCTTGGCGGTGATCGACGCACCTTGGCCGGATGCCAGCCAGAGGCTGTTGTTGGCGTCCCGGCCCTGCCACGCCACTTCGAACCCGCCGTTGGGCAGCGTGACGATCGACGGGCTGCTGTTAGCGGCAACGCCTAACGCCCAGGGATCGCCGTAGGAGGACAGAGCGACGCCGCTGCCGGTGCCGAGCCACAGGCTGTTGTTGGCATCGCGGCCTTGCCACGCCATCTCGAACCCGCCGTTGGCCAGCGGTGCCAGCGAGGGACTGGTACCCGGTGCGACGCCGAGAGACCACGGTGCGCCCTTGGCGGTGATCGACGCACCTTGGCCGGTCGCCAGCCAGAGGCTGTTGTTGGCGTCGCGGCCCTGCCACGCCACTTCCCACTGGTTGTTCGGGAGCGGGACGATGGAGGGGCTGGTGTTCGGGGCGACGCCGAGCGCCCACGGGTTGCCCTTGGCGGTGATGGAGTTGCCCTTGCCGGTGGCGATCCACAGGCTGTTGCCGGCATCGCGGCCTTGCCAGGCGGTGACCCAGCTGCCGTCCGGGAACGTCGCGATCGAGGGTTTGGTGTTCGCGGCGACGCCGAGCGCCCACGGATCGCCGTAGGCGGCCAGAGAGGTGCCGGAACCGGTGCCGATCCAGAGGCTGTTGTTCGCGTCGCGGCCCCGCCACGCGGTGGCGAAGCCGCCGTTGGTGTCGGCGGCGATCCCGGAGCCGCCCTGCGGCAACGTGCTCGGAGGCGGCGGCGGAGGCGTGGACGTGCCGCTGCTGACGTAGCCGAGCACCCACATCTCGTAACTCTTGCCGGGGAACAACTTGTCGTGCGGATTCCAGGGACCGCCGTTGCCCTCGTCGGCCTGGACCTTGCTGCTGGACCAGAAAGCGCTTCCGCTTCCGCTGCCGCCTTCGTCGCCGCCCACGTCGGACAACAGCCCGTTGCTGTAGCCGGTGACGACGGCGATGTGGGAACCGTCGGTCGGGTACCGGTCGTCGCCGAAGACGACCGCGTCACCGGGCTGCGGGACGTATCCGCTGCCGAGCGAGTGGTAGGCGGGGACGTTCGTCCAGCTGGGAACCGAGGCGGGCGCGCTGGCCGGAACGGGCACCCCGGCCTGCTGCCACACCCAGGAAACGAAGTCGCCGCACCAGAACTCGCCGCCGCCCGTGCAGCTGTTGTCGAAACCGGTGCCGCCGGCGCTGTTCGTGCTGCAGTACCCCTTGCCGAGGTTCGCGTTGGCGATGCCCACGATCTGACTGCCGGTCGCGGCCGAAGCGGGCGTGCTGACAGTGACCAGCGCGGCTCCGCCGAGAACCGCCCCGATCAGCCCGGCCAGGAGCCGGGATCTGAGGCGCTTGTGCGCGGAAAACATGACTATTCCCCCAAAACCGTCGGTAGTCCTCAGGCGCGCTGGTACGACTGGACGCCGCG
This sequence comes from Amycolatopsis sp. NPDC004079, assembly GCF_040610415.1. Classification (NCBI taxonomy): domain Bacteria; kingdom Bacillati; phylum Actinomycetota; class Actinomycetes; order Pseudonocardiales; family Pseudonocardiaceae; genus Amycolatopsis; species Amycolatopsis sp. NPDC004079. The sequence goes on along the minus strand of NZ_JBEXMH010000002.1, from coordinate 158,253 downwards.
CACCGCCCGCCTGCCGGTCTTCGGTGCCGGCGAGCGGGACGCTATGGACACGCTCCCGCCGGTCGTCCTAGATTTGTCCTAGCGGGATATCTGCCGGGGCGGCGGTGTTCTGGGGGGAACATGCGATTCGGCGTTTTGGGGCCCCTGCACGCCCGGATCGCCGGGCGCGAGGTCCGCTTCGACGGGCCGCGGCAGGCCAAGATGCTGGCCGCGCTTCTGCTCGACGCCAACAACCTCGTCGCCACGGGCAGGCTCGTCGCCGTGATGTGGGACGGGAAAGAACCCGCCACCGCGGTGCGCCAAGTCCAGGACGCGGTGTCCGGGCTGCGCCGCAACCTCGCCGGGTGCGGGGCGCCCGCCTCGTTGATCAGCACGCGACGCGGCGGCTACCAGATCCGCCTTGCCCCGGACCAGCTCGACGTGCTGGAGTTCGACCGCGAGCGCCGCCTCGCCGAACGGAGCACGGACCCGGCCGAGACCGCTGCCGCACTGCGGCGGGCGCTGGCCTGCTGGCGTGGCAACGCCTTGGCCGACATCTCCAGCCGGGTCCTGGAGTCGGAAGCGGCCCGGCTGAACGACCAGCGCGTGGCCGCGCACGCGCGCTGCCTGGGCATCGAGCTGGATCTGGGGCGGCATCGCGAGGTCGTCGAGGAGCTGCGGGTCCTGGCCCGCGAGCATCCCTACGACGAGCAGATCGCCGAACACTTGATGGTCGCCCTCTACCGGTGCCGTCGTCAGGGCGAGGCACTGCAGGCGTACGAACGGTTGCGCCGGACTCTGACCGGCGAACTCGGCGTCGACCCCACCCCGCCGATCCAGGCGTTGCGCCAGCGCGTCCTGACCGCCGATCCCGCGCTGGCGGCCCCGGCGAGCGGATCCTCCGCCGCACCAACGGAAACCCCCGAACCGGTCATGGCGCTGCCGGTGCGTCAACTGCCGCTGGACGTCCCCGATTTCGTCGGCCGGACCGAGACGCTCGCCGAACTCGCCCGGCTGCTCGAGGCACCGGAGCCGAACCGGGTCCCGGTGGCGGTCATCGCCGGCGGTCCCGGGGTCGGCAAATCCTGCCTGGCGACCCACGCCGCGCGATTGGCGAGCGCCGCTTTTCCCGACGGTCAGCTCTACCTCGACCTCGCCGCGACCTCGGACGAGCCGCAGGACCCGGCGCTGATGCTGGCCGAGGCGCTGCGCGCGCTCTCGATCACCGGCAGCGGGATCCCGGACGGGCTGCCCGCGCGGGCCGCGCTGTACCGGTCGTTGCTGGCGGGCCGCCGGATGCTGGTGGTGCTCGACGACGCGGGCCACGCCGATCAGGTGCTGCCGTTGCTGCCCGGGGCCGGCGGCTGCGCCGTGGTGATCACCAGCCGCACCTTGTTGACGCAGCTGCCCGGCGCGCGGCGCTTCGACCTCGACATGCTGAGCCCGCCGGAGGCACGGGAGCTGTTCACCGGCATCGTCGGGCAGCGGCGCGTCGACCGGGAACCCGAGGAGGCCGACGCGATCCTCGGCTGCTGCGGCAATCTGCCGCTGGCGATCCGGATCGCGGGCGCCAAGCTCGCCGGCCGCCCGGCCTGGACGCTGCGGGTGCTGCGGGAACGGCTCGAGGACGAGTCCCGGCGGCTGGCCGAGCTGAAGATCGGGGACCTGAGCGTGCGCGCCAGCGTCGGGCTGAGCCTGCGGCTGCTGCCTCCCGACGCGGTGCGCGCGCTGAGCCTGCTGGGCTTGCTCGGCGCCTGCACCCTGCCCGGCTGGGTGCTCGGCCCGCTGCTGGACCGTGCCGACGCGGACGAGGTGCTCGACCTCCTCGTGGACGCCAACCTGGTCCGGCTGACCGCCACCGACGCCGTCGGCCAGCCGCGTTACCGCCTGCACGACCTGATCCGGACCTGCGCCGTAGAGATCGCCGCCGAACTGCCCGCGGAGGAGAAACGGGACGCGATCGCCCGGGCGCTGGCGTCCTGGCTGGACCTCGCCGGACGGGCCGCCGCCCGGCTGCCCGCCGGGATTCTGCTCCCGGTGCCCGCTTCCGCGCCGCGCCGTCCGGTGCCCGGGGCGGTCGCGGACCGGCTTCTGGCCGACCCGGCCGGCTGGTTCGACGCGGAGCGCGACACCCTGCTCGCCGCGGTGAAGCTGGCCGCGGACTGGCGAATGGACGAGCCTGCCTGGGAATTGGCGGCCGCCGCGGTCACCTACTACGACCACCGGTGCCGGTATCAGGACTGGGAGCACGGGCACCGGCTGGCGCTGGACGCGGTCGTGGCCGCGGGCAATGCCCGGGGCGAATCGGTGCTGTTGCGCGGGTTGGCGCAGCTGCACATCTACCGCGACGAGTTCGACGCGGCGACCCGGGCCCTGGAGTCCTCGGCCGGGCTGTGCCAAGGCAGCGGGGACAAGCGCGGCGAGGCGTTGTCGATGACGATGCTGGGCACCGTCAGCCGCGTCCAGGGCCACTACGCCGAAGCCCTCGACCGGGTCGAGCAGGCGCACGCCATCGTGGTCGCCGAGGGAGACCCGCACCTCGAAGCACAGCTGTCCTGCTCGATCGGCGTGCTGCGGCTCGTGCGGGGCGACCTCGACGAGGCACAGTTCTGGTTCGACGCGGCGCTGCGCCAGGCCGAGGCGCTCGGCGACGGGCATCGGGTGGCTGTCGTGTTGCGCCGGTGCAGCCGACTGCACGACCAGCGCGGCGACCCGGACGAGGCGTTGCGCTGTCTGTGGCAGGCGCTGGCCACCTTCGAAGAACTGGCCGACGAACGGTGCGCCGCGTACACGCTGCTGGAAGTCGGCCGCGTCTATGCGGGCCAGCACGACCGGGACCGGGCGGGCCCGGCGCTGGAGCGCGCGGCGGAGGTGTTCCACCGGCACGGCGACCGGCAGGACGAGGCCGCGTGCTGGCAGCTGATCGGCGACCTCGACGACGCCGCCGGAAGCCCTGACCTGGCGCGCCAGCACCACGAGAGGGCGCTGCGGTTGTGGCGGACGATCGGAGGCGCGAACCAGGAGAACGGTCCGGTGCCGCCGTCGTCGCCGTGACCCGACCTGCGCTGGGCCTGCCCGAAAACGGGGCGCCGGGTCAGTCGCGGGGTTGCCGGGCGCCGTCCGAACGTGCTTGCACGGCAATGGTTTGGAGGGCGGCGAGGTGCCCGGCCAGGGTGTCGCGGCCGCTGTCGGTCAGGTTGAGCCACGTGCGCGGCCGCTTGCCGACGTAGCCCTTGCGGACGTCGACGTACTCGTTCCTGGAAAGCGTGGAGACCTGTTTGGACAGTGCGGAGTCGGACAGCTTCACCGCGTCGCGCACGAACCCGAACTCCGCCCATTCGGCGGCGGAGAGCAGCGCCACGATGGCCAGTCTCGTCGGGTCCAACAGGAGCTGGTCGAGCTCGGCCACCGTTCAGTCCTTGTCTCGCCGGCGAAGCAGCCACAGCTGGAACCTGGGGCCGAGGAAGATGATATAGAGCCCGGCCAGTGCGCCGTAGACGATCGTGCCGTGCGGGATGTGCAGCACGGGGACGGCGACGGCCGCGACGATCGCCAGGCCGATCACGGGCGCGACGCGCCAGACTGCGGGCGGCAACGCCCGGCTCGACACCGAGACCGGTCGCCCGAGCAGGCTGCCGCCGGTCCTGGTGCGCAGGAGGAATACCAGCAGCAAGGCGACGGCCAGCACGACAAAGGTCAGCCAGGGTCGCGTCCAGGGAATCAGGTCGGTGGCCACGGTGTAGCCGAACACGACGAGACCGGCCGCGACCGGAATCCACCTCGAGTCCAGCGCGGACGCGAGCACCCGGTCCCGGCTGTCCCGGGCCGTGCGCAGCGCCGCCGCCGCTTCTTCGGGCGTCGGCTTGTTCGTTGGTTCGCTCACTGCTGCCACTCCTTCGCGGCGCAACCTCTCAGGCAAGTACTTGCCTGAGGAGAAAGTACCTCTCGCTTTCCCCTGAGGCAAGTACTTGCCTGAGCGCTGAAGCCAGCGCTGGCCCTCGTGCGTCGCGAGCAGCCAGCGGCACGGCCGCGCCGGTCCGGTCAGTCCTCAGTGGACAGTCAACGGCACGTCGTTCGGCGGCGGCAGCGTGCCCCCGTCACGCAGCAGGATCGGCCCGACCGGAGCCGGTTTGGCGACCGGAGGCGGCGGCACCGGCGTCGGTGTCGGGGCGGGTTTCGGCGGCGCGGGCTGGGTGATCGCGGTGCCGTGCGCCGGGGGCGGCGGGTTCAGTTTCGCGCCGGGGGAGAGGTCGACGAGGTCGGCGAGCCCGTGGTCGCCGTCGACGCGCGGGACGCCCAGCTTCGGCAGCTTCAGCAGGTCGATGACGGTCTTCGGGATGCTCGGGTGCCAGGACCAGCGGTGGTCGATGCCGGGTTTGACCCGTCCGCCGAACATCAGCAGCGGCACGCGCGGGCCGTAGGCGAGCTGCACGCCGTCCGGGGTGATCTCGACGTTCGGCGTGGCCACGTGGTCGTCGAACCCGCCCCAGTCGTCCCAGGTCAGCAGGAAGACCGTCGAGTCCCAGAGCCCGGCCTTCACGATCGCGTCGACCACTTGCCACACGGTGTCCTCGCCCTTGCCGACATCCGCGGGCGGGTGCTCGTCGTAGGGCGAGTCGTGCCAGACCATCGAGAGCGCGGGCAGTGCGCCGGCCTGGGCGTCGGCGATGATCTGGGCCGAGCGCACGATATTGGGCGACCCCTTGAGCTGCTGGTAGAACTCGACCGGATACCCGCTGGTCCCGGTGTAGGCTTTCCAGCTCACGCCGTGGTCGGCGGCGAGCCCGGGCACGGACGGCAGGTCCCACACCGGGTCGGCCTGGCCGCGCGGCGGATTGCGCAGCGTGGGCGTCTGGCCGCCGACGATGAGCAGGTGGTTCGGCGTCGAGTTGGTGCCGTACCCGGCGCAGTGGTTCTCGACGAACGCGCCGCTCGCGGCGAGCCACGCGTAGAACGGCAGGTCGGCGACCGTGTCGAACTGGACGTGCGCGCCGGTGCTCTTCTTCGTGAGCCAGCGGTAGTAGGCCTTGCGGTCGTGCGGCTGGTCGGACTTCGGCGGGTTGGGGGAGACCGGCCAGCCGGTCGCGACGTTCGCGCCGAACGCGGCCATCGAGCGGAAGTAGTTGTCGGTGGTGTGGTTCTCCTGGACCAGGACGACGACGTGGTCGATCGGGCCGGTGGCGGCCATGGCGATCCCTTCGGTGCTCCGGCGGGCGGGCGGCCGGTGCTCCGGTCGCGCCGGTTCCGCTGAATGATCGCCCGCCTTCCGCGCCCCGGCCACCGGGAAACCCCGATGGGAGCAACCGGAATCCCTTGTCCTGACCGGGATATCGCCGATTGTGCGGAAGAGGCTGTTCGCCGGGTTCGCGCCGGGAGTCCGGGCCGCCCGGGTCAGTGCTCGGCGGCGACCGCGTACCGGTGCGTGGGGCGGCCCGCGCTCCCGTATTCCAGTTCGAGGCTGAGGAAACCGCGGCGGTGCAGCTCGCTCAGATGGCGTTGCGCCGTGGGACGGCTGATGCCCAGCGTGCTCGCGAGCGCTTCGGCGCCGAGCGGCTGCCCGGCCCTGCGGAGCGTGTCGAGCACTTTGCGCATGGTCGGGGGAAGCGGGTCCGTGCGCGGTGCGGGGCCGCGGAGCGCGGAATACAGACTGTCCACTGTGGCCTGATCGACGTCGCCGCTTCCGGACGCGCGTTCGCACCAGCTCCGGTACGCCGTCAACTGCTCGCGCAACTGCTCGAAACCGAACGGCTTGACCAGGTAGTAGGCGGCGCCGAGCTGGATCGCGGAACGGACCGTGCCGAGGTCGCGGGAAGCGGTGATGACGATGCACCCGGGCGGGGCGCCGGCGGAGCGCAGGTCGCGCAGCAGGGAGAGGCCGTCCTCGTCGGGCAGGTAGACGTCGAGCAGCAGCAGGTCCGGCCGGAGTTCCTCGACGCGGGCGCGGGCCTCCGCCGCGGTGTGGGCCTGGCCGACGGACGCGAAACCGGGCACGCGGTCGATGCTGGCGGCGTGGATCGCGGCGACGCGGTAGTCGTCGTCGATGACGAGAGTCCGGATCGTCATGCGTACTCCGCGGGTTCGAGCGCGGCGCGGGAACGGGAATTCGGGAGCAGCACGTCGAATCGTGCCCCCGCTGAGCCGTCCACAGTGATCGACCCGCCGGACCGGCGCACCAGCCGGTAGACGAGGGCGAGACCGAGGCCGCGCCGCATGCCGGGGCGAGGGGTTTTCGTGGAGTAGCCGTCGACGAAGATCTCGTGCAGCGTTTCCTCCGGGATGCCGGGACCGGTGTCGGAGACGACAATGCGGACGTCCGGGCCCAGGGTGTCGACGAGAACGCGCACCCGGCGTTCGCCCGGCTGCCCGGCCACGGCGTCGACGGCGTTGTCGATGAGGTTTCCGAGAACGGTGACGAGCGCGCCGGGGTCGGCGGTGCTGAGGTCGAGCCCGGAACCGGGATCGACCTCGAGGCGCACGTCGCGTTCGGCGGCGATGGCGACCTTGGCCGAAAGCAGCGCGGCGAGTTCGGGCGGGGAGAACCGGGCGCGCAGATCGGTCGCCTGCGCGGCGGGACCGTGCGCGATTTCGGTGAGGTAGCGGCCGGCTTCCTCCGCTTCGCCGAGACCCAGTAGTCCGGAAAGGACATGCAGCCGGTTGGCGAATTCGTGTTCCTGCGCGCGCAGAGCGGTCGTCAGGCCGGTGACGGCGTGGAGTTCGCGCACCAGGCCTTCCATCTCGGTGCGGTCGCGCAAGGTGATCACCGAACCGGCGTCCTGTCCGGAAAGGACGACCGGCATTTTGTTGACCACCAACAGGAATTCGTCGGTGAGGACGACCTCGTCGTCGGCGGCGGGAGCGGCGAGCAGGTCGCGGAGGCGGCCGGGCGGGACGAGTTCGCTGAGGTCGCGACCCCGGGCGGCGGAGGGGATGGACAGCAGGCGGCGGGCTTCGTCGTTGATCACCTCGACGCGGCCGTGCCGGTCGAGGCCCACCATGCCCTCGCGGATGCCGTGCAGCATCGCTTCCCGTTCCTGCAGCAGGGACGCGATCTCGGAGACTTCCAGTCCGAAGGTCGCGCGCTTGATCCGGTGGGAAAGCAGCAGGGACGCCGCCATCCCGATGGCCAGCGCCAGGCCGGAATAGAGGAGCACCCAGGGGATGTCGCTCACCAGCTCGCTCGTGACCTGTTCTTCGAGGATTCCCACCGACACCTGGCCCGTGATCCCGCCGCCGGGGCCGGAGATCGGCGCTTTGCCGTTGGCGGACCGGCCGAGACTGCCGTTGTCGATGCCGAGGTGGCCCTGTCCGTCGAGGGCCGCTACCGGTTCCTCGATGCGCTCGCCGACGAGCGCGGTGTTGGGATGGGAGTAGCGAAGCCCGGACCGGTCGGTGACCACGACGTACGACGCGCCCGTGGCCCGGCGGACCTGCTCGGCGGCGGCCTGGATGGCGTGGCCGGGATCGCGCCGCACGAGGGCGTCGCGGACGGACGGCATCTGCGCGACGGTGTTCGCGATCCCGAGAGCGCGCTGTCCGTACTGGGTGTCGAGGGTCTGTCCGGCGAGCTTCACGTAGAGCAAGGCCCCGGCCGAGACGGTGGCGAGCAAGATCCCGAGCACGGCGACGAGGATCTGCGAGGCGAGGGGACGTGACCGCCACATGACCGCTCCGCTCTGCCACTTGTCGTAGGGGCGTCCCGCATGACACCACGAGACCGCGCGGATGCCAAGAAACCGCGGCCGGTACGCCCGGATCGTCCGGTCCGGCGTGCACTTAACGAGCAGAAACCGAGAAAAGCGCACTGATCGCTGGTATCGCACGCAATATTCCGCCGCGCCGCGGCGCTTCTTAGCCTCCTCGAACGGAATCGGCCCCGATCGAGAGGACGCCACCGTGCACGCACCCAGATCCGGACCGCCCGGCGCCGCCATCGCCATGCGGGACGTCACCAAGCAGTTCGCCACCGAGGGCCCGGAGCCCTACACCGCGCTGCGCGACCTGGACCTCGAGGTGGCTCCCGGCGAGTTCTGCGCGGTCGTCGGACCCACCGGCTGCGGCAAGTCCACGACCCTGACCCTCGTCGCGGGCCTGGAGCAGCCGTCGGCCGGCTCGGTCCGGGTGCACGGCGCGGACGTCTCGGGCATCACGCCCGGGGTGGGGTTCATGTTCCAGACGGACGCGATCCTGCCCTGGAAAACGGTGCTGGACAACGTGTCCGCGGGCCCGAGGTTCCGCGGCGTCGCCAAGGGCGCGGCGGTTTCCGGCGCGCGGGACTGGATCCGCCGCGTCGGGCTGAGCGGGTTCGAGGACCGGTACCCGCACCAGCTGTCCGGCGGGATGCGCAAGCGGGTCGCGCTCGCGCAGAACCTCATCAACGAGCCGCGGATCCTGCTGATGGACGAGCCGTTCAGCGCGCTGGACGTGCAGACCCGGGCGAAGATGTCCGACGAACTGCTGTCGCTGTGGGAACTTACCCGTCCCGCCGTCATGTTCGTGACCCACGACCTCGAAGAGGCGATCGCGCTCGCGGACACCGTGGTCGTGCTGACCGCCGGGCCCGCGGCGACGGTCAAGGCCCGGTTCGCCATCGACCTGCCGCGCCCGCGGGTGGTGCAGGAAATCCGGTTCGAGCGCCGGTTCGTCGACCTGTACCAGCGGATCTGGGACGCCCTGCGCACCGAGGTCGACCTGGCTTACGCGCAGACCACCCGGATCAGCGGGGAGGCGGGAGCATGACGACCGAAGCGGACTCGCCCGCGAACCCCGCTGCGGGGGTGAAAGCGGCAGCCGCTCGCCGTTCGCGCCGCCGGACACACACCGTCCTGGTCCACACGGTCCAGGCGGCAGTGCTGGTGGTAATCCTGGGCGGCTGGCAACTGCTCGTGCAAGGAGACCAGCACGCGATCGTGCTGTACGGCCTTCCCTCGGGCATCTTCGACCGGCTGCGGTCGTGGGTCACCGAAGGCACCGCGCTCGGCTCGCTCGGCAGCCAGATCTGGACGACGATCGAAGAGGCGCTGATCGGGTTCGCCATCGGCACGGTGCTGGGCATCGTCTGCGGCATCGCGCTCGGCCGGATCCGGTTCCTGTCGGCGGTGTTCGGCCCGTTCATCAAGGTGCTCAACGCGATTCCGCGGATCGTGCTCGGCTCGGTCTTCGTGCTGGCGTTCGGCCTCGGCCTGGAATCGAAGATCCTCCTGGTGATCGTGCTGGTGTTCTTCGGGGTGTTCTTCAACGCCTTCCAGGGCACCCGCGAGGTCGACCGGACCTTCATCGCCAACGCCAGCATCCTCGGCGCGTCGCGGTGGCAGGTGACCCGGCAGGTCGTGCTGCCGTCGGCGTTCACCTGGATCATCGCGAGCCTGCACGTGAGCTTCGGCTTCGCGCTGATCGGCGCGATCGTCGGCGAATTCCTCGGCGGCTACGCGGGTCTCGGCGTGCTGATCAAGAACGCGCAGGGCACCTTCGACGCGAGCGGCGTCTGGGCGGCGATGGTGATCATGGGCGTCGTCGCGCTGATCGCCGAATGGCTGATCACCCGCCTCGAACGCCGGCTGCTGCGCTGGCGGCCGGCCCAGCTGTCCGGTCCGGACCTGTGACCCCCCGATTGTCCGTTCGAACAAAGGAGATCCCCGTGTCCGCGAAGAAATTGGCGGCCGTGCTCGCGGCGGCGCTGCTCGCCGTGGCCGGCTGCGCCTCGACCGCGAGCCAGAACGCCGCCACCAGCTCCACCGGCGGGACCGGCACCCCGGTGAGCATCATGGTCGGCGGCTTGAACAAGCAGATCTACCTGCCGTTCATGCTCGCCCAGCGGCTCGGCCTCTACCAGAAGCAAGGCCTGAACGTGACCCTGCAGGACGAGGGAGCCGGGGTCGACGCGACGACCAACATGGTCGCCGGAAAGGTCGACGGCGTCGGCGGTTTCTACGACCACACCATCGCCATGCAGGGCCTCGGCCAGTCGATGGAATCGGTGGTGTCGATGCTGACGACGCCGGGCGAAGTCGAACTGTGCCGCAACGAGGTGCGCGGCCAGATCCATTCGCCGGCCGACTGGTCCGGCCGCAACCTCGGAGTGACCGATCTCGGTTCCTCCACGGACTTCCTGACCCAGTACCTGGCGCAGAAGAACGGCGTCGACCCGACGAAAATCCACCGGGTGGGCGTGCAAGCCGGGGCCACCCTGATCGGCGCCCTGCAGCACGGCAACGTCGACTGCGCGATGACCACCGAGCCGACGGTCTCGACCGCCCTGGCCCAGGGCTCCGCCTTCGTCCTGCTGGACATGCGCACCGCGGCCGGTACGAAGCAACAGCTGGGCGGCCAATATCCGGCGACGTCGCTGTACATGACCACGAAGTACGTGGACAGCCACCCGCAGGTGGTGCAGAAGCTCGTCAACGCGTATGTCGAGGCCCTGAAATGGATCCAGGGCCACAACGGTGCGCAACTGGCCGACGTGATGCCTGCCGACTACTACGCCGGGTCCGGGAAAGACGCCTACGCCAAGGCATTCGACAACGAGAAGGGCATCTACAACCCGACGGGGATCATGCCGCCGGATGGGCCGAAGACCAATCTCACGGTTCTGCAGGCGTTCAATCCTGATGTCAAGGGCAAGCAGATCGATCTTGGGAAGACTTACACGGACAAGTTCGTGAGCGCCGCGCATTGATGCGGAGCTGCTCTGCCCGGGTGCCTCGCGGTGCCCGGGCACAGCAGTTCGGCGGCCCAGGTCTCCTCCGGTCGCACCGATCAGAAATCGCCCGCCCCGTCGTCAATTCCGGAACTGGTTATTCCGGGCAACATGTGGGACAAGGCGGGCTTGGCTGCTCTGCTGGCCGCTGAAGGAGCCGATCTAGTGCTGGAACGCGAACAGGTCACCGCTCGAGGGCTGCGTGCGCAACTGCTGAGGCTGCTTGATCGATGAATCATCCTGCGCGTGGCGAAGGCGTCGACCCCTGCCCGCAGTCGTGTCCCCTTGCCCATCGGTGACGGCTGGCCGAGCCAGGTACCGGGTGACGGAAATAAGGTGTGCCCGTGAAACTTCTGCACCTCGAAATCACGCGCCACGATTGGTCGCGGGAGCACTGTGCCTGCGGCCGATCGGCTACGCACGTCGCGGACGACCTGATGCGGCTCGCCCGGGCTGACGAGTCGAGCGGCTTCGGCACCGAGATCTTCGAGGGACACGTGTTCGTGTCTTCGTTCGTCCACGAACCGGCCGTTCCCGTCGTGTCCGTCGCGTTGGCAGCGCTGGCGGACGACGTCTCGGACTACGCGCGGGCCAAGTTCCTGGAATTGCTCCTGTTCCTGGTCGGCGATGACGGCCGGTCGGAGCGAGCCGAACGCGAAGGGCGGGATCTTGCCGCCGAATGTGCGGCAGCGGCGAAACCCGGTATCTGGTTGCTTTACGCGGAGATCTTCTCGGGACGGCGGGCGGATGCCGTGGCTTCCGCGTACGAGACACTCTCTCTTATCGAAGAGGATGAAGAACGACTCGACCTTGCTCGGGTGGCTGCTGGTGAGCTTCTGCCTTGGGATTTGCGGTAAGGGCGAGCGCGGCAGTTCGGCAAGGTGTGAATCCCGGCCGAAAGGTCGACGGGATAGTGAGCGGGCTGGCGAAAAGCAAAGGCCTCCCCGCCGCAGCGGCAAGGAGGCCTTCACACATCCACAATGGACTCAGAAGCGCGTCCGGCGCGACATCAACGGCATTTGGCGGCGCTTTCGGCGATCGCCACTCCGCCGACCTTCCCGTCGGCCGTGGGGGTGAATTCGAAGTGCCAGCCCGGCTTCTCCGCGATAGGCAGCTCGAACCGCCCGGCCGCGTTCTCCTTCAAACCGCGCGCGTCGTACGCCTTGTGCAAGTCGGCCAGCGAGGATCCGGCGCCGATGCCCTCCGCGGTCTTGGCCTCGGGCGGGGCGCCCAGCTCGTGCAGGCCGTTCTTGCCGAACGAGGCGCCACCAGCCGCGGCGAACGCTTTGTCGCGCTCTTCTCGCTTGCCGGCCAGCTCGGCAATCGCCATCGCGGAGTCCGCCGCCAGCTGAGCCGCCTCCGCGTTCTTGGCGGCGGATTTGGCCGAATCCGCGGCGGACTTGCCCGCGGGCTGCTTCGCTTCCTGGTCCGCCGCGTCCGCCTTGGCGTTGAGGTCGTCGGCCTTCCGCTGCGCCTCGGTCTCGGCGGCCAGCCGGGCCTGGTCCGGCGCGGGGCCGCCCTGCCAGCTCAGGACCGTGCAGCCGTCCAGCATGGATACCGGGGCGGTGGCGAGTTTCCCGGTGGCCAGGGCCGCTTCCTTGGCCATCCCCGGGGCGATGCCGCGGTAACCGGCCGCGCCGAAGACCTCAGCGCGGGCGGGCGCTGCGCCCGACGGGGCAGTGGTGGCTTCCGACGAACACGCCGCCAGCGCGGTGAGTGTGGCGATCGCCACGGCCGAACGGCCGATGGACATGACAAAACCCTTGTGCATCTGATTCCCCTCGTACCGGACCCCGTTCAACGGGTCGTCGTTCCCGGTGGCCCGCGATAACGGATAACTTACCGGACCCCGCGGGTGCCCCCAATTGATTACCGAACGAGGCGACGAGTTGCTTTGGCTGTCCGAGCTGGACGCTGGTGCTCACGTGGGCCGGTGAGCGGGACGCGCTCGATGGCGATCTTGGGACGGGACCGCCGATGTGCCGTCTGTGATCTGTCGGGAATGCGTACGAGACCGTCAACCAGGCGCGGGCGGCTTGGCTGATTTGGCTGTGGACAAGCCTTTGCGCGGGCTACGGCAAGCTTGTCCGGGGAGAGGAACCGGCCGATCGCGTGCTCGCAGGACGGGCGACCGGATGTCCTGGCCAGGCCACTGCGTAGGCCGGATCGCGGTCAGCACTGATCCGGGCGAACCTCAGCAGCTCGCGGATGATCCCGGCGTTGCCCATCGCCCAGCCCGTGCGAGGCTCCAGGACGCTGGGAGTCGCGCGGTGTTCGTGGTTGGACCAGCGGACGCCCTGGGCATCGGCGGTGGCCCGAGCGGCGAGGTCGTCGACCAGCCCGGCGCCGAAGCCGGACCGCTCCTGTCGCTCGACGTGCCGATCGCACGCCAGCGTGAGCACTCCGGCGGTGCCGCAGCACGAACCGTTGTTGTCCCAGAACCCAGGGCGGATCCGGCGTGGCAAGCCGGACCGGGTGACGGTGTGCCAGCACCGATCGGCGAGCGCGTCCCACGCCGGGTCGTCGGTGATCGACCGGAGCAGCCGAAAGGCCTGAGCGTCACCGGCGGGGCCGTTGCACCAGCCGTAGCTGTAGCGCGCGATCAGGTCCGGCAGGTGTTGCGGGTCGGAATGCGGAACGAGGAAACCGTCCGGCCCGGCCTCGTCACGCGCGACCACATCGGCGGCACCGGCCAGCGCCAGATCGATCAGATCGCGGCGGCCGGTGGCGTTCCCGATCGTGGCCAACGCGACAACGATGCCGAGAGTGCCGTGGGCCATGTGGTGAGATCGCGGCGGACTCGGCCGGACCGCCCAGTTCACGCCGCCGGGAGTCGGATCGGCGGTGCGGAGATAGGGCTCGACGGCGAGCACGGCCAAGTCGTGGTCGCCGCAGGACAGCGCGCCCAGCCCGATGCCAGCGTTGCCCGCCAGCAGTTCGAACATGTCGCCCCATCGGTGCCCGTCGAAGCGAGAACGCACGTGGCGCAGCGCGGCCCGCGCGGCGGTCGTCGCGGAGGCGTCGTCCAGCAGAGCGCCGACGGCGTGGAGGGCGAACGCCATGCCTGTCAAGCCGAAGTAGAGCGAGCAGGCCTTTTCGCGCTCGACCGCAGCCGCGAGGGCACGCGCGCCTCGCTGGGCGGCGTCGCCGTAGCGGTCGTCGCCGAAGTGGTGCTGGGCTTCCAGCAACGCGAGCACGATTCCCGCCGAACCGCTGTAGAGCGACGGGTCCGTCTCGTCGTCGGTCGCGGTGCTGCCCCAGACCAGGCCGGCATCGATGGTCCGCGCGGCGATCAGCAGCCAATCCAGGGCGCCTGCGGCAAGGCCCTCGGCCATCCTGCCGCGGGTGGTGCGGAGCGACTCGCCGTGTTGCATCGTTCCACATTAGCCTTGATCCACTGACGGCTTGATTCTGTATTGGCTGTCGCGGACCGGAGACGACTCTCCTGGCAGGGCAGGGCAGGGCAGGGCAGGGCAGGCATCGGCAGTCTGCTGGAGAACAGCATGTGAGCGCCGCGCAGGACTCCGAGGCGGCCGAGACTTGTCAGAAGATCCGGCGGGAGCAGAGCCTCCGAGCAGTTTCTTGTCTGCTTCCGAGGCCTAGGTTGGCACTCGGGTCAGCGTGGGGCGAATGGGGCTGCGTCGGTGCTGAAGCCGGGATCGCTGCCGGTGTCTCGGCAACTTGCTCCGGGTTGAAACATTTCACTCGCCCGTGCCGATCTGTACAGGAACGAGGGAGACTATGGCCAACGAAGAAACGCCTGGGAAGAAGGGGCCCCGAGCTGTCTCTCGCCCAGCTCGATGCAGCCACTTGCGCGAGGACCCGCGCGGATACCCCATCATCGCGACGGTGGGTCAGCCGAGCGGTGACGAGGTGGATTTCGGATCGCTGTCGGAACGCAGGAAGCTCGCGCTTGCGACTTTCGACCTGTGTGCGATCTGCGCGCTGCCGTTCGGTGACGAACTGCGCTGGCAGGTGGCTTTTCAAGCAGAGGCTGCTAGTTCTCCTGCGGCGGTGTACTCGGAAGCGCCGCTCCACGAGATTTGCGGGCTGTACGCGGCTCAAGTCTGTCCTTTCGTGTCTTCTCCTCACGCCAGGCTCGGAGACCAATGGCGGAAGGGCGAACGACGTCCTGAGGTGCTGCTGCTGATCGGATACCGGCGGACGCAGAAGGTGTACGGCGAGCCGTCGCTTCTGCAGCCTGGAACAGGCGTCCTGCACTTTGAGATGTCAGATCCGGTGAGGTCGTATGAGCTTCATACAGCTGATGAAGCCGCGCGCGCGTACTCCGAGGCACTGCGAGCCGAGCGATCAGTCGCGACGACCTCTGACGAGCGACGGCTCGCTGACTTGCTGTGCAATCCGACTCCGAAAGAAGGTGAGGATTCGGGCGCTGTCATGGCAGGAGCGGCCTGGTATGTTGGCGCGGCCTTCTGCCCGGGGGTACGCGACGTGCAAGGCATGGGGATCTACGTTGACGGGGGTTCCTACCTCCGGATCGCCGCGCACGTCCTAAGCCGGCCGGAGGCCGCGAAGGAGATGGCCGCGGAGATCGACGACCAAGCCACTCGCGCAGCCATGAACTGGCTCGTCAACAGGGCACGGCTCCCGCGGGTGTTAGAACAGTGGAGGCGGGGCGCGAATGGCCGGATGTCGTCGGTCCGATCGCAGGTCGCCGCTGCGCAGATGAAGAAGTCGCCAGCCAATTCGAGGAAAAACAAACGGAAGAGCGAAGCGGCGAGTCGACGGAAGAATCGCAACTAGCGTGCATATCGGCTAATGGCCGGTACGCTTTCGAACTGGCCTGGTCCGTCAGCACGGCAAGAGGAATGCCTTGGCGGGAAGATGCTCCGGCTCAGTGCAGGAGAGGGTGTCGTCGGGTCCCAAGTCGCCTGCACCGGGTTCCTCCGCGCCGACCCCCGCCGAGTCTGCTTGCAGCACGACCGCGCCTTCCACGCCGGTGCCCGTCTGATCGGGCCGGGTGTGCGCCGTCCAAGGAAGCCGCGGATCATCGGGATATCTCGATTCCTTCTGCACCGGCGGTTGCTGTCGTGCCCTGCCCCTGAGGGGGTGGATTCAGCCCGAATGACGGCCATCCGGGTGAACGCGTTCCTTTTGGCGGGTGTCTTGCCTGCAACCTTGGCTTCACCGACCGGGTGTGCGAAAGGATGACCTTCATGAGCGATGAATCGCCGAAGCCTGGAGATGGCGATCCTCTCGATACCGCCTATCGGGTCACTACGCGGAGCAGTCGGTTGAGGCAGCTCACGCCGAAAGCGATGTGGACAACCGCTGTCGTGATCGCGGTTCTCACCACGGCCGCAGTAGTCCTGTTGTGGTGGCCGGCGACGGCGGGATTGAACGGTGCTGACCTGGTCAGAGCGCGCTTGGATGCGCTGAAGATCGGGCTGAGCATCGGCGTGGGAAGCGGCGGAGTCATCGCGCTGTACTTGGCCTGGCGGCGGCAACATTCAACGGAGGCCGACCTCGATACCCGCGAGCGCACGCTTGCTCACCAGCAAGAGGTCGCCGCGGATACGAAGGAGTACCAGGAACGCATTGCCGAAGATGCCCGGCAGGATGCTTCCGCGAGACGGATAACCGAGCTGTATACGAAGTCGGTTGAGCAGCTCGGCTCCGATAAGGCCCCTGTACGACTCGGCGGAATCTACGCGCTTGAACGCCTCGCGCAAGAGAACGAATCGCAGCGTCAGACCATCGTAAACGTATTGTGCGCTTATCTGCGGATGCCGCAGAAGGGGGCACGTAAAAGTCCTCGCAAGTTAGGTGAAAAGGTCACCGAAGCTGGTGAGGACGCACAAGAGCGCGAGGTTCGCAGCGCCGTTCAACAGGTCATTACCGATCACCTGAAACCTGAACTGGGTGCGGCATACTGGGGGCCGTGTGATCTGGACCTTTCAGGGGCAAGCCTTCGAAACTTGGACCTGGCGATGAGCAGTGTCGGCTCAGTAAGATTCAGTGGGGCAAAATTTTCTGGACCCGCACGATTCTCCCATGTGGTTTTTGAGGGAAATGTCACCGCGCATGGCGCAAGTTTTTCGAGCTATGCAGCATTTGACAATGCAACTTTTCGCGGTGCATTGGCTCTATCCGAGGTTATATTCGGGAGCGACTGCACGTTTAGTCGCACATTATTTCAGGGATCTTCCGTA
Organism: Amycolatopsis sp. NPDC004079; assembly: GCF_040610415.1. Classification (NCBI taxonomy): domain Bacteria; kingdom Bacillati; phylum Actinomycetota; class Actinomycetes; order Pseudonocardiales; family Pseudonocardiaceae; genus Amycolatopsis; species Amycolatopsis sp. NPDC004079. The sequence goes on along the minus strand of NZ_JBEXMH010000002.1, from coordinate 141,405 downwards.
TTTACTGAAGTAACTTTCGATGGTCTTGCAGAATTCATGTGGGCTAAGTTTCAAAGGTCGGCTCAGTTTATATCTTCAAAGTTCGCTTCGGTTGCGGATTTTTCGGAAGCGGAATTTGGTCATCTCACAATTCGAGGCACAAAGTTTCTGGAGGATGCAAAGTTTCGAATCGTTGATGTCGACGGGCCAGTGGCGTTCGAAAAATTGCACTTTGATAAAGATGTCGATTTCACGGGAAGCGCTTTCGCTGGGTTTGTCAGCTTTATCGACATGCTCTTTTCGGCTGAAGTCAGTTTCCGTAGGGTGCAATTCGGCTGGGATCCAGAATTTCAAGCGGTGGAATTTGCGAAAGATCCTGTGGTGACGGGTGCGGCGACCCGAGGGGCCGACTTCAAGCTCGAGAGATGATAAGCAACCGGGCAGGCGGAGTTTTCGCCGCCTCAGGCCTGCGTCTGAAGCCGAGTGCCTTCAGACGCAGGCTGGCCCACAGCCTTCGAGATCTTGCGGGACGTGCCAACGAGTGACCGCAACGCAACGATCGAGGTGGAGTGAGGGTCGCCCCGGCAGATCCTCGCGGAACAGGCCTGGACTGCGGCGCGAGGTCGCACGCCTCGGGCGGCCGCCGTCGCCAGCTTCAGGAATTAATCGCCTCTGCGCAGCGGCCCATCGCCGCCCGAGATCGACTTCGATATCCGACAGCTCTCCCGCCGGACAGCTTCTTCGACGGCGACATGGGCACGATGACAGTCGCAATGCGCAGCATAATGTGGTCAAGCGACTGCGAGGGCTCGTATGCGATTTGGCGTAGCCCTTTGACAGAAACTCGGGCCTGTTCAGCGCATCCGAAGTTCGTGAACAGGAACACTGAACCCTGGCCTCCACGCGCCGTCGCCGGGCCTGCGTCGTCCTATGGTTCGGCGTGGTCGGCGACTCCGGTGACCGGCGCGAAGAACGCATTCACCGGACCCCAGTGCGTCGTTGTCGGCGTGCTCGGCAACGGGAGAGAGCCGGGTTCGGCGAGCAACACCGAACCCGGCCGTATGCGAAGCCGCCGCGACCTCAGCCTGGCGTCCGGCGGCGACCGGGCCGCGCGTCCACCGGGGAATGCTGCCCCGGCCCCGGCAGCGAGTGCCAGTGCGCCGGGTTCCCGCCCCAGCTGGCGTTCTCCGGGACCTCTTCACCCTTCATGAGGAACGAATTCGCGGCGAGCGACGAGCCCGAACCCATCCGCACTCCGTAGTGCACCAAGGCGTTGACACCGACGGAGCAGTCGCTGCCGATGCCGATGCGGTCCATCTTGAAACCGCCGTCCTCCTGCGAATGGCATTGGACGACGGAGCCCGCGTTGAGCGTGACGTCGTCTCCTAGTCGCACCAGTGTCTTTTCCGCGATGAAACACCCGTCGTCGAACAGTCTGCGGCCGACCTTGGCCCCCAGCAGCCGCCAGGCCATCGCCTTGAACGGGGTGCCGTTGAGCAGCTGGATGCGATCGGTTGCGGACGCTGCTTTCCAGAATCGTTCGTGCCGCCAGAATCGCCGGTCGTAGATCGAGCACGAAATCGGGTGCTGCGGCCGGACGAGGACGGCGATCCGTTCCACGGCGACGAAGTACGCGACGCTGTAGAGGGTCATGCCCACCACGTCGAGCGCGAACAGCGGCGCGCCGAGCTTGGCGTAGTAGATCTTCGACGCCCAGGCCAGCAGGATCAGCCCGAAGGAGAACAGCCACTGGCACAGGACGAACAACAGCATCGACACTGTGTTGTGCCGGGTCTTGGCGGCCAGCGCGCGCCGGAATTCGGCCGGGGTTCTCGGATGGTCGAGCTGGCTGTCGCGGTCGACCGAGCGCGGGATTTCGAAACTCGGCGAGCCGAGCAGCCCGACGTTCGTGCGGAGCGGGCCGTCGAGGGGCACCAGGACCTTGGTGGCCAGCAGGCAGTTGTCGCCGGTCCTGGCTCCGGCCGGGTAGGCGATGTGGTTGCCGAGGAAGTTCTTCGCCCCGACGCGCACCCGGGACAGGCGGAACGAGGTGCTGGTGTATTCGGCGTTGAGGACCGACAGCCCGTCGGCGACCATCGTGCCCGCCCCGGCCGCGAAGAGGAACGGGTTCTCGAACTTCTCCTGCTGCCCGAAGTTGGAACCGGTCTGCTCGGCCTTGGAGACCTTGCAGCCGACGCTGCGGAGGTAGTGCACGATGGCCGCGCTGTCGCCGAAGACGTCCTTGAAGAACCGTGCGTTGGAGAACCGCCGGATCACCCGGTGTGCGGCGTGGCGCGGGCCGTAGAAGCGATAAGTCTCGCCTGGTTTCAGGAGCGGGTTGAGCAGCCGGGGCACCGTGACGCTGACTGCGAAGCTGAGCAGTCGCATGCCGACGAACAGGATCGCGGAGACGACGAGGGCCTTGCCGTAGAACTTCGCGTCGGTGAAGTCCAGGTCGGCCGAGCCCAGTCCCAGGACCGGGCTGACCTGCGGAGCGAGGACCAGCAGCAGGTAGAGCACGCCGAGTGCCAGCGGGACCGCGACGAGGACCGCGAACAGCAGCTGGCGCACGGCGAACCACGCCCGGCGCACGCCGCCGCAGGACCTCGGCTCGACCCGCCGGTACCGCACGTCCGCGGGGACGGCGGGCGAGCCGTGCCAGCTCTCCCCGTCCGGGACCGTCTGTCCTGGATGCAGCGCCGAGGCGTGCCCGAGCTCGGCGCCGTCGCCGATCCGCGTGTCGATGTCGACCACGGACATCTCGCCGAGGTAAGCGTGCGCGCCGATGTCGACCCGGCCGGTCCGGAGTACTCCGCCCTCGGCGCGGTAGGTGGTGAAGTAGGTGTCCTTGCAGATAACCGTGCCTTCGCCGATCGTCAGCAGGTCGGTGCACACCGGCACGAAACCCGACAAGGCTGTCACGCCGCGGCCGATCTTGGCCCCGAGCGCGCGCAGGTACAGCGAGTAGAGCGGAGAGCCGGAGAAGAACGGGAGCAGCGGGTTCCGCTGGACCAGGGTCTTGACCAGCCAGAAGCGGACATAGCCCCAGCTCCACAAGCGGATCTCCCTCGGCGTCCACCGGCCGACGAGGACCCACTTGAGCGCGATCGGGAGCGTGCCCCCGATGACCAGCACCGCGGCGCCGAAGGCGACCGAACGCAGGTAGTAGGACAGAATTCCGGAACCGGCGATGAGCCAATCGGTGCCGATGCCGAGGATTTCCGCTGTGAGCAACGAATAGGCTGCGAAGAGCAGCAGTTGCAGCACTCCGCAGCCGAGGTATTCCAGCGGACTCGCTCTTCGCCGTGGCCCAGCCGGTCTGCTCTCTTCGAGGCCGGGGGGCGCAGGAGGTTCGACAGGCTCGGAGACGGCGGCGGTCGCGGCCAACCCGGCGGCAGTCGGGGTGCGGTACACGTCTTTCATCGACACCGACGGAAGTTCCGGCCGCTTGCGCACCCGGGCGCAGAACTGGGCCATCATGAGCGAATTGGCTCCGAGATCGGAGAAGAAGTTGCTGTCGACCGGAACCTGCTCCCGTCCGGTCAACTCTGCCATCACGTCGGCGAACGCCCGCCCCGTTTCGTCCGGAGGGCAGGGGCGGACGACCGGGGATTCGGTGAGATCCATGCCGTCACGATCGCATGACGCGATTTCCGTGTAACCGATGTGCGGCGGAGGTTGACTCTTTCGCAATCTGTTCGATGTGCAATGGGTATGACAAAGTACTCAACTTGGGAAATTAAGGTCCGGATCGCTTGGGTTATATTTATCGAAGTGGATCGTAATTGCTACTGGAAGCGCTGTCGAGCGCTGGCGTTAATGCGATTTCCGCAAGCTTCTGACCTGGTGTTCTGATGCTGTCTCGGATGGTCCCCTCGGTTGCGGTGCTGTCGCTGGAAACTGTTCCGCCGAGGCGGGCCGCGGAACTGCTTCCGATCGATAAGGTTGCCGTGCAGGCTAGTGATTGGCTGCTGATCAACCGCTTGCTCGGGGGTTGGGTGGCGGGGATGTCCGGCTGGCGACTTTTCGTGATTGCCGCTGCGGCAATGATGCTTATCTCGGAAGGGTTGGTTTCGCTTCCGGTGGATTTCGAAACTTGGATCGTTGCGAGAGTTCATCCTCTCGTCGTCGCCCGCCGGAGAATTCTCGTCGATTACTGGTAAATGTGGGTGAATGCACTGTGAATATTCCTTTTCCGGTTATCGGGTGGGTGCGGATGTCGTGCCTGGGGCTGTCGCAACTGACGCGACCGTTTCCCGCGCCGGAACTCCTCCGGATGCGTCGACGAAAGCGTCCGAGCGGACAGTTCGCCGAGAAGCGGCCGTTCAGTCGTATTGCCGATTGGCGCACGGTGCTAGCTTGGCTCGGCCGGGGTGCTGGCCAGCCGATGGCGCACCAGGTTTCCTTCGAGGCCGCATCGGGACGTGAGGAAGGGATGTGTCGTTTCGATCGCCGAATGTGGGGAAAGGTGTTCTTCTATGTCCCGAAGAAGATCACGCTCGAGGAGGGCGGCCGGGGCGGTGGCCGTGCTCGCGTCGTTGTGCATGGTCGGGAGTGCGCGGGCCGCGGTATCGCAGGCCGAGACGCGGACACTGGTGGGCTACGTCGTTTCCGATCCGGAGCTGGCGCGGCACCCCGAGAGGGTGGCGGCGGTAGCGCGGCGGGACGGCTCCTTGGACGCGCTGGGGATCAAACCGGTGTCCCGGACCGAGAACGGGAAGACCGTGCTGTCGCCGCGGGCCGCTGAGGACCCGCGCTATGAACCGCGCTATCTGGTCGACAGCGCGCAGTTCGACGGAGGACGCGCGCCCGCGGATCCCTACCGGTACATCAACCATCCGGCCGAGTGCTGGCACAATGCGTCCGAGTCCGATGAGGCGGGGTGGATCAAGAACCGGTTCTCCTACTGCCAGGTCAAGGTCAACTGGGCGCTGGACCTGGAGTGCACGGGCACCAGGTGCCGGATGATCGGCTACGCGACAGTCCGCGACACTCTCATCGGCTACGGCAAGATCGGCGGCGACCCCGCGAAACCCGAGCGCCGCTTCGCCGACTTCCAGCTGGTCTCCACGCAGATCGTCACCGACGGCACGTTCGACAAGCCCGCCGCACGGATGAAGGCGACCATCACCTGCGCCGGCGAGTACCGCGTCAAGAACGGAGACCTCGGCAACGAGGACGCGTGCCATCCGCAAGCCGGGCGCGGCGCCAGGGAGGATCCGCTCCCGGCATGGAAAGCCAACCCGCAAACCTGGTTCACCCTGCAGTCGGAGGCCTATCCGGCAAGTCCGGAGCGCGGCGAGCAACTGGCGCACGGGGTGTTCCGCATCGAGTACGAGTTCGCGCCCGGCGACGGCGTCAACATCAGCTTCACCAAGAGTTTCGAAGGGAGCATGCGCTTCGACAGCGCGGCCTACCTCTGGGACAAACAGGGCAGCGTTTTCGACCGCACCGTACCCGGCCTGTCCTTCGCCTACGATGACCGCAGGGTCGCCCGGCACGCCAAGTTCGTCCGGGAATCCGTCGCCGATCCCGGAGCCACCTGGCCGGTCAAGGCGGACAAGAAACTGCTCGGCTGGTTGCCCACTCACGCCGACTCCCTGCACCGGGTGGCCCGCGGCCTGGGACACGACTACCTCGTCGACGGAAACCGGGACACCGCGAAAGCCGCCTGCGCCGCGCCCGGGATGCCCGCACCGCTGCCCGACGAACCCACGCCCGTCGACTGTGCCGACTACGCCTACGCGACCACTTACGAAGGCGCTGCGGGCTGGCTCGACCCGGACAAGCACAAGAACGACTTCGCGGTCCGGTGGGTCGGCGAAGACCAGACCAGGGAAGCGGCCAAGCGCCTGCACGCCTGGTACCAAACTCACCGGATCCTCGACGTCGACCTGCTCGTCCCCGAACGTCACAACGCACTGGACCCGCTCGACCAGGAACGGTTCTTCCTGTCTGCCTCATAGCATTGCCGGAACTGCGAACACCGGTCCCGGCGAGTCGTGGCCGGCATGGACGAGCGGGCACCACACGGGTTCGGGCGGTTCCAGGGGAGAACCGCCGTTGATAGGGTGGAACTTGGCCGGCAACACCGTAAACTCACCCGGGAGGAACAGGCCCTGATGGACGACCGCGAGTTCTGGGCGCTCGTCTCCTTGGCGCGGCGGGACCCTCCGGCGACGGACCAGGCCGCTTTCGCTCCGCTGGAAGCGGAACTCGGCAGGCGCGGGGAAGCGGAAATCAAGCAGTTCGAGGACATCCTCGCCCAGCTTCTCTATGACCTGGACCGGGCAGAGTTCGCCGCGACGCCTTCCGCAGCCACCGGTCTGCCTCTCTCGAGCGATTCCTTCCTGTACCACCGGGCTGCGGTGGTGCTGGCGGGGGAGCAGGCTTACCGGTCCGTTCTCGAAGACCCGGAGAAATTCGATTCCTGCATCGGGGTCGGTGCGCCCGAGGCCGAATTCCTGCTCTACGTCGCGCAACACGCCTACGAGAGTTCGACAGGAAAAGAATGGGAGCACGTCAGCCCCGTCGACTACGAGACGGGATCAAACCCTGCGGGCTGGAGCTGAGCACGGCCGGTGTGGACGCGCATGAGGCTGGCGACGAGGTCGTAGCGCCAGAGGGCCGAGGTGGCCCCCGTCCGCCCCCCGGCCGGGAAGCAGGTTCGGAGCCGATCAGATCTTCCGCGCCGGCGAGTCGATCCAGCCGGGGAGGTCTTCCTGTGCGGCTGGGGCGACGCTGGCGGTGAGGCCGACGTAACTGAACAGAGTCCTGGTGGTGATCCAGACCGGACGGTCCGTGAGATGCAGTTCGTCGGGCGACAGCAAAGTCTGGTCGGCGATGCGACGAATGCGGTTGCCGACGGTCATGTGGTCGTGGTGGTCTGATGCGGTGATCGAAATGGGGTGGGAGCGGCCGCTGCACCAACGCGGCGTTGCCTCGGGACTCGCGGTGACGAACGGTCATGTCATCGTTCACGAGCGCAGCACGAGGCTGGTGAGCCTCGACCCGGCAGATGGTTCGGTGCGGTGGGATGTCCCGGTCGGCACGTGGCCGCGCGCGGTTGTCGTCGTCGGTGATCGTTGTCTGGCGATCCCGCAGGACAACCCTCGACTGTCCTGTTTGGATCTCGCGACCGGACAGGAGATCTGGTCCGCCGACGTTCCCGCTGTCCCCGGACACCTGGTCGTTTCAGCGAACGTGGTGCTCGTGGGCGGCTGGCGCGGTTACACGCCGCTGCGCGCATTCGATCTCGCGACCGGGCAGCTCCGCTGGGAAACCGAGCGTCGAATCGACACCGTGCTGCCCGTGCCCGCTGGAGACGGCTTCCTGATCGGCGAACCGCGGGACACCCGTGTTCGATTGATCGATCGGCACGACGGCCGGGAACTGTCCGCGTGGCAGCTGCCACAGCCGCTCGCGGACAATGACGCCGGATCCAGTATCTCGACGGTCGGACCCGACCGCTTCCTGCTGCGCTGCGGCCCGCGCGCACTGGCTGAGATCGTCCTGTCCGTCGACACAGCCCGAGAGTTCGTCCGGGCCGAGACCGGTCTTGCGGCCGCAGCACCGGGACATGCGAGAGGGTTGCTGTGGCTGCCCGAAGACCGCGGCGGCTACACCGTTGTGGATCCCACCGCGGGACGCCTGCAATGGCGTGTCGATGTCGGCCAGCGACTAGTCGGCGATGTCGTCCCGACGGCCGACGGCTTCCTGGTCGCTAGCGCTTCCGGGACCCTGCTTCACCTGACTTCCGACGGACGGCTCGCCAAGCGAACCAGCGTCGCGCGGAGGATCTGGGGGCTGCGTGGGGCTGCAACTGACCAGCTGTTTGCGCTGACCAAAGGTGCCCTGCTCGCCATCACGATCAGGAAATAGCGCGTGGTTGGAATAGGCCCCCCCGTAGCGGGACGGGGTCTTCTGCCCGCTCAGCACGGATCTGACCGCCACCTCCGAGCTGTACGGCCTTCGCGAGCCTAGGCAGATGGCGGACCGCGTAAAATGAGGGGCGGGAACAGCGGGTTCGCGCGACACTGCGCAGGTGATCACGATGCAACCGGTTGTCGAGGTGCGCGCGCGGGAAGACTTTGGCCTCTGGCCGGTCGCGGAGCTCGAACCGTACAGCTATTTCGCACTAGGCGGCAACCTGACGCCTGATGAGGTCGGGACAGTGTTGATGTGCATCGCCAGCTGCAACGACGTCGACCCGGAGGACGACGGCCGCCCGCCCCGTCCTGCCGACGAGTTGGGGGCGTTCCTGCACGGCCTGCTGACGTTCGACACCCTGTTTGCGTCCGGCGGCTTGCGGGTGACGGACACCGCCTCGGGCGTGGTGTTGCTGCCGGGTTGTTGCAACGGCCTGGAGGACTGGCGCGAGTGGAGCCGCGTCCTGGAGATCGGCGGGCAGGCTTGGTTCGGACACGATCCCGCCCCGTGCGCCGAACGTCGCGGCGACCTCGTCCGGTTGACCGTCGACGCGGAGCGGAGCGACAGCCCCGTGATCGAACTCCCGGCTGTGGCACTGCAGCGCCTGCTTGGCGCGGTCGAAAACGACCTCGTCGATTTCCTCGCATTGGCGACTGACTGGGCCGCCAGGAATCTGCCCCGCTGCGCCTCCTCAGTCACCGCGGCTCTCGCCCGGGTCCTCGACCTTCCTGTTTCTCCCTGAACCTGTGTCCGCGGCCGGGAGTCTGACGACGTCCTGACCGGCGAGAGACGGGGCATCGGCTTCGGTCATCGGCCCTCCGGAGACTGGCGGCGACAGGCGAGGGGTCCAGTCCGGCTCAGTCGCGACTGGACTGCGAATAGCGATCCTGCGAAATTAAACCGCCCAGTAAGCGGTTGAAAGACCGGAAGAATCGCCGTGCTTGCGGATGGAGCAGCCTGAAGCGCATCACCGTGGTGGGGGGCAGGTGCGCCGGTCCAACCAGCGGTCAGCTGACGTTGTCATCCGGTACACCCGCCGCGCGCCTCGAATCTTTCGTGGCGAGGTGGGTGAGCACGAGACCGAACGAGGCGATGATGAGGTTCTGCAGGGCTGGCTGGAGGCCGTTCCACTTGCTGGATTGCCACATTTGAAACCATTCTCCGCCTATCGCGATGAAGCCGACCCCGAAAAGCGTCAACTGCATCACCCAGCCAAGGTTGGACAGCTGCTTCGCTGTCGACAGCGGGCGACCGGCCAGGTGGGTCCGTATCCAAGCGACAAAACCAGCGATGAGCGACAGTGCGGTGAGCAGCTCCCACGCGATGATGGCAACGTAGACGGCGTCGGCAAGTCCGGGGCTGGTGATGGCACGCCACATCATGTTCGGTGATTGAAATGTCGTGTCCATAGCCAGGACGTGATGGACGAATTCTCGATTCGTTTCGAAGTCTGTGATGTTGCCGACGGCGACAAGTGTCATTTGTATAGCTGTCATCCCGGTGAGAACTGTGGCCGCGGCGGTGAGAGTTCCGATTCTGCTGAAGATGCGCATGTCTGGATCTTACCTGTTTGGTGTGAAGGACTGCGCCGTCTTCTACGTCCGTTGCCAGGATTTTCCCATGCGGATCGAAGAGGTAAAGGGTGTTATGTGGACGACGCCTGCATCTATGCCTATCGGTTGGCCTAGGGGGTGTCGCGTACTCCGCTGAGATGGTCCATAGGCGCAATTGTCGGTCGGTACCACCGGTCGCGAGCATGCTGCGCGCACCAGCAGCGGGTCGTCGCAGTGCTTGCGCAAGGGGCCGCCGCCTCGCCCGAGCTGCGCGCCTGGCCGGATCTGCGACGATGGGGACGATCGTGTCGACGACGGGAGAGCTGATGGACGAGTCGAGCCGCCGGGATGTGTGGCGTCCGGGCCAGGACTGCCAGGCGGTGGCCACGGCCCGGTCGCTGGGCCAGGACGTGGACAAGATCCACGGGGACGCGTGGGGCGTCGTCGGGACCTTGGGAGACAGCGTCTGCTACGTCGGCGTCGCGGACAAAGTCACGGCGATCCACGAGGCCCTGGCGCAGCGGATCCGCGACCGCGACCTGCCCGTCCGGCTGCTGGCCCCGAACTATTCGGGCGGGATCTCGGACGGCCAGCGCAACGGCACGCCGCAGATGCGGTACTCGCTGATCGGCCGCGAGACGACGAACGACGGGTTGTCGCTGCATTTCGAGGGCAGCGAGATGCGGGGAATCGTCGCCGTGGTGGCGTGCGACAAGCCTCCGGTCGGCGCGACGGCGGCGATCCTGGAGCGCGACGTGCCCGCGGTGGTGGTCTCCGACGGTTCGATCCGTCCGGGCACGGATCCCGAAACCGGGGAAACGATCGATCTGGTGAGCTGCTTCCAGGTCGCCGGGGACCCGGACGCGGCCAAGCGCGAGCGGTGGGCGCGCAACGCGTGTCCTGGGCACGGCAGCTGCGGCGGGATCTTCACCTACAACACGATGCAGTCCTTCATCGCCGTGCTGGGGCTGGAGCCCCTGCACATGGTGTCGCCGGCGTCCGAGGACGCGCGACGGGTCGAGGAATTCCCCGGGCAGATCGTGGACTGCCTGGAAATCATGACGCAGCGCGGGATAACGCCGCGCGACCTGGCCACCCCGCTCGCTTTCCGCAACGCCGCCGTCGTGGCGATCGCGCTGGGCGGCTCGACGAACGTGGTCCTGCACGCCCCGGAGATCGCCCGCGCGGCCGGCATCGACTTCTGGTCCGAGGTCATGACCCAGGAGGAGTTCAACCGGCTCTCCCGGACCGTCCCGGTGCTCGTCAACGCCCGGCCGTTCGGGCAGTACAGCATGGTGGACATCGACACCGCCGGCGGCCTGCAAGCGGTGGTGGCCGAACTGCTCCGGCACGACCTGCTCGACGGATCCACCCTGACCTGCACAGGCGAAACGCTAGGCGAGCAGATCGAGCGGCTCGACCCGCCCGCCCCGGACGGGCAAGTGGTCTTCTCCGCAGCCGAACCGTTCAAACCCACCGGCGGCTTGCGCCTGCTCTCCGGCAACCTCGCCCCCGACGGCGGCGCGGTGATCAAACTGGCCGGAGTCGAAACGGGCGTCGTCGACGGCCGGTTCGAGGGACGGGCTCGCGTCTTCGACAGCGAGCAGGAACTGTTGCGGGCGCTCATCGAGACGCCGGACGAGTTCGCGGACCGGGACATGGTCGTCATCCGCTACGAAGGCCCGCGGGGCGCTCCCGGCATGCCCGAGATGCTCGACCCGACGTCGCGCATCACCGCGCTGTGCCGGACGAAAGGCATCTCCATCGCGCTGATGACGGACGCACGGTTCTCCGGCGGATCGGTCGGCCTGGTCATCGGACACGTCGGCCCGGAAGCCGCCCTCGGCGGCCCGATTGCCCTCGTCGAGGACGGGGACACGATCACCGTCGATCTGAACACCGACTCCCTTGAGTGCGCGGAACTGGCCGACTCTGCTGTGTGGCAGGCGCGTAACGCTAAGTGGCAGGAAGCCGCCGCGGCGAACGGCGGTGTTCATCCGCTGGTTCGTCCGGTGTCGACTCGTTTGCTCCGCCGGATGCGTGCGCTCGCTGCCTCGGCGATCGATGGTGGGGGGATGGCGGAGGCTGTTCGCTGATACGGCCGGGTTGGGGTGCGGCCGCTCTTTCGAGGAGCTGCGCGGGGCCAGCTCTGGCCCGACGGAGTTGACGGGCGGGGTGTCCGGCGACCCGGAGCTCTCCGAGCTGGTGGTTCCCTGCTGAGATTCAGCGGATTCGTCTGGCCGTCGCCATGACAACGAGGAAGAGGCGGTCGTGGTGACCGCCTCTTCATCGGGTGTCTGACGTGTGTGTCCGCCGGGGGAAGGGAGACCATCCACATGCCTGCGCCTGGCCCCGTGAACGGCGGAGCTTTCCTGCAGAAGCGAGCCCGTCGGCCTGGCTCTGGCTTGCCGTCGGCGGAAGCTGGCTCCACGGCCGCATCGCACTTGGTCTCTGCGGAAGCGCTTCCACCCAGGGATCCTCGTTCGATCACCTTGCGAAACTGGTGGACGTTCAGTTTCCAGCCCGTCCAGTGTGTTCCGTCAGGTCTCAGCACCTCGCGGACGCGGGTGTTCTCGTTGTAGATCAGGCTCGCGGGCGACGTGCGTCATCGGAGGTCGTAGGGGTAGTCGATGTGGTCGCTGCCACCGTTTCCCAGGATCAGGAAGCCGTGATTGTGAAGTCCTGAAGCGTCGAACGTGCACGAGTAGTTTTTGTTGACGCCCATGGACACGACTCCGTTGGTGCCGGAGACCATATAGCCGCCAGTGCCTGATACCTGTTCGCCCGTATCGGGGTCGAGGCTTGACATGACACCGCAGTAGAACATCGTCATCTGTTTATTGACATCCGCGTCATTGCCGGTGTGTATTGTCATCGCGACCCGGACGGTAGGTTTGCCGTCGAAATCTCGCTTGCCTTTGGCGATCGAATTGACGACTAAGGTCGCGACCCCTGGACCGTTCTTGTCCTGCCCCGTTGGGGCGAACCAGGTCGTTTCACCGACCTTCCTCGTTACGTCGCCGGTCGACGCGTTGGTCGGCTCGCCAGCCGCCGAAGTAGGCGTCGAGGGTGAACTTTCGGCGGTCGACGTCGTCGTCGGGGTGATCGAGGTCGGTTCTGCCGCTGCTGGTGCGGCGGGCTCGCCGGCGCAGGCGCTCAGGGCGAGCGCGAAGACGACTCCTCCGAGAACGGCCAGCGGCCACCGTTTATGCGGCCGTGTACCTACTGCGGTTGAGTGATGGACGATACGCAAAACTGCTCCTGTTTCTCCGCGCCCTGATCGTGAACGCAAGCAGTGCGTCGCGTAGTCGCCAGCTGTTGTTAACCGGCCTTGACCATCGTGTCTCAAAAGTGACGATTCTGGAGGTTTCTTGCTAAGGCGGCAGTTGGCCGACCTTGTCTTTCCAGGGCATTGCCAGCGCCGATCACGACGTCGTCGGTCGGGTCGGCGTGGGGGTGGGCGGACGCTCCAGGCCGCCATGAACGCGGCGGCCCGGTGCGGTGACAACCCCGCTAGGTAAGGAAGCGACCGTCTCAAGTGGACACTCGTGCCCGACGCAGCCACGCCCGTCGGCCGGGCACGGCGGCATCGACCGGACTGTGCGCACCACACCCCGCCGCTGGGCCGTTCGGGTGCGGGATTGCGACAAACGTGAACCTACCTTCGTCGGTGTCGGACTTGCCCGATCCTGTTCGAGAATCACGAACCTGAGGTTGATCACGTTCCGTTTCAACGACGAGACGGCCCAGACCGCCCGGACTGGAGGCCCATGGTCTCGACCCGGCCATCCGACGCCCCAGGGAGGAGATGCCTCCGCACCTAGCCGAGCTCGGCGCCGAATCCGGAGGCCACGATGCGGACTCCCATTCGGTGCACGTCCATTCTCTCCCGTTTCGCGCAGGAGGAAACACATGCGATCGACACGTTTCAGGCTGAGCGTTCTCGCCGTCGGCTCGTTCGGCACGCTGGCTCTCGCCATGGGCACCGTGCCCGCCGCGTCCGCGGCAGTGACACCGGCCGCAGTCATGAACAGCCTCGGTTCCGCCACCGGCGGGCACTACCTCGACGACAGCGGCGCCTCGGTGGTCACGGTGCTGAACAACGCCGACGCCGCCAAGGTGCGCGCTTCCGGCCTGAACGCGAAGGTGGTGCGGTACAGCCTGGGCCAGCTCGGCACGGTGAAACAGCGCCTGGACGCCACCGGCGGCGTGCCCAGCGCTGGGTGGGGCCTCGACCTCGCCCGCAACCAGGTCGTCGTCGACGTTTACGACGCCACCCCGAAGGCGCAGCAGGCCACGCTGCTCGAGACCGCCCGCCAGTACGGCGACATGGTCCGCGTCGAACACCACCCCGGTGCCATGTCGTTGTTCATCAAGGGCGGCGACAAGATCAGCAACGGCCAGGCGTCCTGTTCCAACGGGTTCAACGTGGAGAAGGACGGCAAGAAGCTGCTCCTCTCCGCCGGCCACTGCGAGAAACTCGGCGGCGGCGGTCCGTGGAACGACGGCAAGACCGTCGACGCGGTGTTCCCCGACGAAGACAACATGCTCGTGGAGAACGCTTCGGGCGAGGGGCCGAGCGAGATCAATGACGGTACGAAGATCACCGAGTTCGCCGACGCGACGGTGGGCGAGCAGATGAAGCGCGCCGGGATCACCTCCGGCGTGACGGAGGGCAAGGTCACCAAGGTCGACTACACCTTCGAAGCGGAGGGCTACACGGTCTACCACGAGTTCTGCACGACCGCCCACTCCGACCACGGCGACTCCGGCGGTCCGGCCTACGACGGGGGCAAGGGTCTCGGCACCCTCTCCGGCGGAGACACCCAGACCTCGTGCTTCTTCCCGACCACGCTGTCGGCCAAGAGGTACGGCGTGACGCTGCCCAAGTCCTGACCCGCGAGCGCCGTCGGGAGGTGCCGGAGCCGGTCCTCCCGACGGTCGCGCGCATGCGTCGTAACAGTGTTGGCGCGGCTCAGAGGTGTGCCGCGAGATCCGTCCAACCCGGAGCACCGATCCGGACGAACATAGGCGTCGTGTCCAACGGAGCCGCGTAATTGCGCAGCGTCCGGCCGCCCAGCTCAACCCGCTTAGTGTGCGGGTCGAACCACAACCCCGACGGCAGCGCGATATCGCGTGAGGCACCCGCCTTGATCATCGGGGCCGCCAACAGGGCGGGGCCGAGCATCCACTCGTCGTCGACGGTGTCGAAGCGGTGGTCGGCGGGGAAATCGAAGTACACCGGCCGCATGATCGGCGTGCCGTCCGCAACCGCCTGCTGTACCTGGGTTTTCAGGTAGCCAGCCAGCTTCGCGTGGGTGCGGACCGCGGCGGCGTACAGCTTCGCGGTGTCAGCCGGGTAGGCGACCGGCTTGCCTGTCGTGGTGTCGACTGTCGTCACGGGCGACGTCGAGGCGTACATGAGCGGCATCAGCGACGCTGCCTGCGCCCAGCGCACCAGCACCTCGCGCGACGGCGGCGGCATGCTGTTCGAGCCGCCGATCATGTCCGTCTCGACGAACGGGTATCCGTTGGCCGAGATCGCCGACGCGCGGCGCAGCGACGTGCGCAGGCCGTCCCAGGTGGTGTCCGCGTCGACCGCCCGGATCACGAAGCCGTAGCGCTGGTTGCCCCAGTGCGTGCGGATGCCCGCGCCCTGCTGGTCGAACGCGTCGGTCATGTCCGCGCCGAGCTTCTGGTAGTCCTGCGGGGTCAGCGTCCCGGTGGCGGCACAGCGGTCGTCGAAGAAGCGGGTGTCGAACTTGAAGCCGTCGACGCCGTAGTCCGCCATCAGCTTCCGCAGGTTGCCGGTGTACCAGTCGCGGGCCTGCGGGTTGCCGAGGTCGATGATGCCCGCGGTGCCGTTCCACCAGGTCACCGTGCACGGCTGGGCCGGGTTTCCCTTGGCGCGCACCAGATAGCCGTGGTCGCGGGCGTAGGCGTAGTTCGCCGAGTCCAGGTTGATCCAGAAGGTGGTCCACAGGCCGAACTTCTGGCCCGTCGCGTGGACGTCGGCGGCCAGCTTCTTCGGGTCCGGGAACGTCTTCGGGTCGAAGGTCAGGTTGCCGTAGTTGGATTCCCATTTGTCGTCGAGTTGCACGGTGTGCCCGGCGACGCCCGCCGCTTTCAGGTCCCGTGCCCACGAAAGCACTTTGTCCTGGTCGATGTCGCGGTAGTACTGCGCCCAGGAGTTCCACAGCGGACTCGCGTATTCGCTGTCGGTCGCGTCGCTCTTGGCCGGCTTGCCGACCTCGCCGAGGTAGTCGTCGTACACCGCGCGGCGGCTCGATTCCACGAACACCGTGCTCGAGTATTCCGCGGAGTTCGTCACGGCCAGGTCGGCGCGCCCGCCGGCCAGCGCGACCTTCATCGGCTGCGCGGTGCGGACGAAGAGCCCGACCGATTTCGAGGTGAAGAAGTAGGGCTCCTGCATCATGTAGCTGGCGGGGGAGAACTCCGGTTCGTCCACTGTGCCTGCCGAAAGCGGGTACGGCTGGGCTTTCCCTTCGCTGGTTTCGCCGCCGCCGTACCAATAGCCGGACGTCGTCAGGTCGAAATGCGTCGCCCGCTGCCCGGCGGCGAGCCCGTCGACCGTCCACTTCAGATCGAACCGGTCCGGGCGCGGGGTGATCCGCAGCGTCACCGGACGGCCCGCGGTGCTGTCGGCCCGGGCGACGACGGTCGTGCCCTCTCTGGAGACCGACCGCACGCGCGTCGCCACGCCGCCGTCGAAGGTGAACGCGTCGGGCGCGGTGCGCAGCAACTGTTCGCCGCCGCGCGAAAGGCTGATGCCCAGGCGAGCGGTGTCGATGCGCAGTTGATAGCCGGGGGAGTCGGGACCGCGCGGCACCGAGATCGAGGAGAGCGGTTCCGCCGAGGCAGGGGCCGCGACGGAACCGGTGAGGATGAGCCCGGCCGCCGCGTACGCGAGTCGTCGAGGCACTGGAGCCTCCTATTCTGCGTGAATATGCTCAATGTGACGCTCGAACCTGCAGTAGTAAGCACAGCGCGCTGGGGCTTTGTCAAGGGCCGTCGTGGCCGGAGGGAACGGTGCGGCGCGTGGGCAGGCTTCGCGCAGCCAGGGCGTCCCGGCCGGGCGGGCTCGGTACGCGGGTGCGGAGATCCGTGAGGGGAACCCTGAGGGAATCAGAGTCCCTCAGGGTTCCCCTCACGGACTCGCGGAAACGGTCAGGAGCCACTCCGGGGAATCGATTTCCCGGTGTTAAGACTTGCCGAGTCCGAGCAGGGCGTCCAGGTCGATCTTGCCGCCCGCGGCGTCGCGGATCGCGCGCATCGCCTCGGCGGACGCGAGCCGTTCCCCGTGCTGGTCGGCGTGCGCGCGCAGCAGGTTCCCGATGTGCCGTTCCGGGACCGTCCACGTGGGCCAGCGGCGGCGGGCGATCGTGGCGAGTTCGGAGAAGTCCGGCGTGCCCGCGCTCGCGGTCGCGTCGAGCAGCCAGTGCAGATAAGTGCGCAGCACCGCGACCGGGAAACTGCCCGGATGGCTGAGCCCGCCGTGCCCTGGCACGAAGGTGCGGACGTCCGGGAACATTTTGTCGAGCCAGTCCAACGCGGTCAGCCAGCCGGGGA
Organism: Amycolatopsis sp. NPDC004079; assembly: GCF_040610415.1. Lineage (NCBI taxonomy): Bacteria > Bacillati > Actinomycetota > Actinomycetes > Pseudonocardiales > Pseudonocardiaceae > Amycolatopsis > Amycolatopsis sp. NPDC004079. The sequence goes on along the minus strand of NZ_JBEXMH010000002.1, from coordinate 124,354 downwards.
TCGAACCGTGCACGGCGAACGGCGTCGACCCGACCGACAGCAGGTCGCCGGTGAAGAGCGTCCCGGTGCGCGGTTCGAACAACACGAGGTCGCCGTCGGTGTGCGCGGTCCCGGGAAACGGGACGACCTCCACGACGACGCCGCCGAGATCCACTTCGACCGGTTCGATCACCGCGTGCACCGCCTCCGGCCGCGGCGCCTCGAGCTTGCCCCAGTTCGCGCAGTCGAAGATCTCCTCGTTGCACTGCGGGCCGGACCGGATGATCGGCACCGCGGTGGGCGCGGCGAGGATCCGGCCGCCGTTGCGCAGCGCGACGCCCGCCCCGTTGTGGTGGGTGCCGTGCGCGTGGGTCAGCACGAGCGTGAGCGGCATTTCGACGGTCGAGTACTTGCGGACGTCGCTGACCAGGTCGAGCGTGTCGCGTTCGGTGCCGCAGGTGTCGACGAGCAGAACGCCTTCCCGGCCGCGGATCCAGCCGCAATTGGACACCATCCAGTCGCTCGGGCTGCGCACGTAAGCGACGACGCTCGGGTCGGAATACCGGAGCGGGACGATATTGCGCCTGATGACGGGCATGGGATCCCCTCGTTGGCCACCGGACGGGAATTGATCACCGGAATGGTATAGACCAAGTCACCTGCTGTCAGCGGGGTGGAGACCACGCTCACGCACGTGGTCCGCCGCAGTTCTCGCCCGTCCCGTTCCGCCCAGCTTCGCGCGCATCGTTGCCCCCGGCTCCGTCGGTGCCCGACAGCGTATACCCCGAGGCCACGGTTTTCTCGATGGTCCACAGAGGACTGGTTAGGGGTTGCTCACGTCCGGTAGCCGCTGAATACCGGCAGTGAGACCGGCCGCGCCCAGCGCCACGGATTTCGCGCCGTGCCGGGAGAGCCGGACGGACACCGGTTTCCCGGACAGCAGCGGCCGTTCCTCCAGCGCTTCCCGCACCGGCTTCTCCAGCAGCGTCCAGGAGTTGACCACCGAACCGCCGAGTACGCAGGTCGCGAGGCCGAGCAGCCCAGCGGCGTGCGCGACCGCCTGGCCGAGGAACCGTCCCGCGTCCGTGAACACCGCTTGGGCGGCGTGATCCCCGTTGAGCGCTTCGGCGGCGACGTCCTCCGCGGCGAGGGTCCGGCCGGTCGCCTCGCCGTAGCGGCGGGTCAACGCCCGGCCCGCCGCGTACGCCTCAAGATGCCCGATCTGCCCGCAAGTGCAGCGTTCCTCCCCGTAGCGGCCGACATGCCCGATCTCTCCGGCCCCGGTCGCGCCGCCGTAGAGCAGCCGACCGTCGACGAACAGCGCGCCGCCGACGCCGGTGCCGACCGCGACGCCGAGCACGTTCCGCTCGCCCGGCAGCAGCTCGCCGAGCAGGAATCCGTCGACGTCGTTGACGGTGCGCACCGGCACCCCGCCGAGCCGCGCGGACAGCTCGGCGTTGACCGGCGTGCCCGCCCAGCCGGTGAACGAATCGCCGGTGACCAGCACTGTCCCGGTCACCGGGTCAACGACGCCCGCCGCTCCGACGCCGACCCCGGCGAGCGCCGCGTGGTCCGGCACCAGCGAGCTGACCAGCTCCGCCGCGCGGTCGAGGATCGCCGCGCCGCCCCGATGCGATTCGGAGGGCGCGGACGCCGACCCCAGTTCCGTTCCGTCCTCGTCGCACACCACTACCAGGGTTTTCGTCCCGCCGATGTCGACTCCGGCCCGCAACCCCGTCACGCCGCGGGGTCCGCGCCGGCCAGCGCCTCGCGCCGGCTCCGCTGCAACTGCGGGTCCGGCACCGGCGAGGACAGCAGCAACGCTTGCGTGTACGGGTGTTCCGGAGTGCGCAACACCGTTTCCGCCGGGCCTTCCTCCACCAGCTCGCCCGCGCGCAGCACCGCGACGCGGTCGCACAGGCTGTCGACCACCGCGAGGTCGTGGCTCACGAACAGACAGCCGAAACCGAACTCGCGATGCAGCCGCCGGAACACCTCCAGCACCGCTGCCTGCACGGATACGTCCAGCGCGCTCGTCGGTTCGTCCGCGATCAGCAGCTTCGGGCCCAGCACCAGGGAGCGAGCGAGACTCACGCGCTGCCGTTGCCCGCCGGAAAGCTCGTGCCCGTACCGGCCCAGCAGGCTTTCCGGCAACTCCACCGCGTCGAGGAGTTCCCGCACCCGCCGCTGCCGCTCGCCGCGGCCGGTCGAAGTGTGGACCACCAGCGGTTCGGCGACGGTCTGCGCGACCGTCATCCGCGGGTCGAGCGACGACGCCGGGTCCTGGAACACCGCGCCGATCTGCCGCCGGACCGCCCGCGCTGACCGGCCGGTGCCTTTCGGCAGCGGTCCGCCGAGCACTTCGACGGTGCCGGATTTCGGCGTGACCAGGCCCAGCGCGCAGTTGCCGAGCGTCGTTTTCCCCGAACCGGATTCGCCGACCAGTCCGACGATCTCACCCGGTGAGACGGAGAGGGAAACGTCGTTTACCACCTGCCGCCCGCCGTACTCGACCACCACATTCGACAGCGCGAGCACGGGTTTCCGGGTTTCTTCGACGGTCGCGTCGTGGGTGAACGAACCCAGTTGCGGAACCGCGGCCAGCAGTTCCCGGGTGTAATCCGCCTTCGGCGAAGCGAACAGTTCCGCCGCCGGAGCTTCTTCCACGAGCTTGCCGTGGCGCAGCACCGCGACGCGATCCGCGACATCGGCGACGACGCCCATGTTGTGCGTGATCAGCAGCGTCGCGGTGCCTTCGTGTTCGCGGATATCGCGCAGCAGGTCGAGAATCTGCTGCTGCACCGTGACGTCGAGGGCGGTCGTCGGCTCGTCCGCGATGATCAACCGAGGCCCGGCCGCGAGTGCGATCGCGATCATCACCCGCTGCCGCAAACCGCCGGACAGCTCATGCGGGTACTGCTTCAACCGCGCGGCCGGCTCCGGAACTCCGACGCGGTCGAGCAGTTCGGCGCACCGGTCGTAGTAGCGGCGGTGGCGCAGCTTCTCCGGGTCGTGGTTGCGGATCGCCTCGGCGAGCTGGAAACCGATGGTCCGCAACGGGTTCAGCGCGGTCATCGGTTCCTGGAACACCATCCCGGCGGCCGGGCCGCGCAGTTTCCGCAGCTCTTCGCCGCGCAGGTCGAGCACGTTCTGCCCGGCCAGCTCGATCGACCCGGTGACCCGCGCGGAATCCGGCAGCAGCCCGAGCACCGCGAGCGCCGCCGTGCTCTTGCCGGAACCGGACTCGCCGACCACCGCCACGATCTCGCCGGGCGCGACCGACAGGCTCAGCCCGTCGACCGCCGCCGAACCGTCCGCATAGGACACCCGCAGGTCGCGGATGTCCAGCACTGCTTCGCTCATCGTCGCCCCTTCACCGCGAACGCGTCGCGCAGCCCGTCGCCGAGGAAGTTGATCGCGCACACCACCAGCACGATCGCGATGCCCGGCGGCAGGATCAGCCACCACGCGCCGTCGAAGGTGTAGGTAATTCCTTTAGAGAGCATCGCGCCCCAGTCGGTATCGGGCGCGGGCACGCCGAGCCCGAGGAAGCTGACGTACGCCACGAGCAGGATCGCGTCGGCGATCTGGAACGTCGCGTTCACCACCACGGTGCCGATCGCGTTGGGAATGATGTGCCGGAACACCACGCGCGTGCGGCTCGCGCCGAGCACGGTGATCGCGCGGATGTAGTCGCGTTCGCGCAGGCTCACCGTTTCCGCGCGCATCAGCCGCGCGGGCACCAGCCACGACACCGCGCCGATCAGCAGCGCCAGCACGCCGACGCTCGGCGTCACCAGCGTCGCGGCCACCAGCAGCAGGAACAGCGCCGGGATCGCGACGCCGGTGTCGACGATCCGCATCAGCACGGTGTCCAGCCAGCCGCCGGTGTACCCGGCGACCGCGCCCCACACCGCGCCGATCGCGGTCGCGATCAGCCCGGCGAGGACACCGATGACCAGCGACGTCCGGCCGGCGACCATGAGCCTGCCGAGCACGTCGTAGCCGAGGTCGTCGGTGCCGAGCGGATGCCCTCCGCTCGGGCCGAGCCGCGCCGAGGCGAGGTCGGTGTGGGACTGGTCGGTGCCGTAGAGCAACGGCCCGAGGAAACAGAACGCCACGACGAGCAGCAGCAGGACCGCGCCCGCGACGGCGGACTTGCGGGCAAACAGCCGCGAAAGGACAGTCACGACCGCGCTCCCTTCACCCGCACCCGCGGGTCGATCGCCAGCTGGATCAGGTCCGCGAGCAGGGAACCGAGCACGGTCGCCACGGCGATCACGAGCACGACGCCCAACAGCACCGGGAAATCGGCGGTGCGGGTCGCGGTCCAGAACAGCAGGCCGATGCCGGGGTAGTTGAACATCGATTCGACGACCAGCGAGCCGCCGAACACCACTGGCACGTAGTAGCCGAGCATCGAGACCACCGAGGTCAGCGAGTTCGGCCAGACGTGCCGCCAGATGATCGTGCGCTCCGGCGTTCCCTTGGCCCGCGCGGTGCGCACGAAATCCTCGGACAGGCTGTCCAGAGTGGACGCTCGCATGTACCGGCTGAACGCGGCGAGCGCCGCTCCGGTTCCGGCGAGCACCGGCAGTACCAACGCGCCTGGCTGGGACAGCAGTTCGCCGATCGTTTCGCCCTGTGCGGCCTGCGCCGGGAACCACGGCAGTACCTGCGCGAACAGGATGATCAGCACCAGCGACAGGAAGAACACCGGCGTCGCGTAGAGCACGAACGTGATGGCCGTGGTGAGCAGATCCGCGGTACGGCCGCGACGGACTGCCTGCCAGACGCCGAGCGGCAGCGCGACCAGGATCGCGAGCGCGGTGGACAACACGGTGAGCAGCAAGGTTTTCGGCATCCGCTCGGTCAGCAGCGTGCTCACCGGCGAGTTCTGCGTGTACGACTCGCCGAGGTCGCCTTGCAGCAACCGCAACAGGTAATCCCAGTACTGCACCGGAAGCGGCTGGTCGAAGCCCTGTGCGTGGTTGAACGCGGCGATCTGCGCCTCGGTGGCTTTCACCCCGAGCACGCCGCGAGCCGGGCCGCCGGGCAGCAAATGCAGCAGCACGAACGTCACCACGGTGACCAGCAGCACGACCACCACGGCCAGCACGAGCCGGCGGAGGATATAGCGCGTCATGTCCTCACCTCGTCCAGAACCAGCGTTGCGGAAGCAGCCCGGCCATCGGGTCCTGGTTCACGCCGTGCAGCGCGGTGTCGATCGCCGACACCTGATACGGCGGATTGGGCAGCCACAGCACCGGAAGCTGCTCGGCCAGGTAGGCGCTGTACTCGAGCATCGCTCCGTTGTCCGAGGCCAGGTTGGTGGCCGCGATCAGCTTGTCCGCCTTCGGGTCGGTGTAGCCGCCGAAGTTCGTGCCCGCGCCGGTCGCGAACAGCTCCTCGCCGCTGGGGTTCGCCGAGAAGTACCAGCTGCCCTGCGTGCCGAAGTACGACAGCTGCCAGCTGCACGACGGGTCCGTCGGCTTGCACGTGGTTCCGTTGGCCAGCACGGTGTTCAGCGGCTGCGCGTTGATCTTCATCTCGATGCCGGCCTTCGACAGCTCCGAGCGCAGTTCCTGCATGGTGCCGTCGGTCTCGTCGGAACCTGATTCGGTCAGCATGGTCAGCGACAGGCGGGTGCCTTCGGCGATGCCCTCGCCGCATTTCGCCGGGTCCGCGCACAGGAGGACGCCGTCGGAGCCGGGTTTCCAGCCGTGGTCGGCGAGCAGCTGCTTCGACTTGTTCAGGTCGAACGGATACGGGTTGGTCTTTTGCTTGGGCGACAGGTACTTCGTGTCGTTGTCCTGCGGGACCGGGCCGTAGCCGACCCGGGCGGCGCCGCGCCAGATCACCGAGGTGATGGCGTCCTGGTCGACCGCGTGCTGGATCGCCTGCCGCACGTACAGCTGGGAGAACACCTTGCCCAGCTGGGGATTGTTGAAGTTGTACGGCGAGTACGTGATGGACCAGCCGTTCCACGGTTCGACCCGGTAGCCCTGCTCCTCGAGCTTCGAACGCTGGCCGAGGTTCGACGTCGCCAGGTAGCCGTAGTCGACGCCGCCGGCGCGCAGCACGTTGTACTCCGCCGAGGAACTGGTGAAGGTCAGGAACCGGACGGTGTCGAGCTTCGCCGGGTCCGGTCCGGTGTACTTCGGGTTCTTCCGCAGCGTCACCTCGCCGGACGTGGTGAAACCGGCCAACGCGAACGGCCCGTTCACGACCTTCCACAGTGGATTCTTCCCGTAGGTGCCGAGCTGTTTCGCTTGGCTCACCAGGAAATCGAAGACCTGCTTCGCGCCGTCCGGGGTGCGGTCGTGGTCACCGACCGGGCCCGCTGCGCTGGTGCGGTCCCAGGCGTGCGGCATCGGGACGATCAGGCTGAGCTGGTTGGCGGTGAACCAGTCCGGGTTGTACGCCTTGTCGAGGGTGAACGTGAACGTGCGGTCGTCCACGGCGTGGAATCCGGTGATGCTGTCCGGGATCAGGCCCTTGGAGTACTTGCCCCAGTTGTCCTTGCCCGCGCGGGCAAGGTTGAGCCAAAACTCGACGTCGCGGCTGGTCAGCTGCTCGCCGGTGGCCCAGGTCAGCGGCTTGAGCGTGATCGTCACGGTCTTGCCGTCGGGGGAGTAGCGCGGCGGGTTGGCGGCGCTCGCGGCGTCGTCGAGCGTGACCGAGCCGGAACTTCCGTCGTAGTTGTAGAGCGGCACGTACATGGCCGAGCGGATCATGGCGTTGTACGACCCGCCGTAGCCGGGGATCGAGAACGGCATGATCCAGTTCGGCGTAGCCGACGGCGGCATCGCGAACCGCACGGTGCCGCCGGTTTTCGGGGTGCCGGAACCGCCGCCGTGCGGTTCCCGGCCCGCCGCGCAGCCGGACAACGCCAGCGCGGCGGCGAGCGTGACCCCGAGCGCGGTGCGCCACGGGCGTCGAGCCATTCGCATCACTTCCAACAACTCTGATGAAAGACCAGTGCCAGGTGCTATGCGGTGTCCTGGCTGTCGGGTAATCTCGCACGAGAGACGGGAATTGCCAAGAGTCCTGTCGAACGGTTTAGTTACATCAGCCTTGATGAAAGAGGTGACGCGGTGGATCCGGCCGGACCGCTGCGGCTGTTGTGGCTGGTCGCGCACGGCCACGCGAGGTCGCGCATGGACCTGGCGCGAGCGCTCGGGCTGCCGCAATCGACGGTGTCGGTGCGCACGCAGGCGCTGATGTCCGCCGGCGTGCTGAGCGAATCCGGCGAGGGCCGGTCCGCGGGCGGACGGCGGCCGAAGCTGCTGTCGGTCAACGCGGAGTTCGGCCACGTCTGGGCCGCCGACGTCGGCTCGCGGCACGTGCGGATCGGCGCGCTCGACATCGCGGGCAACCTGCTGGAAGTGCACGAACGGCCATTGGACATCAGCCAGGAGCCGCGCGAACTGGTCGCCGGGCTCGCGGCCGCGGTGCGCGATGTCATGGCGGGCGCGGAGTGTCCGGGCCGCGCGCTCGGTGTCGGCGTCGCGTTCCCCGGTCCGGTCGACGTCAACGCGGGCACCATCACGCTGCCGTCGCGGATGCCCGGCTGGCGCGGCTTCGCGGTGCGGGACGCGCTGGCGGAGCACTTCGAGCTGCCGGTGGTCGTGGACAACGACGCGAACATGCTGGCACTGGGCGAATCCGTGTCCGGCGCGCCCGGCCGCACCCTGCTGGTCGTGAAGGCCGGTACCGGCATCGGGTCGGGAATCGTGCTGAGCGGCGAGCTTTATCGCGGCCGGGCCGGGGTCGCGGGCGACATCAGCCACGTGCGCGTGCCCGCCGCCGAGGATCAGCCGTGCACCTGCGGCAATCGCGGCTGCCTGGAAGTGGTGGCCAGCGGCGCCGCGCTCGTCGGGCAGTTGCAGGCGCAGGGCTTGAAGCTGGAGACCACCGCGCAGGTGATGGCCACCGCCGAGGACGGACATCCCGAAGCGACCACAGCCGTGCGGCGCGCCGGGCTGCGACTCGGCGAGGTGCTGGCCACGGTGGTCAACTTCAGCAACCCGGACGAGGTGCTGCTCGGCGGCGCGCTGTCCGGTTCGGAAGCGTTCGTCGCGGCCGTGCGCGGTGCGCTGTACGAACGGTGTCTTCCCTTGGCTACCAGGGAACTGCGGATCGACCGGGTGCGTTTCGGTGCGGACGCGGGGCTTTACGGCGCGGGCGCGCTCGCGCTGGACGCGGTGTTCGAGCAAGCGATCAAACGGAGTGGACGATGAAGAAGCTGCGGGTCGGGATCACCGGAATCGCCATCGAATCGAGTACCTTCTCACCGCATCGGTCCACTGTGGACGACTTCCGGATCTCGCGCGGCGACGATTTGCTGGCCCGCTACGACTTTCTCGGCGCGGACTGGGCTCGCGACGTCGAATGGGTGCCGCTGGTCGACGCCCGGTCGCTCCCCGGTGGCGCGGTCGCCGAGGAGGCTTATGCCGAGCTGTCCGGGGAAATCCTGGACCGGCTGCGTTCGGCGGGTGAACTGGACGGGCTGTTCTTCGACATCCACGGCGCGATGAGCGTGGTCGGACGGTCCGATGTGGAGGCTTCGCTCGCGCAGGAGATCCGCTCCGTTCTCGGCCCGGACGTCCTGGTGTCGGCGTCGATGGACTTGCACGGCAACGTTTCCCGCGAACTGGTCACCGCGCTGGACCTGATCACCTGCTATCGGATGGCCCCGCACGAGGACGCGTGGGAGACCCGCGAGCGAGCGGCACGGAACCTGGTGTCGCGGCTGCGGTCCGGCGGTCGGCCGAAGAAGGCTTGGGTGCAGGTTCCGGTTCTGCTGCCGGGGGAGAAGACGAGCACCCGGCTGGAACCGGCGAAGAGCATTTACGCGGCGGTGGACGACGTCGAAGCGCTCGACGGAGTCCTGGACGCGGCGATCTGGGTCGGCTACGCGTGGGCCGACGAACCACGCTGCCAGGCCGCGGTGGTGGTAATGGGCGACGACATTTCGGTGATCACCAAGGAAGCGGAGTACCTGGCACAGTCCTATTGGGACGCTCGGCACGACTTCGCCTTCGTCGCCCCGACCGGCACCCTTCAGGAATGCCTCGCGCAGGCGGTCGCTTCGACCTCGCGGCCGTTCTTCATCAGCGATTCCGGTGACAACCCGACCGCTGGCGGTGCGGGGGACACGTCGTGGAGCCTGGACGTCCTGCTGAACACTCCGGCCATTGTGGACTCTTCACTGACCACTTTGTACGCGGCCATTGTGGATCCCGAAGCCGTCGCGACGGCGGTGGCAGCTGGTGTCGGAGCGACGATCTCGGTGGAGTTGGGCGGAAAAGTCGACTCCGGTCCGCACGGTCCGGTCGCGCTCACCGCACAGGTGGCCGCGATCGACACCGACGACCCGGTCGCCGGAACCGCGGTGGCGTTGGCGGTCGGCGGCCTGCGGGTGATCGTGACCGCGCGCCGCAAGCCGTACCACCTCGAATCCGACTTCCACGCGCTCGGCCTGCGCCCGCGCGAGGCGGACGTCGTGATCGTGAAGATCGGCTACCTCGAACCGGAGCTGTACGACATGGCCTCGGACTGGCTGCTGGCCCTCACCCCCGGCGGCGTCGACCAGGACCTGCTCCGGCTGGGCCACTCCGGCATCGTCCGGCCGATGTTCCCCTTCGACGCCGACATGGCGGCCCCCTCGCTCTCCCCTGAGGTCTTCTGAACACTTTGAGTAGTCAGCGCCGAGGCGATCAGTAACTCGCCTCGGTGCTGACCTGTGTTCACCTCTGCCGACTTGACAGGCAGGCATTTGCCTGCCTTACTGTAAGTGTGCAACCCGACCTGGACAAAGTGTTCAAGGCGCTGGCGGATCCGACCCGCCGGTACCTGCTCGACCAGCTGCGCGAGGACAACGGGCAGACGCTGGGCGAGCTGTGCCGCCGGCTGGAGATGACGCGGCAGTCCGCGACCCAGCACCTCGCTGTGCTGGAGGAGGCGAATCTGGTGAGCAGCGTGCGCCGCGGCCGGGAAAAGCTGCACTACCTGAATCCGGTGCCGCTGCACGAGATGCAGGAGCGGTGGGTGGACCGGTTCGAGCAGCCGCGGCTGCGGATGCTCAGTGCCGTCAAACGTCGAGCAGAGGAAGCCATGAAGCCGAGTTTTGTGTATGTGACCTACATCCAGAGCACGCCGGAGAAGGTGTGGCACGCGCTCACCGACCCCGAGCTGACCGGACAGTACTGGGGCCACCGCAACGAATCCGAGTGGAACAAGGGTTCGCGGTGGGCGCACGTGCGGACCGACGGGTCCGGGATCGCCGACGTCGAGGGCGAGGTCATCGAGGCGGTCCCGCCGAAGCGTCTGGTCACCACGTGGTTCGACCCGAACGGCCCGAAGGACCAGGAGCCCTCCCGCGCGACGTTCGACATCGAACAGCACGAGGGCATCGTCCGGCTGACCGTGACCCACGAGGACCTGCCGGACGAAAAGGCGCACCAGGACGTGTCCGGCGGCTGGGCGGCGGTGCTGTCGAACCTCAAGTCGCTGCTGGAGACCGGGCACGTGCTGCCGCAGGCTCCGTGGGAGATGCCGTGACCGCCGCGCGGCCCCGGGAATAGACCCGCGGCCAGGTTTGTTGGGGCCTTGTGAGCGCCGGTTTTCCGCCGGGCAGTCGCTCACGAGGCCCCTTTCGCGTGCAGTGCCAGTTGTGCGGCCGGATCCGATGCGCTACTCTCACCGCATACCCCAGGAAGTCGGCCCCGCCGCCCAGGGGTTCCGCCCTTTCCGCCAGCGTGAGTCCACGCGACGAGGATCGGCGTCTTTCCCGAAGCCCGTCGCCTGACCCGCTTCGTTTCACTCCGGCGGTCCGCTTTCGCGTCGACTGTCACTGCTCAAGGAGCCACAAACCATGACACAGCAAGGAATTCTCGACATCCACGGCAAGACTGCCGCACTGGGCTACGCCCCCGGCGGCCCGTCCGTGCCGCTGTCCCTGATCCGCACCCACGGCCTGCGCCGCGGCGACGAACTCGTCCTCGACGACGGCGAACTGGTCTCCGTCAACGGCCGTCCGCCCGGCGAAAAGCGCCCCGATTTCGACACACTCACCCCCATTCACCCGAACCAGCGACTGGTCCTGGAAACCACTCGGCACCAGCTCACCACCCGCGTCCTCGATCTCGTGGCACCGCTGGGCAAAGGCCAGCGCGCCCTGATCGTCGCCCCGCCGCGCACAGGCAAAACCACTGTGCTGCAAGCGATCGCGCAGGCGGTGGCGGTCAACCACCCGGAAGCACACCTCATGGTGCTGCTCGCTGACGAACGCCCCGAAGAAGTGACGGACATGACCCGCTCGGTCCACGGCGAGGTCGTCGCGTCCACTTTCGACCGCAAACCCGCCGAACACACCGCCGTCGCCGAATTGGCTTTGGAACGCGCGAAACGCCTGGTCGAAACCGGCCGGGATGTCGTGCTGCTGCTGGATTCTTTGACCCGCCTGGGCCGCGCGTACAACCTGGCAGCCCGCACCTCCGGCCGAATCCTGTCCGGCGGCGTCGATGCCAGCGCGCTGCACCCGATGAAGAAAATCCTAGGCGCGGCAAGGAACATCGAGGACGGTGGTTCGCTGACCATCATCGCGACGGCTTTGGTGGGCACGGGTTCGCTGGCCGACACCGTGTTCTTCGAGGAGCTGAAAAGCACCGGCAACTCGGAACTCCGCCTGGACCGCATGCTCGCCGACCACCGTGTCTTCCCGGCCGTGGACTTCTTCGGCTCCGGCACCCGCCGCGACGAGCTGATTATCCCGCCGCAGGAACTGGCCGTGATGAACGAGGTCCGCCGCGCGTTGTCCACCCAAGACCCGAAGCGGGCCGCGGAACAGTTCCTGGACCAGGTCCGCACGACAAAGTCCAATGCGGAATTCATTGCGCGGGTCAACGCTTCGCTGACTGTTCCGTCCACAGTGGCCGCTTGAGTTGGAGACCGAACGCCTCCGCCTCACCCCGATCGGCCCGCACCTCGCTGACGAGCTGTACCTCCTGCATCAAGACCCCGGCATCGCCCGTTGGTACGGCAACTGGACCCGCGCCGACGCGGAAGCCCGCGCCGCGGAGATCGGCCGAAGCTGGCAACGCGACGGCGTCGGCAAATGGCTGGCCCATCACCGGGAATCCGGAGAGCTCCTCGGCCGAGGCGGACTGTCCTATCAGGACTTTGACGGAGCACGACGACTGGAGATCGGCTGGGCGGTACGCGAGGCGCACTGGGGAAGCGGCTACGCCACCGAGATCGGCCTCGCTGGCCTCGCCTGTGCACGAGAACTCGGCGCGACGGAAGTGGTCGCCTTCACCGAGGTGCACAACGCCCGCTCCCGTGCGGTGATGGAACGGCTCGGCTTCGCCTACCGCCACGATTTCCCGCATCGAGGCGAACCGTTCGCCCGCTACGCAATCTCGCTCGACACCTGAGCCGAATTCACCGCCGTTGCCAAAACGGAACCGCTTCGCTCTTTCAAAAAAATCATTTTTCTGCTATACTCCAACGTTACTGGGTTAAAGTCCGAAGCTATGACCCCCGACGCGCAACCCAGCCGCACAGCTCTTCTCTCCGCCGCCGCGCGAGCCGCGCATCTGCTGGTCGACGACCACCCGGCAATCTTCACCGATCCGCTCGTACACCGCCTTCTGGGGGAACGCGCCGAAGAACTCCTCAGCTACCACCAGGTCTACGGTAGCCATCCAGCCCTGTCCGGCGCCCGCGCCTCGGTCGTCACCCGCAGTCGCTACACCGAGAACCGGCTGGCCGAAATGGCCGTCGACCAATACGTAATTCTCGGTGCGGGCCTGGATTCCTTCGCCTACCGCGAAGCCCGACCCGACGACCTGCGAGTGTTCGAAGTGGACAAACCCGCCACCCAGCGCTGGAAAAAGAAACTGCTGACGGAAGCCGGGATCACCACGCCCGAGACAGTCGAGTTCGTCGCCATCGACTTCGAGAAGGACCCGGCGCTGACCAGTCACCTTGTCCAAGCGGGATTCGACCCGAACCGTCCAGCCCTGGTCAGCTGGCTCGGCGTCACGATGTACCTCACCGAAGAAGCGATCAGCCAAACCCTCCACGCGATCAGCGGCCTAGCCCCCGGAACAGAACTCATCGTCGAGCACCTCCTCCCCGCCGCCCTCCGCGACGAGGCGGGCCAGGCCTACGCCGAGCTGGTCATGGCCGCAGCAGCCGCCCACGGCGAACCGTGGCAAACGTTCCTCAGCGCCGAGCAGATGGCCGCGCTCCTGCGAGACCACCTGCTCGAGCCGAGAGAACACGTCCGGCAAAGGGACATCCCAGTCGAATGGAAACGCGGCGACGCACTGCGCCCCACCGAGCTGTCCATCCTCACCAGAGCACGGGTCAGGGAATCGTCACCAGCCACCGATCCGGCCGCCGACGCAGATAGCCCCACCAATACCCGGCGGAAACCACCAGCACCCCAGCCGTGATCGCCAGGTCCAGCAAGCTCTGCGACACCAGCACGTACCCGAGCGCCAGCACCGCCACCATCGGCACCACCGGCCACCCCGGCATCCGCCACACCTGCGGACGCCGGTGCGCCGGCCGCCGCGCCCACAGGACGCTCGCCGAAATCGCCAGGTACAGCGCGACGACGGCCACCCCGGTCACGCCGCTCAGCGTTTCCACCGGCACAAAACACAGCACCGCTTCCGAAACGCCGACAACGAGCGTCGCCACCCAAGGCGCGCCGAACCGCGGACTCACCACGCTCAACGCACGGTTCACCGGCTCAGGCCAAGCGTGATCCCGTCCCGACGCGTACAGCACGCGCGAATTCTGGATCACCATCACGATCACCGCGTTCACGATCGCCGCCGCGATGCACAGGCTCACGATCGTGCCGAACGTCGAACTGCTCCAGTTCACCACGAGCGCGGTCAGGTCGAGGTTCCCGAGCGTCGCGAGGTCCGGCACGCCCAGCGTGATCGCCACGACCGGCACCAGGATCACCACCGCGCTGATGCCGAGCGTCCAGAACACCGTCCGCGACACCGTTTTGTGCGGCTCCCGCATCTCCTCCGCCAGATACACCGCGGTCGAGAACCCCTGCACCACGAACAACGCCACCGCGAGCCCGGCGATGACCGAAACCAGCGCGATCGGATGGACGCCGTCGAGGCTGGGCCGCACGAGCACCGCGGCCGGGCGGTCGCTGTGCGCGAAGCCGAGCACGGACACCACGACGATCGCGACGATCTCGATCACCAGGAAGATCCCGGTCAGCCACGCGTTCGAGCGCAGGTTCACCAGGCCCATCCCGGTGGACGCCAGCATCACGAGCGCACCCGCCACAGACGGGTCGATGTGGACGGCCACCGCCAGATAATCAGCCACTCCGAGCGCGATGATCGGCGGCACCACGAGGATCACGATGAACGACAGCATGAAGGTGATCCACCCGGCGAACCGGCTGACGACTGTCGACACCATGGCGTACTCGCCACCCGAACTCGGGACCAGCGTGCCGAGTTCGGAGTAGCAGAACGCGATCCCGACACACAGCAGCACGGCGAGCCCGATGGCCAGCGCGGTGCCGGTGCCGAGCGAGCCGAACAGCGGCGGGACGAGAACGAACAGCGACGACGCCGGGGTCACGCAGCTCAGCGTCAGCAGGGTCCCGCCGCCGACCCCGATCGATCTGGTCAGCGAGCGGGGCGCGGGCGAACCGGCGGCGGTGTCGGTCTGGACGGGGACCGGATGAGGCGGCATGGGGATCCCTCCGTCGGCGGCGCTGGAATTCGACGGATGGAACAGGACGGGTTTGCCGTTGTCAACGCCGGAAAGACGACGAAATCCGTTGTCGGCCACCCCGGCTGACGGACGATCCGGACACTCTGGGCGACCATCCGCCACGCCGGAGGTTGCCCGCGGCGGGGTCGACCCGAGATGATCCCCGGATGCAGAGCCAGGACCCGAACCGGCCGGTGCCGCCGGTGGTCGACGACATCTCGAAGCAGATCATCGCCCAGTTGCAAGAGGACGGACGGCGGCCGTACGCCACGATCGGCAAGGCGGTCGGACTGTCCGAGGCGGCGGTCCGCCAGCGGGTGCAGCGGCTGTCCGATTCGGGCGTCATCCAGATCGTCGCGGTGTCGGATCCCTTGCAGATCGGGCTTTTCCGCCAGGCGATGGTCGCGATCACGGTCGACGGCCCGCTCGATCCGGTCGCCGACGCACTGGCCGAAATGGACGAGATCGAGTATGTCGTGCTCTGCGCCGGCCGCTTCGACGTGCTCTGCGAGGTGCTCTGTGCCGACGACGAGGCGCTGCTCGACGTGATCTCCAACCGCATCCGCACGCTGCCCGGAGTGCGCACCGCGGAGACGCTCGTGTACCTCAAGCTGCGGAAACAGTCCTACCAGTGGGGTTCGCACCGTCGGTGACGACGAAATCCGAAGATCTGTCCCCCTGGGACTGATGAAATTAGTCGTTTTGGGTGGCATCGACGACTGATCCGCTTGCCAACCGGTGTCGGCTCGTGCGATAACCGAGAAGTCCGGCCGGTACGCCAGGGTGCGTGCCGGCAGCTTCGAGGCCCGTTTCGAGGAGCCATGACCACGACCGCCGAACCCGCCGGGATCACCACCGGCTCGGGCACTGCCGCACGCGACAACCTCTGGCTGCACTTCACGCGCCACAGCCGCGCCGACACCGCCGACATCCCGGTGATCGTGCGCGGCGAGGGCGCCTACATCTGGGACGACACCGGCAAGCGCTACCTCGACGGTCTCGCCGGGCTGTTCGCGGTGCAGGTCGGCCACGGCCGCGAGGAACTGGCCGAAGCCGCCGCGCGGCAAACGAAACAGCTCGCGTACTTCCCGCTCTGGGGCCACGCGCACCCGCCCGCGCTCGAACTGGCCGAACGCCTGGCCGTCGCGTCCCCGGGCGACCTCAACCACGTGTTCTTCACCGTCAGCGGCGGCGAATCCGTGGAAACGGCGTGGAAGCTCGCCAAGCAGTACTTCAAGCTGACCGGAAAACCCACTAAGCACAAGGTGATCAGCCGCGCGCTGGCGTACCACGGCACGTCGCAGGGTGCGCTGTCCATCACCGGAATTCCGGGTGCGAAGGCCGATTTCGAGCCGCTCGTGCCGAGCACTCTGCGTGTGCCGAACACGAACTTCTACCGCGCACCCGAGCACGCCGACGACTACGAAGCGTATGGCCGATGGGCGGCCGATCAAATCGAGCAGGCCATCGAATTCGAGGGCGCGGACACGGTCGCCGCGGTATTCCTCGAACCCGTGCAAAACACCGGCGGTTGTTTTGTTCCGCCGCCGGGCTATTTCCAACGGGTCCGCGAGATTTGCGACAAACACGACGTGCTGCTGGTGTCCGACGAGGTGATCTGCGCATTCGGCCGGGTCGGCTACGACTTCGCGGCCAAGCGCTACGGCTACCAGCCGGACATCATCACCACCGCGAAGGGCCTGACCTCGGGTTACGCGCCGCTCGGCGCGGTGCTCGCGAGCGAGGCGCTGATGGAGCCGTTCGCCGGCGGCGAGGCGACGTTCATGCACGGCTCGACCTATGGCGGGCACCCGGTTTCGTGCGCGGTCGCGCTGGCCAACCTCGACCTCATCGAGCGCGAGAACCTTTACGGCCATGTGCTGGAAAAGGAAACCGCCTTCCGGGCGACTCTCGACCGGTTGACCGATCTGCCGATCGTCGGCGACGTGCGCGGCACCGGTTTCTTCTACGGGATTGAACTCGTGAAGGACAAAGCGACCAAAGAGACCTTCACCGCCGAGGAATCGGAACGGATTCTGCGCGGTTATCTCTCGAACGCACTGTTCGAGGGCGGCCTCTACTGCCGCGCCGACGACCGCGCCGAGCCGGTCGTCCAACTGTCGCCGCCGTTGATCTGCGACCAGCCGCAGTTCGACGAGATGGAGCAGATTCTGCGCGAGGCGCTCACTGGAGCGTGGAAGTTGCTCTGACGCTCTTCTCCGCACGGGTTGTCCCGCTACGCTGATCTTCGTTGCCTACCAACGGGAGGAAAGCGCGTGGCGGAGTGGAATGACCTGGTCGCCTACATCAGGCAGACCTACCGGGTGATCCGGGACGACCCGGGCGAAATCCGGATCCGGGTCCTGTTCGGCGACGACGCGGAGACGACGGGGCGGGCGCAGGTCGTGGTGATCGCCCGCGAGATTTTCGACCAGCGCGAGGACTGGGTGCAGATCGCGACGCCGTTCGCCCGGGTGGACGAGGTGGATCTGCTGACCGTGCTGAGCGAGGTGGGCCAGACGCTGGTGGTCGGCGGGCTCGTGGTGATGGGCGAGCACCTCGTGCTCCGGCATTCGCTGCCGCTGCTGAACCTCGACCTCAACGAGTTCACCGATCCGCTCGAACTCGTCGCCGGTTCGGCCGAACTGCTGGAACAGCAGTTCACCGGGCGTGACGACTACTGAGCCGCCGCGGCCACGAAAAAGCGGGGCCCTGATCCGATCAGGGCCCCGCTTTTCGCTGTCTCAGTACGGCTGCGCGGCCGGCGCCCTCGGACCGTCCATCCTGGACTGAACGCTCGGCTCGACCGCCGGGCAATGCTTGCCCCGGCCCGGATTCGTGCCGTCGATCAGGAAGGCGTCCGCGGCGTCGGTGACGCACTGGCTCTTCTTGAAGTACGCGCCGTGGCCCCAGCCCTCGTAGGTGAGCAGCGGCGCACCGGACTGCTGCGACGCGCGCACCGCCCAGCTGTACGGCGTGGCCGGGTCATAGCGGCTGTTCAGCATCAACATCGGCACGCCCCGCTGGACCGACAGCGGGTGCTGCGGGTTGCGCACCGGGGCCGGCCAGCTCGCGCACCCGGCCGCGGCGCTCCAGCCCAGCGGCGAGAAGTGCAGGTCAGGCGACACGTCGGTGAGCGCCCGGCGGTAGCTGTCGAGCTGCGGGTACGACGTGATCGGCAGCCGCCAGTCCGAGCAGAAGATGCTGTTGAACGGGTTCGGAATCGGAATGTCGTCCTTGGCGAAGTCCGCGCCGAGCGGCTTCCCGTCGCGCAGGCTGACCAGGTTCTGCGCGAGCTTGCCCCAGGTGGGGCCGTAGAAGTTCTGCGCGTAGATGCCGACCAGCGCCATCGGGTCGAGTTTGTCGTCCGGCGTGCCGAGTTCGCCGCGTTCGGCGCGGGCGTACAGGTCCGCGGTCACCGCGCTGACGTCCTGGCCGTGCAGTGCGCACGAGGTCGTGCGGTCGCACCAGTCGCTGAACTGCTCGAACAACTCTTGCGTGGCCTGGGTTTCCGTCTTCAGGAACTCCCAGGTGCTGCGGATGGAGTGGTCCATGTTGCTGTCGAGCACGAGCGCGCGCACCCGGTCCGGGTACGCCTCGGCGTACTGCTGGCCCATCAGCGTGCCGTAGGAAACGCCGTAATAGGTGAGCTTCTTGTCGCCGAGCGCGGCGCGGATGGCGTCCATGTCGCGCACGACGCTGCGCGTGTCGGAGTGCGTGGCGAGCGGCCCGGCGATCTTCTCGCAGCTGCGGCCGAGCGCGCGGTTGTACGAGAGCAGCTGCTGGAATTCCGCGGAATCCTTCGGCTGCACCGGGTTTTTCGCGGTGATCTCGTCGAGCCCGCACTTGATCGCGGTGCTTTCCCCGACCCCGCGCGGATCGAACCCGACCGTGTCGAACCGCGCGGCGACCTTCGGCGACAGCGTCCAGCCGCTCTGCACCTCGCCCGCTCCCGCACCGCCCGGCCCGCCCGGATCCATGAGCACCGAACCGATCCGGTGCGCGGGATCGGCGGCCTTGCGCCGCGCGAGCGCGAGCTGAATCGTGCCGTCGCCGGGATGGTCCCAATCGAGCGGCACGGTGAGCTTGCCGCATTCGGCGCCCTGCCCGGTGGGACAAGGCTTCCAGTCGATCGCCGCGGACGCGGCGCTCGCTGGTGTCGCGGTGAACAACGCCGTCGCCGCGGTGACCGCGGTGGCGGCGACGGCCAGTTTCCTGCCCAGACCCAATGCCCTGCCCCTTCGGCGTGAACTGGAGACGTCAGAGCCCTCGATCTTGCCAGAAGGCGACGGGTGCCACTAGGGCGGGTTTAGCGTCCTTTGTGGACAGTTCGGGTGCTGGCGAGGTGGGCTGGGAAGGCAAGCGGAATCAGCCCATCGGACCTCGTTAGTGCTGGTGCTGCGGCGAAAAAGGCGGTCTTCAGCGCGCTGGAAGCCGGATCGCTCAGCGGGAAGAGGTTGTAGCCGGTCGAGACGAAATTCCAGACCTGATCGAGCGACCCGCTGAAATCGATCTCTTCGGTGTGCCACTGGACGCCGCTGAGGATGAGCGAAAGCTGCCCGCCCGGCCGGAGCCCGCGCGCAAGCTCGGCGGCGACCCGATCGATGTCAGTCATCAGCATGAACGCCATGTGCGACCCGCGGGAATCGAACGCGTGGCCCGCGAACGGCAGTTGCCGCGCCGTCCCTCCGCTACCGGGCAAGCGCCAGATCGGTGCTGGACACGTCGACCCCGACCGCCTGATGCCCCGCCGCGGCAAGCAGGTCGAGCGGAAATCCGTCGCCGCAAGCCAGATCAAGCACGTGTCCCGCACCGGCGATCTCGCTCCGCCCGCCGCCGAACGCGCGCGAGGTAACCGCCGGATGGCTTGCGTGGAAGGCACGAAAGAAGGTTTCTCGCACGGACCTGGTCACTCTCCCAACTTACGCACCGGCGCGAAATCCCGTCCGCTCTTTGTAGAATCGCCGGATGGCGGACGTGGTGCCCGATCGGCGCGAGGCCGAGGTCTGGTGTTCCTACCAGCGCGTGCAACGGGCGCTCGGCAGCGCGCTCGACCGGCAGCTGGAGCGCGACGCCGGGATCTCCGGAGCCGACTACGCCCTCCTCGTCCCGCTCGTGAACGAACCGGACGGCGTGCTGCGCATGCGGGAGCTCGGCTCGACCGTCGAATGGGACCGCAGCCGGCTGTCGCACCACGTGAGCCGGATGTGCAAGCGCGGGCTGGTCGTGCGGGAGAACTGCACCGAGGACGCGCGCGGGGCCAACGTCCGGCTCACCGAAGCCGGGCGGGCGGCGGTCAAGGCGGCGCAGCGCCAGCACGGCGAACTCGTGCGCCGGTATTTCTTCGACCAGGTCAGCGGCCCCGAACTGGAGCTGCTCGGCCGCGTCTTCTCCCGGATGCTGACCCGCCTCGCCGAGGACTGACCGAGGCCGTCAGCGCTCCGTGCGGGCGCGGTAAGCGGTGCGCCGCAGTCTTGCCGCATCGCCTACCGATCCAGGGGAGCAGAGATGACCAGCAAGACCGTTCTCGTGTCCGGCGCCAGCGTCGCGGGTCCGTCCGCCGCCTACTGGCTGCACCGTTACGGCTATTCGGTGACCGTCGTCGAGGCCGCGCCGCAGCTGCGGCCGGGCGGGCAGGCCGTCGACTTCCGCGGCGAGCAGATGAAGCTCATCGAAGCGATGGGCCTGCTCGACGACCTGCGGGAACACGACACCGCGCTGCGCGAGCAGGTGCAGCTCGACCCGTCCGGACGGCCCGCCTTCACCCTGCCGAGCGGGTTCACCAACGGCGAGCTGGAAGTCCTCCGCGGCGACCTCGCCCGCATCCTCTACGACCACACCAAGGGCTACACCGAGTACGTTTTCGGCGACCGCGTCACCTCGCTCACCGAGACCGCCGACGGCGTCGACGTCACCTTCCGCCACGGTGCCCCGCGCCGGTTCGACCTGGTCGTCGGCGCGGACGGCATCCACTCCGGCGTGCGGACGGCGGCGTTCGGCCCGGAGGCGAAGTTCCGCACCGATCTCGGCTACCACGTCGCCGGCTTCACCGCGCCCAACCACCTCCGCCTCGACCACGAGGGCCTGCTCTACAACGAGCCCGGCCTCGGCGCGATCGTCACCAGCCACCTCGACCCGGCGACCGTCACTGTCGGCCTCTCCTTCCGCGGCGACCCGGACGGCTACGGCCGCCCCGACCTGGCCCGGCAGAAGGACATCGTCACCGAGGTCTTCGCCAGTGCCGGATGGGAACTCCCGCAGCTGCTGACCGCCGTCGCCGACGCGCCCGACCTGTACTTCGACACGGTCGGCCAGATCAAGCTCGACAGCTGGTCGCGCGGCCGGGTCGTGCTGCTCGGCGACGCCGCCTGGTGCGCCGGGCCGGGCGGGTCCGGCACCGGCCTCGCGATGATGGGCGCGCAGATCCTGGCCGGGGAACTCGCCGCGGCCGGCGGCGACCACGTAACCGCGTTCGCCCGCTACGAGCAGCGGCTGCGCAAGGCCGCCCGTGTCGGACAGCGCAACGGTGCCGGTTCGGCCGACTTCCTGGTGCCGGCCACCGAGGAGAAGCTGAGCAAGCGCAACAAGATGTACCGCCAGCTGGCCGGTCCGATCGGCCGCCGCGTCTTCGCGTACATGGGCACCCGCGCGGCGAACGCGGTCAAGTTCCGCGAATACCCCCAGCCTCGCGCGCACGCCTTGCCTTGACGTCAGCGACAAGGTTTAGCTTCGAAGACATGCGGATCGGCGAACTGGCACAACGGGCCGGGACCACCACGCGGGCCCTGCGCTTCTACGAGGCACAGGGCCTGCTCCCGGCGACGCGCGCGGCGAACGGCTATCGCGAGTACGACGAGGACGACCTGCGGCTGGTCACCGAAATCCAGACCCTGCGCACGGTCGGGTTCAGCCTCGACGACACCCGCCCGTTCGTCGACTGCCTCCGCACCGGCCACGACGCGGGCGACGCGTGCCCGGCGTCGGTCGAGGTGTACCGGCGGAAGCTCGACGAGGTCGAGGCCTGCATGCGCGACCTCGCCGCGGTCCGCTCCGCCCTGCTCGACAAGCTCGCCGCTGCCGCCACGCGCCCGGCCGACCCCTGCACTGCTGAATCCGAGGAGTCCTGATGACCACCGACGCCACCTTCGCCGCCGACGTCCTGGAACACGGCCAGCCCGTACTGGTCGACTTCACCGCCGACTGGTGCCCGCCGTGCCGGATGATCGCGCCGGTGCTCGCCGAGATCTCCGCGGAACGGCCCGGCCTCACCGTGCGCGAGCTCAATACCGACGAAAACCCCGAAACCATGCGCGCCTACCAGGTGATGGCGCTGCCGACGCTGATGCTGTTCCGCGACGGCACCCCGGTGGCATCGTTCGTCGGTGCCCGGCCGAAGGCGAAACTTCTCGCGGAATTGGACGATCTTCTGGGCTGAACCGGTGGATTTCCCGGTTTGTGCGGTGGTCTGGTGACGGAACAGGTACAAAGAGTGCACGACTTCGGGGAGCCGTGCCATGACTGCTTTCGTGCGCTCTTACCTGTTCCTTCGCCGCGCCATCGGATGGCTCGGGATCCTGCTGCCGATCGTCGTGATCGTCGGTAAGGAGCTGCTGGAAGGCGGTGGCCTGCTCGGCTCGCTGAGCGGCTATTACTACAGCGATCTCCGGAACGTCTTCGTCGGCACGTTGTGCGCGATCGGCGTCTTCCTGATCGCTTACCGCGGTTACGGCCGCCTCGACGACATCGCGGCGAACGTCGCGGCGATCGCCGGCATCGGCGTCGCGCTGTTCCCGACCCAGCCGGTCTCGCCGACCCCCACCCAGCACGCGATCGGCGTCGCGCACCTCGTGTTCGCCGCGATCTTCTTCCTCACCCTCGCGTTCTTCTGCCTCGTCCTGTTCACCAAGCACGACGGCGCGCCGACGAAGCGCAAACGTTCGCGCAACGCCGTCTACCGGACGTGCGGCATCGTAATGCTCGTGTGCCTGGTGCTGATCGTCCTCAACGGCCTGTTCTTCAGCGCCGCCACCGCGGCCCTGCATCCGACGCTCTGGCTGGAGTCGCTCGCGGTGTTCGCGTTCGGTTTCGCGTGGCTGACGAAGGGCGAGACGCTGCTGGGCGACCAGCCGCAACCGCAGGCTCCGGCTCAGGCGAGCTTGGCGTAAGCCTCCGAAACCTGGGTGAGCCAGGCGACTTCGGCGGCGAACGTCTTCGCGTCGTGGTCGTCGAACGCGCCGTTGTCCTGGTTTTCCGCCGGGCTCACGCCGGACGTCTTCGCCTCCAGCGCCTGGCGGATCTTGCGTGCCTCGGCCACCGCCTGGTCGCCGTTCGGGGTGTCGGCGCGGTCCATGTACGGCCGCAGCGCGCGCCAGCCGTCGCGGATCTCGATCACGCGGCGATGCAGCCGGTAGTGCAAGTCGGACCAGCGCCGATCGGTGTCCCCCTCGGTCGGCGGTTCGAGCGCGATGCCCGGAGAGGATTCGTAGAGCGAATGCCACAGCGGGTAGAGCGCGCGATAAGAACGGTAATTGCGCTGCCACCGCGCGACCGACGACACGTGCTCGCCCCACGACGGCATGGTCAGCCCGAACGACACGATCACGATGCCCAGCGCGCTGAACACCGACGGCGCGATCGCCCACGTGCCGAGGTGCCAGCCGAGCGCCGGGCTCACGATGTTCACCGCGCGCGTGGCGCAGTAGAGGAACAGGATCACCGCGCCGACCGCGAGCGTCCGCAAGGTCCGGCGCAGCCACACCCTCGACGTGCTTCGCGCGTACGGCAGGCACTGCAGATAGATCGTCACGCACGGCACCGCCTGCGAGATGATGAACAGCAGCAGATAGGTGAGGATCACCGGGTCCTTGCTGCCCACGGCGAACGCGGTTCCCGGCGTGCCCGGCTTGTTGCCGATGGAGAACAGCACGGTCAGCACCACGAACAGCACCGCGCCGGAAACGATCCACGCGCGGATCTGAGAGCGGATCTCCGAGGGCGGATTGGCCCACAGCATCAGGAGGAGCTGCGCGCTGATGCAGTACGCGACCGCGGCCAGGTGCAAGATCAAGATCGCCAGGTTCGGTATCCCGAACAGCGAGCCGATGCTGAGCGAGATCGCGCCGAGGGTGAACGTGACGCACTGCAGGATCAGCGTCGTCATCAGCACGATGTAGGCCGGGTCGCGCCACGAGCGGCGCATCGAGAAAAGCTTGTACAGCAAGGCCGCGTACGAGGAGACCGCCGACAAAGAGAACAGAATGATCTTCAGGGTGTTCACTCGCGCCCCCGGGATGCGGTCAGTGCCCGGTGGGCGGAACGGTGTGCGCGGCGACCTTGGCGGAATTGTTCACGATCGGCGACCATACACCACCGCAACGTGCTGAACTAGGGCCGGAAAACGGGTTCTGGCCTGGGCGAATTCCGAGTGGATCCCGGGTGACGGCGGCGTGGGCGGGACCGGTCCGCCGTGGCGGTCCGGTGAACGGCGGGCGGCCGGTTCGTGAACGGCCGCAACGGGATGCGCTGGTGGTTAGGGTGTCGCCATGGGTCTTCAGGTGGTGATCGGGTACGGACCGGCGGGCGCGGCCACTGCGGCTTTGCTGGCTGAGCAAGGCGAGCGGGTACGGGTGATCGCCCGTTCGCCCCGAGAGAACGAACCGGGGCTGGAACACGTCGCGCTCGACGCCGCCGACCAGGCCGCGCTCGTCGACGCGACCAAGGGCGCGACAGCGATCTACAGCTGTGCGAGCCCGCCTTATCATCGGTGGGCGACCGATTGGCCGCCGCTGCAGGACTCGATCTGCGCTGCGGCCGAAACGCACGGCGCGCTGCTGGCTTCGCTGGGGAATTTGTACGGCTACGGCCCGGTCGACGGTCCGCTCACTGAGAATCTGCCGCTCGCGGCCACCGGAACCAAGGGCCGGATCCGGGCTCTGCTCTCCGGACAACTACACGCGATGCACGACGAGGGCCGCATCCGCGTGGTCGAGGTGCGCGCCTCCGATTTCTTCGGTCCAGGAGTGACAGACGGCGGCCATCTCGCCGCCCGCGTAGTGCCGAACGTGCTGCGAGGGCAGAAGGTGCAGGTACTCGGCGATCCGGACGCACCGCACAGTTGGACGTACATTCCCGATGTCGCGCGCACGCTGGTCGCGGCCGCACGCGAAGAAAAGGCGTGGGGTCAGACGTGGCATGTGCCGACTGGTCCGCCGCGGTCCGCTCGGGTGATGGTCGCGCTGTTGTGCGAGGCGTCCGGAGTGGCTCCGGTGGCTGTGCAACGCCTTTCCCCGATGTTACTGAACGCGGGCGCTCTCGTTTCGCCGTTGTTGCGTGAGCTGCGGGAGGTGCGCTACCAGTTCGACCTCCCGTTCGTCCTCGATTCCCGTGCGGCACAGGACTTTTTCGATATTACTCCGACCCGCGAGAAAGATCAGGCCGCCGCGACTGTGGCCTGGTGGCGTGATCGCCCGGCTACCGTGAGTTGAGTTGTCTGTGCATTCCTCCGCAAATTGCCCAATGCCCTTGAAAAACCGGGTAAGAACGGGCAATCTCGGTGTCGACTGGGTGGGAATCGGCACGAGGAAGTCATGCCATGGGGTCTGCTGCATCTGGGTGGGAAGAATCCGAAAATAACCAGGACATCGCCGTTGTCGGAATGGGATGCCGTTTTCCGGGAGCGCGCAACGTCAACGAGTACTGGGATCTGCTGAGCGAGCCCAAACCGCAGTTTCGGCGAGTGCCGGATTCGCGGTGGCGGCGCGAAGCGTTCTACAACGACGATTTCCGGGACAGCACCGCGGTCTACTCCGACCGCATGGCGCTGCTGGAGGACGTCGGCGACTTCGACGCGGGGCACTACAAGATCCCGCCGCGACGGGCCAAATCGCTCGACCCGCAGCACCGGCTGCTGGTCGACCTGACCCGCGAAGCGCTGCAGGACGCGGGATGGGAAGCGGGGGGCTTCGACCGCGACGACACGTCAGTGATCATGTCGCTGAGCGACAGCGGTTACCGCGACATGAGCACGCTGCACCTGCGGCTGAAACAATTGATCGGCGGCGAGTTCGGCCGGGCGGGCGATCCGGCGATGGCCGAGGCGGCGTCCGCGGTCAGCGGCCTGCACGCCACCGCGATGGCCGGGCTGCTGCTCAACATGGGGCCGAGTTCGATCAGCAACGTCTTCGACCTGCACGGCGAGAGCTACGCACTCGACTCGGCCTGCTCCGGCGGGCTGACCGCGGTGGCGAACGCGGTGTTCGCGCTGCGGGCGGGCAGATGCCGGATCGCCGTCGCCGGCGGCGCACAGCTGGTCTTGGCCCCGGACCTGTTCGTAGGCCTGTGCCGGATCGGCGCCATCTCGCGCACCGGGGAATGCCGCCCGTTCGACCGCCGGGCCGACGGTTTCGTGCTCGGCGAGGGGGCGGGCGTCCTGGTGCTGCGCCCGCTCGCGGACGCGCGAGCGGCGGGCGACCGGGTGTACGCGGTGATCCGCGGCGTCGGATTGTCCAATGACGGCACCGTCAAGGGCGGCATGATGCCGCAGGAATCCGGCCAGCTGCGAGCGTTGCGGCGGGCCTACCGGGACGCGGGAGTCGACCCCGCGTCGGTCGGTTTCCTGGAGGCGCACGGCACCGCGACCGCGGTCGGCGACGACGTGGAGATCAGCGCGCTGACCGAGCTGCGCCAAGGCGCGGAAGAACCGGCGTATCTCGGCGCGGCGAAGTCAGTGGTCGGGCATTCCCTTGGCACCGCCGGAATCGCGGGTCTGATCAAGTCCATTTTGTCCGTCCACAAGGGACAAATTCTGCCGCAGCCGGATTTCGAGCAGGCGGACCATCTGCCGCTGCGGGACGCCGGGCTCCAGGTGGCCGGCCAGATCACCCCGTGGGACAGCGACGGCCCGCGCCGAGCCGGAGTGAGCGCGTTCGGCTTCGGCGGCTCGAACGTGCACGTGGTGATCGAGGAGGCGGCGCAGGAATCCCCGTCCGCCGAAACGCCGCGCCTGCTGCTGCTCACCGCCCGGGACCGCGCCGGGCTCGCTCGGCACGCCCGCGAGGTCGCTGACACGCTCAGCAGCGAGACTCCGTCGCTGGCCGCGGTAGCAGGCACTCTCGCCCGCCGAACGCTCTTCCCCGAGCGGCTCGCCGTAGCCGCCGACGATGTCGCCGATGCGATCGCCAAGCTCGTCGACGCGTCAGTCGCCCTGGAATCCGGGCAGAACGGCGAGCTGGCCCCCGGTGTGTTCGCTGGCGTGGTGTCGGCAGGGGAGGAGCCAATCGAGGACGGTCTGCCGCACGAGCTGGCTCCGCGCGCGGTGACCGGCATCGGACTAAGACCGATCGAGAACGGCCTGCCGCACTGCACGCTGCCGCCAAGCCCGCTTAGCCCGCGCCGCCACTGGGTCGTCGACGACGCGAAGCTGGCCAAGGCGCAGACGTTGGAGCCTCTGGGCAGCACCGCCACGCCGGTCGAGGAGGCAGCGGAGACAACGTCCGCGCGGGACGTGTTGGCGGTCGTGCTCGAGGAAGTCGCACGGACGACAGCGTTCCCGGTCAACGAGTTGTACGCCGGGCAGTTGCTGGTCGACGACCTCGGCTTCGATTCACTGATGCTGACCGAACTGGAAGGCCGACTGCGCAAGCGATTCCCGGGTTTGCCGCTGGAGGTCGAACAGTCGGGCGCGCTGACGGTAGGCGCGGTAGCCGGAATGCTGGCTCCCGCAACGGCTTTGGTGTCCGCTGGTCCTCCACCGACCACCCCCGCGCCGGTGTGGGATCGAACGAGCGCGGCGATCGAAGAGTTCCCAGAGGCAGCGGCGATCGAAGCGCGGCTGAAGGAATTCGATGATCTAGGGGTGCCGAATCCCTACTTCCGCAAGCATCAGGGACGGATGGACGCCACAACGTCGGTGGCCGGCCGTGAGTATTTGTCCTTCTCCAGCTACAACTATCTAGGACTGGCCGGTCATCCAGCGGTGACCGCGGCGGTGCACGAGGCCGTCGACCGATACGGGACTTCGGTGTCCGGCAGCCGCTTGCTTGCTGGGGACCGCGATCTGTCACGTGACCTGGAGGCGGAGCTAGCCGCGTTCCTGGGCGTAGAGGACAGCTTGGTCCTGGTAAGCGGACACGCGACGAATGTCGGCGCGATCGGCCACCTGGTCGGCCCGGGCGACCTGATCGTGCACGATTCGCTGGCACACGACAGCATCCTGCAAGGCTGCGCCCTGTCCGGCGCTACGCGGCAACCGTTCCCGCACAACGACACAGCACGACTGGAGGACGTGCTGCGTCGATCGCGATCGCGGTTCCGGAGGGTGTTGATCGTCGTGGAAGGCGTCTACAGCATGGACGGCGATGTCGCTGATTTGCCTGCGCTGATTGACCTTAAGCGACGCTATGGAGCCTTGCTGATGGTCGATGAAGCGCACAGCATCGGCACCATGGGCCCACGCGGAGCAGGAGTCGGCGACCATTTCGCGGTTGATCGCGCCGGGGTCGATCTTTGGATGGGAACCCTGTCGAAGTCACTGGCCGGTTGCGGAGGATACCTGGCCGGGTCGGCGAAGACGGTGCGCTGGCTGCGGTACTCGTTGCCAGGTTTTGTCTACAGCGTAGGAATCACTCCGGCCAACGCGGCAGCTTCCCATGCCGCACTGAGGATTCTGCAGGAGGAACCGGAAAGATTGGCGCGACTGCGGGATAATTCGAGGTTGTTCCTGGAACTGGCCACAGCAGTCGGACTGCCGACCGGTTCAGCCGGGGACACACCGATCGTGCCCTGCGTGGTAGGCGGTTCGGATGCCACATTGAGGCTAGCGACGGCATTGTACGAACGCGGCGTGGTAGTGGACCCAATCCTGCATCCAGCAGTGGAAGAGGAGCAGACCAGATTGCGATTCTTCATCACCAGCGAACACCGAGAAGACCAATTGAGGTACGCGGTCGGAGTCGCAGGCGCAGAGCTGGCCGAATTGCGATCCGCGCAAACCAATCCCTAAACCGGACCTAACGATCGGGGTGCCCGCGCAGCCAAGGACGGCTCGTCGTCGCCAGGCGACGAGCCGTCCCCTCAAAGAAGCGACCGCTCAATCCGATCCAGAGGCTTCTCCCCAACCTCAGGAACCCCCGCAACCGGCTTGACCGGAGCACCCATCCGCTCGGAAAGCAGAAACGCGATGATCTCCGCCTCCTGCTCCTGCGCGTCATCGTAAGTAGCGCGCATCAACATATCCCGAACAATGTCCGGATCCAGATTAGGAAAAAGCGACCGGGCACTCTCGTCGTCCAACAGACCAGAACCGCGATGACAGCAGATGATGTGACCCAGCTCGTGCAAGATGATGTGCTCCTGGTGCGCCCCGGTGGTGTTGGCGTCGAAGAAGATCAGGTCCTCGCCCCGTGCGGCTACCCACATGCCGCACGGGTGCGAAGCCGGCATCGGGAGCGGCACGAGGGTGATCGGCCGTTCGCGGATCTCGCCGAGGCGCGCGCAGAGAGCGGCCAGGTCGTATTTCGGCGGAAGGCCGAGTTCGGCGATCCGCCGGGCGCCTTCGTCGCGCATCCGCCGCAGCTGCTCGCGCCGCTGCGGGGCTTCGGACGGGGTGCCGGTCACCGTGCCGCTTCGTCCGTGACCGGGGGCAGCCCCTGCATCTTGCGGTACTGGTCCATGATCGTGGTGATCGCCTGGAGGTTTTCCTCGCGCATGCCCGCCGCGCGCATCGCGACCGCCCGGACGCCCGCCTGGCGCATCGCCTCCACCGCGGCCAGCTCGGACAAGACCGACCCGGCGACCTCGTCGTCGAAGAAGTACGCGACGGACACCCCGAAGAATTTCGCCAGTGCGGCCAGCAGCTCCTGAGAAGGGTTGGTCCGTTTGCCGGTGCGCAGCTGAGACAAGTACACCGCGCCGACCTTCAGCTCCGGCGAGGCCCGCTTCAGCTCGGCTGCCACCTCGGCGTTCGTCCAGTGCCTTCCCTGCGGGCGCACGGTGCGGAACAGGTCGTCGAGTCTGGAGGCCAGGGTGGGCCGGGCATCCGCCGGCTGAATGTCTTCGGACATGCTGCTACGCCCCTCCAGTTGCAGCTGATTGCTCTCAGCTAAGGCGACTATCTCAGATTAGCTCACAGTTGACAATCGCCGGAGGGCTCCACAAGACTGTGCCTCGACGAGATAGCTGGTGGCTAACTCGCCACATCCGGGCAAGAGCGGCAGGCGTAGTACCGGCCCGGGGCGACGCTGGGGGTGTCGCCCCGCTCGGTCCGCCGAGCCGGGCCCGGAGGCAGCGGAACGCGACAGCGGACTGCCTCCGGGCCCAGCGAACTACGCCAGACCGTGCATCTTGGGGGTCGCGAATGTGGCCCGTCCGACTGCCGAGCGCGGTGCTGGCCGAGCAATCGCCGGGCCGCTTCCTGCTCGCGGACCTGGCGAACTTGGTCCGTTCGGTACCGGATGACTTGCCGACGCGCTAGCCAGCAGCAACCGCGCAGGGCTGCTTCCGGTCCGCGCGAATCACGCCAGAGCGACGGCCCGGCGTGCCGATGGTCGAGTTGCCCAGAACGCTCCGTCGAGCACCGCTTCCGGCTTCGCGGACCGCACCCGTCTGCCGGAGGTCTTGCCAGGTTGCGCGGAGCGCTCCGGCAAGCCCCTCGACCACCCTGCCCGCGATGACGTCAGCGAGTCGGTCGCGGCTTCGTGAACCGCACCCGTCTGCCGGAGGTCTTGCCAGGTTGCGCGGAGCGCTCCGGCAAGCCCCGCGAACCCTGCCCGCGATGACGTCAGCGAGCCGGTCGAGGATTCGCGAACCGCATCCATCCATCGGAGGTCTTGCCAACTCGTTCTGCTCAGGCAAACGCCGTCGCCGCGCAGTCCGCGAACGTGTCAGCGAACCGCCAACCGCATCCATCCGCCGGGGCGCTCGCCAAGCCGTGCGGAACGCTCCGGCAAGCCCCGCGACCACCCAGCCCGCGAAAACCTCAGCGAACCGCTTCCGGCCCAGCGAACTGCGCCCACTCGGCAGCCCACCGCGCCGCGCGCCGATGGTCCAGCACTCGCCGTGCCACCCAGAACGCTCCGCCCAGCACCGCGACCGCGCACAGCCAGCAGAAGGCCGCGACGAGCACGCCATTGGTGACCGCGTCCGCGTGCGTCAGCGGGGCGGTCGTCTGCTTGCCGGTGTCGTCGAGCCAGATGTCGGTGGTCGAACCCTCGGTCGCGGAAGCGCTGGGCACCGTGATGATCCCGGTCCGCTGCACGCTGTTCGGCGGCTTCCAGACCGCGTTCACGCGCGCGGTGTTGGCGATCGGCGCGCTGTCGCCGACGGAAGCGGCCGGCTGCGCGGCGGTCGTGAGCACCGTGGCGGTGACCTGGTGCCGCGACTGCAGCTGCGCGTCCGACGCGGCGGTCTCGGCGGTGATGTCCGCGCTGCCGATCATCATCGCGAACGGAATCGCGATGAGCGCCAGCAGCGTGACGATCCCGGCGAACACGCCTTCGATCCGGTCCGACCGTCGCACGAGCGGGTTGCGCACAGCGCCGAGCCGTCGGAGCAATCGTTTGCCAGGGTGTGGTGGTCTGCCTGCCCGAGTCCTGTTCCGCATGGCTCCCATGGTCCTCTTTCGCGCGCGCGAGCGCTGTGTCCCGCACAACGTTTTTCACGTTTTTCCTGGGGATCCGGTGTGTTCCTGCTTACCTCCAGGGCAGGGGTTTACCCGTGTGGGTGACGACGAGCGGAGGGTGGGGCGGCGACGAGTGGTCCAGGCCAATGTCCGGCCGCACCCGGGTGGCCCAGAGCACGTTGCCTGGATTGATCTTTCGCCGCGCTCGCCCGCGAATGGGTTGCCGCGCAGGCGGTTCCTTGCCGTCAGCGGACGGTGGATCGTCCGATTCGCACGGTTCACGTTGGCGGGCAAGCGATCTTGTGTCATCGCGACGGTCGGCTGTGTGCCGGATGTTCGCGAGGAGGCAACCGCGGGTTTCCCTCGCGGACGGCTCGGGCAGGCTTGCCCGCCCGAGCCGTCGCGAAATGCCTTGCCGCTTTTCATCCCGGAATCAGGCATTGCCGATCACAAACCGAGGAGCAATCCCGATATCCGGGAACCATTCAGTCGACCAGTCGAATCGTGGCGGTCGGGCTGTGCGAACGCCGCCGGGTGATCCCGTGTTCGGCGACGATTCCGAGTTGGATGCTGCGATCGGCGGGCGCCCAGTAGCCCGTGCGCACGAAATAACCGTCCATTGTGCAGAGCCGGTTCGCGCTCTTGCGGGAACTGATCGTCTCCCAGCCCCACTGCCGTCCGGTCTCCTCGACGCCGTTGCGCCGCACGTGCAGCCGCGGGTTCCCGATCTCCCGGCAGTACGCGCTGCCGTCCGCGATGTACAGCACGCCGTCGACCTTGTAGAACCTCTTGCCGTCCAACAGGCTCACCTGGCCGGACAGGGTGAAGTGCACCCTGCCGCCATTGGCCCCGTCCATCGTCCAGTCGAGACAGAATTCCTTCGTCGGAACTTCGAGTGACTGGGTCATGGCCGTGTCTCCTTTGCTCGCATGTCGGAGCGTCCAGGAAAATATAAGGAAGAAACGGGTGTCCGGCAGGTATCGGGAACCGTTTTCACCCAAAGAGGCCCAGCGAACACGCATCGTGGTCAACGCTCGATTAATCGGTGGAATTACCGCCGATGGGGTATAGCGGATACGATAAGTGAATTCGTCTTGCCCGAAACCGGTGGCCGTCCGGCGGTCCCGGGGCCCGCGGACCGCGCGGGCCGTGTCGGCAGCGTGACATCTCCCATGACGCTTGTCATAGCCGAAGCCGTGTGCCACCCTCGGGTTATGACGACTGTCATGACCGCCGTGCGACCGGCCGCCGCCGGTTCCGCGGCCGATCTCGTCCGCGCCTGCTCGCCGGAATCGCTGAGCCGCCGGTTCACCCTCGGCGGCCCGATCGACCCGGAGGCGGTCCTGTCCCGGTACCGGCGTTTCCTCCTCGCCGGCACCGCGCTCATCGCCGAGGTTTCCGGCGCGCCCGCCGGGCTGCTGAACGCGGTTCCGGAGGACGGCCGCCGCGTTGAGCTGGGCCTTCTCGTCGCCGACGGGTGGCAGCGGCGGGGCATCGGCCGCGGCCTGGTCAGGCTGGCCGCCGAGCAGTGGCGGGACTGGACGCTGCACGCCACTGTGCAGGAGAGCAACGTCGCTGCGGAAGGATTGCTCCGGGCGTGCGGGTTCCGCTTCGCCCCGGCGTACGGCGGCGAGAACGAGTACGAGCTGACGGTCACGGAGGAGACGCTCGATGACGGAACGGCCGGCGCGCGACCGGATGGTCTTCAGCGCTGCGCAGTTGCTGCGTACGCAAGGCCTGAGCGGCACCGGCATGCGCGAGGTGGTAGCGCATGCCGAGGCACCGCGGGGGTCGCTGCAGCACTACTTCCCGGGCGGTAAGGAACAGCTGTTCGGCGAAGCGATCGACTGGGCTGGCCGCTACGCCGCGCGTCGCGTGACGCGCGCGATGGACTCCCTGACGGACCCGACGCCGTCGGCGCTCTTCGCCGCGGTTGTCGAGTACTGGCGCGCGGAGTTCGTCGAGATCGGCTACGACTACGGCTGTCCGTTAGTCGCCACAGTCACCGACACGGCAGCATCGAGCGAACCGTTGCGCGAGCGTGCGAACGACGCCTTCGTGCAGTGGCGGAAGCCCATCGTGTCCGCGCTGGAGCAGATGGGCGTACCGGCTGCCCGCGCTGCTTCGTTGGCAGTGTTGATGATCAGTGCGCTTGAAGGGGCCTTGGTGTTGGCGCGCGTGGAGCACGCGGTGACGGCGCTCGACACCGTCGTCGAGGAACTAGGTCCAGTTCTCGATGCCGCGGTGGACAAGCGCCGCCGTCGCTAGCGCCGGTCGAGCGTCGCGCGCAACGTGGCGACAGTGGCCGGGTCGTGCAGCAGTTCGGCGAAGTGCTTGGACTCCGACTCCATTCGCTCTTCGACGCTCAGGTCAGTGCGGTCATGCAACAGTACGCGTGTCGCCGTCACCGCGCGCACCGATCGGGTGGCGAGCGTTCCGACGCGTTCCTCGACGCGCTTGCTGAGCGCTGTCACGTCAGGGAGCACTTCGTTGACCAACCCGAGTTGCGCCGCCTCGACCGCAGGCAGCCGTTCTCCGAACAGCAGTAGCTCCGTTGCACGCTGTGGACCGACTCGGCGCGGCAGCGCGTAACTGCTGCCGAACTCCGGCACCAGTCCCAACGGCACGAACGGGAACTGCAGGTAGCTGCGTTCGGTGGCGTAGACGAGGTCGCAGTGGAGCAGCAGGGTCGCGCCGATGCCGACTGCCGGACCGTCGACCGATGCGACCACCACCGCCTGCGTCGCGAGCAATGCCTCCTGAAAGACCCGCGCGGGCGTCTTCGTGCTGTCTCCTGCTTCGTGGGCAAGGAAGTCGCCGAGGTCGTTACCCGCTGTGAACGCGCCGCCAGTTCCGCTCAGTACGGCGATAGGCGTGCGGACAGCGTCGAAGGCGTCGGCGAGGGCGACGTACATCGCCTTCGTGAGCGCGTTCCGCTTCTCCGGCCGATTGATGGTGATGGTGGTGACCTGTCCGTCGACAGTCGTCTCGATGCTCATTCACAGCTCCGCAACAGCAGCGAGCAGCAGATCGACTTCCGCTGCAGTCGTGTACGGCGCGATGCCAGCGCGTACTGCACCAGCGTCGCCGAGACCGAGATGCCGTGCGCACTCGATGGCGTAGAACGTCGAAGCAGGCGCGTTGATCCCGCGCGCTCCGAGACGCTCGTACACAGCCTGCGGCGGCAGGCCGGTGACTGAGAACAACACTGTCGGCGTACGGCGGCGCGTCGGTGAGCCGTAACGGACGACGCGCGGCAGTGCAGCCAGACCGTCTTCCAACCGCTGCAGCAGTGCGTCTTCGTGGGCTTCGAGCGCTGTAAGCGACGTACGCAAACGCTCGCGACGGCTGCCTTCGCTCGGCACGAGCCCAGCGAGGAAGTCGATGGCCGCAGTAGTGCCCGCGAGGAGTTCGTACGGCAACGTACCTAGCTCGAAACGCTCCGGAACAGCGTTGCTCGACGGCAGCAGCTTGTCCGGCTGCAGTGTCTCCAGGAGATCGGGCGCGGCGGCGAGAAGACCGAGGTGCGGGCCGAGGAACTTGTACGGCGAGCAGGCGTAGAAGTCAGCGCCCAGCGCGGCGATGTCGACCGGCGAGTGCGGCGTCAGATGCACGCCGTCCACATAGCTCAGCGCGCCTGCTTCGCGCACCGCGTCGGTAATCGCCGAGATGTCCGGACGTGTGCCGAGCAGGTTCGACGCCGCCGTGACCGCGACCAGTCGCGTCCGGTCAGTGAGCAGCTCGGTAATCGCTGACGTCGGCAGCTCGCCGGTCTCCGGATCGAAGTCTGCCCAGCGAACAGTCGCGCCGCGCGCTTCGGCGGCCTGCACCCACGGCCGGACGTTGGCGTCGTGGTCCAGCCGGGTGACCACGACCTCGTCGCCAGGGCCCCAGTTCTTCGCGAGCGTGCGGGAGAAGTCGTAGGTCACCTGGGTCATGCTGCGCCCGAACACGACGCCTTCCGGCCGTGCGCCGAGCAGGTCAGCGACGGCCTGGCGGGCTTCGCGCACGACGCCGTCCGCGCGGCGCTCCGCCGCTGTGACGGTGCCGCGGTTCGCGATAGCGGCGCAGAGGGTCGAGGACACTGCTTCGCCGACCACGTCCGGTACCTGGGAGCCGCCAGGTCCGTCGAAGTGGGCAGCGCCGCTCTCGAGCGCGGGGAAGTGCTTGCGGATCGCGTTCACGTCGTAGGCCACGGCTGCCAGCTTGCCTGATCCCCGGGCGAGTGTCGTGCTCCGCGCGGGTGCGATCATGCCGCTGTCCTATTGCCCTTGGAGAGGGGTCCGCCGGTGCTCGCCGAAGAGGTCGAAAAACTGCTCGCCCAGCCGTTGCCGTGGCCGATCGTGCAGGCAGGAGACCCAGTGCTGCGCGCGGCGGCCCGTCCGTACGACGGCGAACTAAGCGACGGGATGTTCCCCGCGCTGATCGAGGGCATGAAGGAGACCATGCGCGCCGCACCCGGCGTCGGCCTCGCTGCGCCGCAGATCGGCCTGTCGGTGCGGATCGCTGTTGTCGAAGACGGTGCCCGCGAACGTCCAGGTGTCGCCGAATCCACCCTCGCCACCCGCGGGATCGCCCCGCTGCCGTTCCGCGTGCTAGTGAACCCCACGTACACCCGAGTGGGCGACGAAACCGCCGCGTTCTTCGAAGGCTGCCTCAGCGTGCGCGGCTGGCAGGCCGTCGTCGCCCGAGCCCTGCGGATCCGCCTTCGCGGCAGCGACGAAACCGGTGCGGCCCTGGACGAGGAATTGTCGGGCTGGCCAGCACGAATCGTCCAGCACGAGACCGATCACCTGCACGGAATCCTGTACCTGGACCGAGCCGAGTTGCGCTCGCTGTCCACCCACGAAGCCGTCGCCCGTCGCTGGACCCAGCCGACCCCCGCCGATGCCGCCCGCGAACTAGGCTTCGACCTCCCTTGATTTCTTCGGCACCGTTTTTGTCGGTGCCCGCTGATACGTTCCTCCGCAGTTGCCCCGACCGGGGCTCGCTACTGGGGAGGAACCTCGTGAACTCGTTGCAAGACAAGGCAAATCTCTTCCGCGAACTGCACGCCGCGGACGTCCTCGTGCTGCCGAACGCCTGGGACGCGGGCAGCGCGGTCGCCATCGAACGCGCTGGCGCCCCAGCGATCGCCACCACCAGCGGAGGCGTCTCCTGGGCCCTGGCAAGAGGCGACGGCCAACACCTCTCCCGCGCCGAGATGCTGTCGGTCATCGCGCAAATCGCCGCAGCCGTAGAAGTCCCGGTGACGGCCGACGTAGAAGGCGGCTATGGCCTAGCCCCCTCCGCCGTCGCGGAAACCGTGACCGGCGTAGTCGAGGCCGGAGCGGTAGGCGTGAACCTGGAAGACTCCCGCGCTGGAACCCTGACTCTCTTCACCCCAGACGAACAGGCAGAACGCTTCACCGCAGCCCGAGCCGCCGCCGCGACAGCCGGTCTCTCGGAGCTGTGGATCAACGCGCGAACGGATGTGTACCTGTTCGGAATCGGCGAACCCGCCGGCCGCTTCGACGATGTCCTGACCCGAGCCCGCGTCTACTCCGACGCCGGAGCGGACAGCATCTTCGTCCCAGGCCTGGTGGACGTCGAAGTCTTGGCAGAACTGGCAAAGTCCTCGCCGATTCCCGTGAGCGCCATGGCCGGACCGGGCGCACCTCCAGTGTCCGACCTCGCTGCGGCCGGAGTGCGCCGGGTGAGCGTCGGAACGTCGATCGCCCAGGCGGCTTACTCGCTTGCCCACCACGCAGCGGCCGAGGTGCTGAAGCAGGGGACTTACGGGGAGGTGACTGGGGCACTGGACTTCGGAACGGTGAACGGCTGGTTCAACTGAGCCCGGCCACGGCTTGGTCGGGAACCCGAGCCGAGCCAGCGCGGTTCGACGCGAGTCGAACCGCTCGGCCTGGCCCCGATCGGAGTTGGGCGATGCGCGGCGTGGTCTGAGTTGGCGCAGTTCAGGCTGAGCCGAGTAGGTCTGCTCGCCAAACCCCGTTCGGAGCCGAGCAGCTCATCCACCCGGCCCAGCCCCGAGCGGAATCAGGTCACCTGGTCCGACCCGACCACGACTCACCCCGCAACCAACCGTCCACCCAACCGCCCGCCCCGCTCCAATTCCAGCAACCTCCGCTTGCATTCCACCCCAGCCGCGTAGCCGGTCAGCGATCCGTCGCTGCCCAGCACCCGGTGGCACGGCACCACGATGCCGATGGGGTTCCGGCCGTTCGCCAGGCCGACCGCACGGGACGCCGTCGGGCGGCCGATCGATTCCGCCAGCTCTCGGTAGGTCGTCGTCTCGCCGTACGGGATCCGCAGAAGCGCCCGCCACACCGTCTCTTGGAAAGGAGTGCCACTGAAAGCTAACGGAAGGTCGAACTCGACCCGGTCACCGGCGAAGTACTCGTGCAGCTGACGCGTCGCCGCGCCGAACGGGCGGTCGTCCCGGTCGCCGAAGGCGGCGCGTGGCGGGCGGTACTGTTCGTCGCCGATGTACAGGCCGGCGAGGCCGCCGTCGCGGGCCATGAGGGTCAGCGGTCCTTCGGGACTGTCGATGACGGTGTGCACCACAGTCATGCCGACACCGCGGGAATCCGGTTGATCGGGTGGTCACCGGTCGCCCAGAGGTGCTGGACCGCGTACGCGCGCCACGGCTGCCACCGGCTGGCGTGTGCGATCAACGCACCTGGACTCGTTGGCAGGCCTAGGGTTTCGGCGGCGATCTTCACGCCCAAGTCGGTCGCGACGAAGGCGTCCGGATCGCCGAGGGCGCGCATGGCGATGCTCTCCACCGTCCACGGGCCGAAACCCGGCAGCGCGGCCAACTGCGCGCGGGCGTGGACCCAATCGCCGCCTGCGGTCAGGTCGACGTCGCCGGAGACCAGAGCCGACACCAGGCCCAGCAGGGTCGCGCGGCGCGACTTCGGCATCGCCAGCGTTTCCGGGTCCAGGTCGGCCAGCGACTCGGGCGACGGGAACAGGTGCGTCAGGCCGCCTTCCCGGTCCTCGATCGGGGTGCCGTGCGCCAGGACGAGGCGTGCCGCGTGGGTCCGGGCGGCTGCGGTCGAGACCTGCTGACCGAGGACAGCCCGCACGGCGAACTCGGCCGAGTCGGTCGTGCGCGGGACGCGCCTGCCGGGAGCGGCGGCGACCAGGGGAGCGAGGGTCGGGTCTGCGGCGAGTTGCTCGTCGACCGCGACGGGGTCGGCGGCCAGGTCCAGCAGCCAGCGGCAGCGGCTGATCGCGGCGGCCAGGTCGCGCAGGTCGGTGAGGCTCAGGCGGCACGCGACGTGGTCCGGCTCCGGGCGGAGCGACACGACGCCGTGGCCGTGCGGGAGTCGCAGCGTGCGGCGGTAAGCGCCGTCGTGCCATTCCTCGACGCCCGGGACCGCGGTGGCGATCAGGTGCCCGAACAGGTTGTCCGGGCACAGCGGACGGCGGAACGGGAGCCGCAGCGACAGCACGCCCGGCGACTTGGTCCGCTTGCCGCCGCGTACGCGGGAGCGCAGTTCGCTCGGCGTCAGCGCGAAGACGGCCCGCACGGTTTCGTTGAACGTCCGGATGCTGGAGAACCCCGCGGCGTGCGCGATATCGCTCATCGGCATCGTGGTGGTTTCGATCAGCAGCCGGGCGGTCTCGGCGCGCTGGGCCCGGGCGAGCGCGAGCGGTCCCGCGCCGAGTTCGGCCCGCACCTGGCGTTCGATCTGCCGCACGCTGTATCCGAGCCGCGCGGCGAGCCCCTGCACGCCTTCCCGGTCGACGACCCCGTCGCCGATCAGGCGCATCGCGCGAGCAACGACGTCGGCGCGTTCGTTCCACAGCGGAGAACCGGGCGACGCGTCGGGCCGGCAGCGTTTGCAGGCGCGGAATCCGGCGGCCTGCGCGGCGGCCGCGCTCGGGTAGAAGCGCATGTTCTCGACCTTGGGCGGCACCACCGGACAGCTCGGCCGGCAGTAGATCCGCGTGGTCAGCACCGCGGTGAAAAACCACCCGTCGAACCGGTCGTCCTTCGACTGCACCGCGCGGATGCAGCGTTCAGTGTCCTCGTACACGCCGACCAGTCTGCCCCGCCGCACGCACGAAACCTCGCGAAAAAACGACATCACCCTGGCGGGGCAACCGGCTCCCGGACCGCGGCTCGCGTGTCGACGACGGACAACCGGCACACCAGCCCGGTCAGGCCCCGATGTCCCCGAGTGAAGACCATGAACACCAGATGCGCCAGCAGCCACAGCGACGTCCACCCGGAGTCCAAGCCGACCAGAATGAAATAACCGCCCGAACCGATCAGGAACCGGACGATCGACTGCAGCACCGACGGCGGCCGTCCGTCCGCGCGCACCACAGTCAGCATGACCGCGCGCTGACCAGGCGTCGCGCCGTTGCCCATCAGCGGCACGATCAGCAGCAGAACCCCAGTGGGCACCCACCGGCCAAGGACGTCGTCGATCAGCGTGTTGTTCTGCAGCGTCCCCTTCGTGACGTACTGCACCGCGAGCGCGATCATGCTCAGCACGACGCCCACCAGCGTGACCGAGATCAGATCGAGCACCATTCCCAGCAGCCGCCGCCGGGCGAGGACCGGACGCGGTTCGTCGGCCGGACGCAGCCGTCCGGAACGGCGCAGCACAGGAGCGAGAAGCGCGCCGACCCCCGCGCCGACGGTGTTCGACAGCAGGTCGCCGGTGTCGAACAGCCGGTACGGACACTCCATCAGGAACCACACGCCGGTCAGCTGGGTCGTCTCGATGGCGAGCGACACGAAGAACCCGCTGACGATCGCGAACCCGATGCTCCGCCCGAACAACCGCCGCAGGAACACGCCCCACGGCACGAAGAACGCGACGTTGAACAACACCTGCCGCAGCGCCGGATTATCCAGCAGTCCGGTGTTGAACTGCTTCATGTCTTCGAGGAACTGAAGCGGATTCCACACCGGATGCCGCAGCGATTCGTGCGCCGCGCAGTACGCCGCGTTGACGTCAGGCAGCGGCAGCAGCGTGTAGGTGACCAGCGCGAAGCAGTACACGAGGAAGGCCGGCGCGGCGATCGCGCGCAGCAGCCCGAGCTCGCCGCGTTTGCGATAGCTGACCGCCACGTACGGCACCACCAAAACGAACGCCAGCCCGAATCCGGCGAACACGGCGATCAGCGTGGGACCGCTCCACTGAGTCATCGTTCCTCCACCCGGCGTGAGCGCACAGGCTAGCGGGCGGCAGTAACCTGGGCACGCGGAAGGAGGAGCAGTGGACGACGACATCGAAGACAACGCCGACACCGGCGTGCTGGATCCCGAAGACACCTTGGAGGACAGCGACCCGTACGACGAGGGGTATTCGCCTCCGGAACGTCCGCTCGCGACCCGCGACTGGGGCACCACCGCCGCCGAAGAAGCCACCGGGGAAAGTTGGGCAGGCCGGCTGGCCCGCGAACTCCCGGAGATCCGCGCGACCGACGGCGACGGCCTCGGCGACACTGACGACACCGACGGCGAACTGGTCGACGACGAGGTCGGCGACTTCCGCGCGGGCCGTCTGGTCGCCTCCAACGCAGGCTTCGGGCCCGACACCGAGGCCGAGCTGTATGCCTCGGACATCGGGATCGACGGCGGCGCGGCATCGGCCGAGGAGGCCGCCGTGCACGTCGTCAACCCGCGGGATCTGTGACCCCTTCGCGGGGGTGCGTTTTGTAAGCCAGCCGGGATCCGTCGAAACAGCGACCGGGACCGCGGCGTGCGACTAGTCCGCCGGATCCCCGATCCAGACCGACGCCGGAAGCACATACGGCCGCAGCAGCTTGACCAGCTCCGCGTCCCCGTCGCCGTGCAGGGTTTCCTCGGTCAGCCGCCGGGCAACTCCGGCCAGGAAATCGGCGATCTGGACCCGCGGTTCGGACTTCGAGTCGACGAACTGCCACCGCGGCGCCGGATCGAGCAGTTGGGCGAGCCGCGCCTGGGTGAGGGACGGCTGCTCGTCATGGATGACGTTTTCCGGCCGCCAGAACGCGATCGTGTCGGCGAGGGCGGGCATCAACGGATCGAGCGGCGGGACGAGGCCCGGGTTGGCGAGGAGTTCGTCGCGCAGGGCGGTCAAATGCGGGCGGGCCGCGACCAGATCGCCGAGGACGTCCGTCTGGGCGAAGAATTCGTCGGGTCTGGTCGCGGGGAGGCGGCGGTTCGAGGTGCGCAACAGTCCGGTGAACGAGCGCAGGAATTCGGTCCAGCGGCGCGGGCCGTGGAGCCGCGGACCGTCTTGGTGCAGGGCACGGGCGCGGGCGTCCGGACGGTGTTGCAGGCATTCCGGGTAAGGGGTCTGGTCAACGAGCAGGTCGACGATTTTGCCCGCGAGGAACAACGCCTTGTCGACGAGCAGCACGCTGGCGGCCTCGGCGAGGGGTTCGGTGAGCAGCCACTCCAGGGCGGCGCGGTTTTTGGCGCGCAGGAGGTGGTTGGCTTTGTATTCCAGTGCGGGGGAGCCGATGAGTTCCCGCAGCCGCGCAACGCATTCAGCGGCGTCCGCGGGTTCCAGCCGGACGGCGGCGTGCGCGAATACCGCGGTGTTCGCGCCGATCAGATTCACGCCCTCCGAACCGGATTCGTCGCACGCGATCGTCTGCGGCCGCACGGGTCCGATCCTGCCAGGTCGTCGAGGCGAGGGCGACCCCATTTCCCCAGGGGACCCCTGAGGTGGATTCCCGGATGTGCTGACGGCCCCGGACGATTCACCATGATGGGGACGGAGGGAGCCGGTCATGGTGCTCGTCGAGGAGGACGTACACGCACTGGACGACGTCCGGCGCGGGCTGGTGGTGGTCCACAACGGATTCGCGGGGGCCGCGGAATGCTACCTGTGGTCGGTCGGCGGGCGGGTGCCGCTGTGGGAAACGCAGGCGATGGACCGCCTGCGCCGCAGGGGCCTGGTGAGAATCGCCCGCCGCAGGGGAGCTCCGGCGAGCCCGGTGGTGCTGACCGACCTCGGTGCGGCTGCTGCTTGAGTCCTTTGTGGACAGTCGGGTGCTTTGCGCGGCGAGGTCGGAAGCAACGGACTCGGTGGCCCGCGATTCGTGTCGAGCCGTCGAGCCGTCGAGCCGGAGGGATCGGCCGTTCGCTCCCGGCCAACGCATTGTGCGAGGCGGGGTGCCAGTTCGGCGGATGTCTGCTGACGTGATGGCTGGTCGCGGCTTCCCGCCGCCGGAGATTTTGTGCGATGGCTGGCCTGCTTCTGCGGAAGTATGCTCCGCCGCGACCGCCGCGACCGCCGCGACCGCCGCGACCGCCGCGACCGCCGCGACCGCCGCGACCGCCGCGACCGCCGCGACCGCCGCGACCAGGGCGATGGCTGCTAGTGCCGAAAATCCTTGGACGTTGCAGCACCGGTTCGGCCGCGAAGGTGCGACAGCGTGGAGTCGGCGAGAGTCGTCGCCACTCGCCACCGGCGTCCCCTCGGCACCGGATGGCCGGGAGCGAAACGGCCCAAGGTGCCCCGGAGCCGCCGGGAGGGCGGTGTGCGCAGCGCTCCCGGCGGCTCCAGGGCGGTCGGGCGGCCGGGACGGTGATCCCAGTGCACGGCACCGGCGTGCGCCGACCTGGTGAGCAAGCCTTCCGGCTGGATCAATTTCGAACTTAGCCCAGGTCCGGGGCCCGCAGGCGGTGCGTTCCCCGATCGTGTCGGCGGAACCACGCGGGTGGGCGGGTATCGATCGGGGAAGCGGCGCTCAGCGCGGGAAGACGTCGGGGCGGGAGCGGGGCCAGGCCGGGGAGCTGCACTGATCGGGGAAGCGGCACCGAGGGCGCTCGGCGCGACGC
This sequence comes from Amycolatopsis sp. NPDC004079, assembly GCF_040610415.1. Taxonomy (NCBI): domain Bacteria; kingdom Bacillati; phylum Actinomycetota; class Actinomycetes; order Pseudonocardiales; family Pseudonocardiaceae; genus Amycolatopsis; species Amycolatopsis sp. NPDC004079. The sequence goes on along the minus strand of NZ_JBEXMH010000002.1, from coordinate 81,194 downwards.
GGTGCCCAGAGCGGTAGGCGCGGCGGATGGGAAGCCGCGTTGATCAGGCGGCAGCGAAGCCATGCTGCGAGCGAAGCAGCGCCCAGCACCGAAGAAGCTAAAAGAAGCGAACGCCACCAGAAAAGGACCGCCACCGGGTAGGAAGCAACACAGCGCCAGCGCGCGACAATCGGCCTCGGTCGGGAGGATGATCGGGGCATGGCCGGGTTCAGGGCTCGTCATCGGCGGGCGGTTGCGGACGAGGCGCTGGTCCGCGCGCTTTTCGAGGAGCACGGCCGCGCGATGCTCGCCTACGCCACCCGGCTGCTCGGCGATCGCGCGGCGGCGGAAGATGTGGTGCAGGAGGCGCTCGTCCGTGCGTGGCGCAGTCCGGACAGTCTGGTCAACGGGCGCGGGTCGGTGCGCGGCTGGTTGCTGACGGTGGTGCGGAACCTCGTGATCGACCGGTTCCGGGCCAAGGAGGCGCGGCCGCAGGAGGTGGTCGAGTCTCCGGCGAGCGGGCCGGTCGAGCGGGATCACGCGGATCAGGTCGTCGACTCGATGGTGGTGCTCGCCGCGCTCGACGGGCTGTCTCCGGAGCATCGCGAGGTGCTCGAGCAGATGTATCTGCAGGGGCGGAGCGTCGCGGAAGCGGCTGAGCGGCTCGGGATTCCTCCGGGCACGGTGAAGTCCCGCTCGTATTACGGGTTGCGGGCGTTGCGGGACGAGTTCCGGCGAGCGGAAGGAGTGGCCGGATGAACACTGCCGACGAACACGTCGACCTGGCGGGATATCTGTCCGGTCAGCTCGCCTCGGGCGAGCAGCGCGACGTCGAGGCGCATCTCGACGGCTGCGAGCGCTGCCGGGCCGAGGCCGCGTCTCTGCGCGAGGTGCAGAGTTTCCTCGGCGAATTGCCGCCGGAGGCGTTGCTGGAAGGGCCGCCGGTGGGTGCGGACCTGGTGATGCGGCGGACCGTCGACCGGGTTCGCGCGGAGTCGCGCGCGCAGGCTGGGCGGGGGCGCTCGATGGCGGTCGTCGCGGCGGTCGTGGTGGCCGCGGTCGCGGTGAGCGTCGGGGTGCTGGTGGGACGCAACTGGTCCGGGCCCGCGGTGGCGGTGCCGCCGCCGTCGTCGTCGTCGACCAGCGTGGTTCCTGGCACGAAGGTCATTTCCGGTGCGGACGCGAGCGGGCAGACCCGGCTCACCGCGAGCATCGTCCCGGAGACCGGGTGGGTGCGTGTGGACGGCTCGGTGACCGGCATTCCGGCCGGGCAGAAATGCCTGCTCGTAGTCCTCAGCAAGGACGGCCAGCGCCAGGTCGCGGGCGGCTGGATGGTGTCGGAGCGGGCGGCGCGGGAAGGCGCGTATCTCTACGGCACGGCGGTCGTCGACCCGGCTCAGGTGGCGGCTGTGGTCATCGAGAACACAGCCGGGCATCGGTTTGTGGAGGCGGACGTCAGCTGAACCGCCGGTCGAGCCATTCGCGGACGGGCTGCCACGGCTCGTCGGCCGGGTCGATCAGGCGGAAGTGGTCGACGCCGGGGAGCTCGACGTAGTCCACGTCGTCGCCAGCCGCCTTCGCCGCGGCCACGTAGTCGCGGCTGTGCGCGACCGGGACCCGGACGTCGGCGTCGCCTTGGACGACCAGTTGCGGGCAGCCGATCGGGACCTGCCGGATGGGCGAGGCCGCGGGGTCGTCGCCGGTCAGGAACAGTCCGGCGGCGCCTTCGCCCAACTCCTCGGCTCGTGCGCGGGGGACGTCGGTGATGGGGGCCAGCGCGACGACGCCGGAGAGCGCGCCGCCGGCCAGCAGGGCCAGGTGTCCGCCCGCGGAGTGTCCGATCGCGACAGTCGGCAGCGCGGCGGGGCGTTCGACGGCGGCGATCGCGGCGAGCACGTCGTCCAGGGTTTGCGGCCAGCCGCCGGTGTCGCCGTCAATGCGCCGGTACTCGACGTTCGCCACATACCAGCCCGCAGCCACGAGGTCGGCCGCCATCGGGTCGAGCTGGTGCAGGTCGTGGCGGGCGCGCCACCATCCGCCGTGCAGCAGGACGGCGGTGCCCCGCCCGCCCGGAGTCCCGTGGAGTTCGACGAACTGGCTGGGCTCGCTGCCGTAGCGGAGGGTTTCCATGCTGGCCATTAGATCACCATCGCGCCAGCCGTTCGTGCACTCTCGCGAGCCCTTCGTGCGCCGCGCGATACGCCTCGTACAGGCCGGTCAGGTCCGTCTCGGGGGCGAAGGTTTGCTCGACGGCGACGGTCGCGGCCGCGGCGGTTTCGACGTCCGGGTACCGGCTCGCGCCGACTGCGCCGAGCAGGGCGGCTCCGAGCGCGGCGCTGTCGTGCACGCGGAGGCGTTCGACGGGGCGGGACAGGACGTCGGCGTGGAGTTGGGTCCACAGGTCGCTGCGTGCGCCGCCGCCGGAGAACGTCACCGACGGGAGGGGTTCGCCGCAGGCTTCCTCGACGGTTTCCAGCACGTGCCGCGCGGAGAACGCGACCCCGGTCAGTACGGCTCGGGACAGGTCCGCCGTGCTCGTGGACGACGTCAGGCCGAGGAAGCTGCCGCGCAGGTCCGGATCCCACAGCGGTGCGCGTTCGCCTTGCAGGTGCGGCAAGAAAACCACGCCGGGCTGGCCTTCCGCGGCGGACGCGAACACGTCCGGCACAGACAGTCCGGACACACGGCTCCACCAGCGCACTGCGTCGCCCGCGGCTTGTGTCGGTCCGGCGTGCACGACGACATCGCCGCGTGGCGGGAAGGTGACCAGGCCGCGGACCGATTCGTTCCGATGCGAGGCGGCCGCGACTACCAACGACGTCCCGCAGGTGACCATCGCGCGGCCCGGTTCTGTGGTGCGGGTACCGAAAACCGCGCCGAACGCGTCCATGGTTCCGACGACAACCGGTGCGTCGCCCAGTACGGCAGCGTGCCCAAGGGGTTCCTCGGGAACGAGCAGTTCCGGCAGGCGGTCGCCGAGTCCGTCCACCAGGGCCACCGCTTCGGGCAGGTAGCCGGACGCGCCCGCGATGCGCACGCCGGACAGCAGGTCGGTCGCGACCCGGCCGGTGAGGCGGGCGCCGATGAAGTCCTTGGGACTCATCATCCATCGCGCGCGGGACCACAGCTCCGGTTGTTCGCGCGCGAACCACGCGGCCCGCGCACCCGCGAACGACGCATCTAGCACGATCGGCCCGCCCCAGATGCGTTTTTTGTCGTCGTCGGTGAAGCGGGCGTCGAGTTCCGCGGCGATCTTCGCGCAGCGCTGGTCCTGCCAGATCACTGCCGGGGCGAGCGGCCGCAGGTCGTGATCGACGAGAAGATGGGTGTTGACCTGGCTGACGATTCCGGCCGCGCGCACCGAACCGGCGGGAAGTCCGGAAAGGACGGTGTGCAGCGCGGTTTCCGTTGCGCGCCACCAGTCTTCCGGGTCCTGTTCGGCCCAGCCGGGACGCGGCCGCGCGATCGGGCAGGGCACCGAATGCGCCGCGAGTTCCCGGCCGTCCGGCGCGAACGCCGCGACTTTCACCGCGGTCGTGCCGACGTCGATGCCGAGCAGAGCTTCTTCGTCCATGCCACAGGGGTACCAGGAATTCGCTACCGTCGGGGCATGACCTCCGCCGCGGAGAATTACCTGCGTGAGTACCACGATCGCAAACCGGACGCGATGTCCGTGCTGATCGAGTCCGGCCGGGTGACCGGGGACGGCCGGACGAGTTACGAGGTGCTGGCCGATCGGGTCGCGCCCGCGCGCCGGGTGCTCGACCTCGGCTGCGGCGACGGTGCGTTGCTGGCCGTTTTCGCCCGCGGCGGCGCGGAAAGTCTTGCTGGCGTTGATCTTTCTCCGGGTCGGCTCGCGCTTGCCCGGCGGCGGCCCGAGCTGGCCGGGGCGGAGCTGCGGCACGGGCGGGCGCAGGAGCTGCCGTTCGAGGACGACAGCTTCGACGCGGTCGTGTCGCACATGGCTTTCATGCTCATGGACAACCCCGAGGAGGTCGCCGCCGAGGTCGCGAGGGTGCTGGCTCCGCGCGGGAAGTTCGCGGTGGTCGTCGGCGGTCCCGAGTCGACCGGCGCGACTCCGGTGTTCCTGGAATTGGCTCGGCCGTTGTTCCGGGAGGTGCCGGAGGAACGACGGGCGACGTACACCGCCGAGCGGCGCACGTCGCGTCGCGAGGGGATCGACGAGGTGCTCGCTCCGGCCGGATTCGCGCCGGTTTCCTGGGAGCCGTACGAGATCGACCTGACCGCCGCACCGGACGAGGTGTGGACGTTGTGCTGTGAATCGTATTACTCGACCGACACCCTCGACGACGCTCAGCTGTCCCGGCTGCGCTCGGCGTTCCTCGCCGAAACCGAGCCGCTGCGCACCGCGGACGGACGGCTTCCGGCGGGGCTTTGCGTCAACCTGGCCAAAACCGAGCTGCTGAAGTGACCGTTCGCGCTACCGTCACGGGCATGATGACGCCCGCCGAAGAGTTCCTGCGCGACTATCACGACCGGAACCCGGCAGCCGCGTCCGAACTGGCCGATCGGGGCCGCGTCGGCGGACGCTCGGTGTACGAGGCGTTCGCCGACCACGTGGGCCAGCCGGGCAGCGTGCTCGACCTCGGCTGCGGGGACGGCGCGCTGCTGGCCGTGCTCGCCGGGCGCGGCACCGGAAAGCTCGCTGGCATCGACCTTTCCGCCAAGCAGCTGGACGTCGCCCGCGGCCGGGCCGGGCTCGCCGACGCGGACCTGCGGCCAGGCCGCGCGCAGGAGCTGCCGTTCGAGGACGACAGCTACGACGCGGTCGTGTCGCACATGGCGTTGATGCTCATGTCCGACGTCGAGAAAGTGATCGCCGAGACCGCCCGTGTGCTGCGGCCCGGCGGCACCTTCGTGATCGGCGTCGGCGGCGGCGGGACCGACGCACTGGAGGTGTTCCTCAAGGTCGCCCGGCCGCTCTTCGCGGTGGTCGCCGAGGACCGCCAGATCCCGACCTCCGGCGACCCGCGCAGCCGCACCCGCGAAGGCCTCGACACGCTGCTCGGCCCGGCCGGGTTCGCGCCGGTCGAATGGCACCAGCTGCTGGTGGACCTGTCCGGCCCGCCGGACTCGGTCTGGCAGACCTGCCACGACACCTACTACCAGGTCGATGCCCTCGACGAGACGCAGCTGATGGGGTTGCGGACCGCGTTCAAGGTGGCGTCCCGATCGCTGGTGGCCCCGGACGGCACGCTGCCGGCCGGGGCGCTCATCAACGTGGCGACGACACGGCTGACCTGACCGGTGCGCCGAACCACTGGGTGAGAGCGGCTTGGAGAGCCTCGACGTCTGGTTCGGCTTCGGTGGCGGACCAGGCGACGTAACCGTCCGGGCGGATGAGCAGTGCGGTGGGTGCGTCGCCTGTTGCGGTGGTGGACACGGTGGTTACGCGGTCGTGCCAGGGCGCGGCCACGTCCGCGAGTGCGGCGTCGGGCGTCAGGTCGAGCAGTACTGGGCGCGCGGCTTGGTAAGCGGCGGTGAGCGGACCTGGGTCGGTGAGCGGCAGGTCGGGTGCCCAGCGGCCGGTGCTCGGGTCGGTGCCGTAGTGGATGTCGGCCCCGGACATCAGGTCGGCGACGTGCTGCCGGGCGTCCGGATAGGACAGCAGTTCGGTGAAGAAGTCGCGCAGCGCGGTGACTTCCGGCCCGGGCGCGACGAGCGCGCTCTGCGCCTGGGTGTGCATCACGACGCGCTCGCTCACCGGACGGCGTTCGGCCTCGTAGCTGTCGAGCAGCCCCGGCGGAGCCCAGCCCTGAACCTCCGCGGCGAGCTTCCACCCGAGGTTCGCCGCGTCCTGCAGGCCGAGGTTCAGCCCCGGCCCGCCGATCGAGGAGTGCACGTGGGCCGCGTCGCCGACCAGCAGCACCCGGCCTCGCCGGTAGGTCTCGGCGATCCTGGTGTTGCCGCCGGTCAGCCTGCGCAGCAGGAACGGGCCGGGGCCGGACGGGGGTTCGAGCGGCAGGTCGACGCCGAGTATCCGCTGCACGCTCGCGCGCAGTTCTTCCATGGTCAGCGGATCGTCCTCGGCGAAATCCGCCGCGCCGCCTTGTTCGCTGGTCGACACGGCCGGGTTGGCCGGGTCGAACGGCGCGAACACGAACACCCCGGTTTCCGTCCGGTGGTGCAGGAACGGCGGGAGGACGCCGGTCTCCAGCTTCAGCCCGCCGGTCGCGGGGTCGACGAAGGACCGCGGGAGCCGGACATTCGCGCTGCGGGACACCGATTCGTCCCAGGTGACGCCGGGGAAATCGATCCCGGCGAGCTTGCGCACGGTGCTGCGTCCGCCGTCCGCGCCGACGAGGTAGTCGGCGGAGATTTCGTACGGCCCGTCCGGGCCTTGCACCTGCACGGTGACCGAGTTCTCGTCTTGGGCGAAGCCGGTGATTTCGTGGCCGCGGCGGAGTTCGGCGCCAAGCCCTCGGACGTGCTCGATCAGGGTCTGCTCAAGTTCGTGCTGCGGCTTCGGCAGGAGATACATCGGGTTTCGCGGCAGGTCGGCGAATTCGATCGGGAAAGCGCCGAAGACGAACCGCGGAGCCGGAATGGGTTCCGGCGTGCCAGTGAGTTTCTCGAACAGCCCGCGCCGGTGCAGCAATGGCACGACCTGGCCGACGAGACCGTTGGCACGGCGCACCCCGTCGGGTTCGGCGAGCCGCTCCAGGACGATGGGGCGGACTCCGGCAAGGCAGAGTTCGGCGGCGAGCATCAGGCCGTTCGGCCCGGCACCCGCGATGACGACGGCGGACATGGGGATCTCCTTGCGGGATCAGGGAAGCACCTCGGCGAGGGTGTCGAACGCCTGGTGCACGATGGTGGACAGCTCCGCGGGCGGGTCGGTGCGCAGCCACTCCTGGATGACTGCGCGCAGCACGCCGCCCGCGGTGGTGGCGATGAGCTGGACGCGGAGGTCGTGGACGTCCGCGCCGAGGCGTTCCGCGATCGCCTCGGCCAGTGATTCTTCGGCCGCGACGTTGGCTTTGAGGAATTCGCCCGCCAATGCGGGTTCCGCGATCATGACCCGGACCCCGGCCGTCCACTGTGGACCTCCGGTGCCGCCGGGAGCGGTGCCGCGATCGTCGTCGAGCTGTGCCAGCGAGGCTTCCCGCAGGGCGGTCCACAGCGGTTCCGCCGCCGGGCGCGCACGGAGGTGATCGGCGATCCCGCGAGCCCGGTCCTGGTGCCGCGCGACGATCGCTTCGGCTTTGCTGGAGAAGTAATTGTTGACAGTGCGCGGGGAAACTCCCGCCGCGCGGGCGATTTCCTCGATGGTCACGTTCGACAGGCCGTGCTCGACTGTGAGCCGGACTGCCGCCCAGGAGATGTCGACCCGGGTCTCTTGGCGGCGGCGGTCTCGCAGGTTCGGGCGCTCGGTCATGAGACCACTATAGCGCGGTGCTTGCGTGCCGCGCAATGTTTGCGCGATACGCAAGTTTGACGGCGAAAAAGAAGCCCGGGGCGAGGTGCCCCGGGCTTCTCGGCGACGCGCGTCCGGTCAGTCCTTGGTGCTCTTGAACGCGTCCTTCACCTTCTCGGCGGCCTGCTTGAGGTTGCTCTTGCCCTGCTCGGCCTTGCCTTCGGCCTGCCACTGCTCGTTGTCCGTGGCGTTGCCGACGGCTTCCTTGGCACGACCCTTAAGTTCTTCGGCCTTGTTCTCGGCTTTGTCGTTCACTGTGGGTCCTCCCTTTCTCGTCCCTCGCGGTTCGGCTACCCGCTCTCCCGCGCGGCAAACCTGCGAAAAACGCGGAATCGGCACCGCGCTTGGTTCGCGGGCAGCAAGTGCGGACACGGCGGAGTGACTGCGTCCGCACCTGCTCCCGCCCGCCGCGGCACCCGGCAGCGGACGCGGAGATTTCCCTTTACGGTGGCCGTGTTCTGTTCGGTTCGAAGGAGTCCAAGCCATGCGTCTGTCCACTCGCAACCAGCTCACCGGCACCGTTTCCGCGGTCCAGCCCGGTGCGGTCATGACCGTGGTCACGGTTCAGCTCGACGGCGGGCAGTCCGTCGTCGCCTCGATCACCAAGGACGCCGCCGAGGAGCTGGAACTCGAGGTCGGCAGGCCGGTGACCGCGCTGGTGAAGTCGACCGAGGTGATGCTCGGCGTCGAGTGAGGCGGCTAGGGCAATACCCGGCACAACGCGGCGAGCGCGCCTGACCACGCGCTCGCCGACGGAGTGCTGAAGCCGATCACCAGCGCGTCGCGGTCCGCGGGCGCGTCGGGATGCCGGAACGCGGCGATTCCGTGCATGGCCAGCCCCTGCCACGCGGACCCCTGCACCACCGCGTCTTCCTCGCCGGAGGGGACGTCCACGAGCACCTGCAAGCCGGCGGACAGCCCGGTCACCCGCGTGTTCGGCGCGTGCTCGGCCAGTGCCGCGACGAGCTGGTCGCGCCGGCGGCGGTAGTGCAGCCGCATCGCGCGGATGTGCCGGTCGTAGCTGCCCGAAGTGATGAATTCGGCCATGGTGAGCTGGTCGAGCACGCCGGAGTGCGGGTCGCGCTCGCCCTTGATCTCGGCGGCGAGCCTGGCGATCCGCGGCGGCAGCACCATCCAGCCCAGCCGCAGGCCAGGGGCGAGCGCTTTGCTGCTGGTGCCAAGGTAAATCACGTGCTCCGGGTCGAGTCCCTGCATCGCGCCGACCGGGCTGCGGTCGTAGCGGAATTCGCCGTCGTAGTCGTCCTCCAGCACCAGGCCGCCGGTCCGGCGCGCCCAGTCCACGACCGCGGCGCGGCGGTCCGGATGCAGCGCGACGCCGGTGGGGAACTGGTGCGACGGCGTCAGCAGTACCGCGCCGACGTCGGGCAGGTCGTTGAGACGCTCGACCATCGCGCCGTCGCCGTCCACCGGAAGCTGCGGGGTGTCCAGGCCGACCTTGGCGAGATGCGCGCGATGCACCTGCAGGCCGTACGCCTCTACGGCGACCGCTGGCGTTTCTCGTTGCTTCAGTGCTTCGGCGAGAACGATGAGACTGTGCGACGTACCCGTGCAGATCATGATTTGGTCCGGGTGCGCGCGTACGCCGCGTGTGCGGGCGAGGTACTCGGCCAGGGCTTCGCGCAGCTCCGGGCGGCCGTACGGACCGCCGTAGCCGAACGCGTCGTCGGGCGCGACAGTCAGGGCGCGGCGCGCGGCCTTAAGCCAGTCTGCGCGGGGGAAGGCGGACAGGTCCGGCTGGCCGGGGCGTAGATCGTGCACGATCCGGTGTCGCGACGCGGGCTTCGGCACGGACGGCGCGGGCGCGGTCTCAGCGCGCGGGGCAACCCGGGTTGCGGCGCCTTGGCGCGCGGTGAGCCAGCCTTCGGCGACGAGTTCCGCATACGCTTGCGCCACGGTGTTCCGGGCGATGCCGAGATCCGCGCCGAGCGTGCGGCTGGACGGCAGTTTCGCGCCTGGGGCGAGGCGTCCGGTGCGGATGGCGTCGCGCAGGGCCTCCATCAGGCCGTCGCGCAGGCGCGGCCCGCGCAGGTCGAGGTGGAGGTCTTCACTCAGCGAACTGGCCCACTCCGCGCGCACGGAAATGGACCATAACAGAGTGCCAATCGCTCGTAGAGTCGAAACCATGACCACAGCAGAACGACTTCCGGTGGAACCGCCCCGCCTCAAGATGGCGGAGCTCGCACCCGAGGCATACAAGGCGATGATCCGTCTCGACGCCGCGACCCGCCACGGCCTCGACCCCGCGCTGCGGCAGCTGGTGCTGCTCCGCGCGTCGCAGCTCAACCACTGCGCCTTCTGCATCGACATGCACTCGAAGGACGCGTTGGCCGCCGGCGAATCGGCCGAGCGCATCATCCAGCTCCCGGCGTGGCAGGAGTCGAAGCACTTCTACACGGCGAAGGAGGTCGCCGCGTTCGAGCTGACCGAAGCGGTCACCGTGCTCACTGACGGCTTCGTGCCCGACGACGTCTTCGCTCGCGCGGCCGAGCACTTCGAGGAGGCCGAGCTGGCTCAGCTGATCGCGACGATCACGGTGATCAACGCGTGGAACCGGTTCGCCGTCACGACGCGGATGGTGCCCGGCGAATACGTTCCCGGGAAACACTGACCTGGTGGTCTGGACCACTATGTGAGCAGGATCGCGGGTGGCCATACCGTCGGTTTGACCGGGGAAGGGAAAAAGGGCATCCGATGTTTCGGGTGCTCTTTTTCGCGACTGGTGACTTAACCGATCCAGCACGATTACTGAGTGTGCTTGGCGTGCCTGGTGTATCCGGGTTCAGGTAAGTAAGCAGCCGCTTAAAACCAAGGTTGACATCGGATTGGTGTCTTACCGACGGCTTGTGACGGCGACTACTGACGGTGAGTTTGACCCGCGAGGGTGAGGTTGATTCCGGATGCCGTAGTTAGCGTGGTCGGCGCGGTCCAGGGACTTTTTCCCGGGTCGCTTCCGCTCTCGCTGAAATGGAGTTCCGTGATGACCCGGGGTGACGCACCGGTGGTCTGGCTGATTGCCGGAACCCGGCCGGAGGCGATCAAAATGGCGCCGGTCGTGCAGGAGATGCGCCGGTCCGGACGGCTTGAGCCGGTGCTCGTCGCGACCGGGCAGCATCCGGAACTGGTCGACCAGGTGCTCGCGGCGTTCTCGCTGACCCCGGACCTGCGGCTCACCCTGCACCGGGTCGACGGCGGTCAGCCGGAGTTGTTCTCGCAGCTCGTCACCGGTCTCGACGCGCTCGCCGCGCAGCGTCCGCCCGCCGCGGTGCTCGTGCAGGGCGACACGACGTCCACTGTGGCCGGTGCGCTGGTCGCGTTCTGGCGCAAGATTCCCGTGGTGCACCTGGAAGCCGGGCTGCGCTCGTTCGACTTGCGGTCGCCGTTCCCCGAAGAGCTGAATCGGCGGCTGGTCACGCAGTCCGCGAGCTTGCACCTGGCTCCGACGCCGACGGCCGCGCAGAACCTGCGTGCCGAGAGTGTCGACGACAGCGTTCTTTTGGTCACCGGAAACACTGTGGTGGACGCGATTTCCCGGGTGACCGATCGAGGAGTGTCCTTTGCCGACACTGTGGTCGCCGATGTGGTCGAATCAGCGACGCGCGGCGAGTGCCGATTGGTTCTGGTGACTGCGCATCGCCGGGAGTCTTGGGGCGAGCCGCTGACTCGCATTCTGTCCGCTGTGGACACTCTGCTCGCGCGCCATCCGGACGTTCGCGTGTTGCTGCCGATGCATCCGAATCCGGCGGTGCAGGAGGCGGTCACTTCGGCGCTGGCCGGGAACCCGCGCGTGGTGCTTACCCCGGCGCTGCCGTATGAGCAGACTGCGGCGGCGATCGCGGCGAGTTCGCTCGTGCTGTCCGATTCCGGTGGGATTCAGGAAGAAGCGCCGACGTTCAAGGTGCCGGTGCTGGTCCTGCGGGACACGACGGAACGGATGGAAGCCGTCCACGCTGGTTGCGCGATGCTCGTCGGCACGGATGCTGAGCTCATTGTGGACACCGCGTCGAAGCTGTTGACCGATCCGGTGCAGCGGGCCGCGATGAACGCGCGCACCAATCCGTTCGGTGACGGCCGAGCGGCTGAGCGCACCGAGCAAGCCGTGGCCTGGTTGCTCGGTCTGGCCGCTGAAGCGCCGGAGCCGTTTGTTCCGGAGCTGGCCGAGGTTGTGCAGTGAAGCAACGGTTCCCGGCGTGGTTGCGGCTCGGGATCATTGTCGTCGCGGTGGTCAGCTTGGTCGGCGGGATCGTCGTGGTGGTCTCGGACGACGGCTCCGGTTCGGAAGCGGCTTCGCCGATTGAACCGGTTCTGCGGCAACCGAAAATCGGCCTGGCCGGTCCTGGCGGTCGTGACGATCGGCGCACGTTGGTGCTGTTCGATGACGGGCGACGGTTGCGGCCGAGTCCTCCTGCGACGCAGGTCGCCGAGGAGGCACAGGCCAACGCGATCCAGACGGCGAACTTGGTTTCCCGTTCCACCGCTTGGCGAATGCTGCCCGCCGCCGACTATCGAAGCGGCGAGCTGAACGAGTACCAGGCGGTCGTCTACGTCGGGACGGCCTACGACGCGCAGCTGCCGCCCGCGTTGCTGGACGACGTGAGCCGGACCCGGTTGCCGGTGGTGTGGATCGGCAGCAACATTTGGCAGCTGTTCGACCACTCGCCGACGCTCGCTGGAAAGTGGGGCTGGACGTGGGCTCCGTTCCGGGAGGACAAGGTCACGACGGTGTCCTATCGGGACACTGACCTGCGGCGCGATCCCAATGCCGGGATCGACGTCGTGGGAGTGCTGGTGACCTCTGCGAAGGCGAAGGTGCTGGCGCGGGCGAAGTCCGCTGATGGCGTGACGTCGCCGTGGGCGGTCCACAGTGGATCATTCACCTATCTCGCCGAAGTGCCGTATTCGTACGTCGGCGCGGGTGACCGCTATTTGGCGGCCGCGGACATCCTGCTTGGCGTGCTCGCGCCGGACGCTCCGGAACGTCGGCGTGCGCTCGTGCGGATCGAGGACATCGGTCCGCGGACGCCGCCTGCCGAAGTCCGGGCGATCACCGACTATCTCAGCGGGCGCGGCGTGCCGTTCTCGTTGGCGGTGTATCCGTACTACGCGGATCCGCGCGGGGAAGCGAATGGCGGCAAGCCGACGTTCGCGAGGCTGGTGGACAGCCCGGAACTCGTCGCGGCGCTGCGAGACGCCGTTGCACGGGGCGGGACCTTGGTGATGCACGGCTACAGCCATCAGTACGGCGAGACGGATAATCCGTACTCGGGAACCAGCGCCGCCGACTACGAGTTCTATCGCGCGACCGTTGACCACAAGGACAATGTGCGGCTCAGCGGCCCGGTTCCGGAAGACTCGCCGGAGTGGTTCCGCAGTCGCATCGCGACCGGGCTCGCCGAGTTCGACCGGGTCGGACTGCCGCGGCCGGACGCGTTCGAGTTCCCGCATTACGGCGGGTCCGCAGTGGACTATCAGGAGGCGGGCCGGATCTTCCCGATGCGGTACGACCGGGGCAGTTACTACGCCGGGCAGTGCGACGGCGGCCAATGCGGACTGACGGATGTGTCCTATCGCGAGGTATACGGCCAGTTCTTCCCGTATCCGGTCCGCGACGTCTACGGGACCGTCGTGGTGCCGGAGAACGTCGGCAACGTCGCTCCGGCCAAGTTCAACCAGCACGCCGCGCGCACTGCCGACGACATCCTGGCCGACGCGAAAACCCATCGCGTGGTGACCGACAGCGTCGTCAGTTTCTACTATCACCCGTTTCTCGGCGTCGACGACCTTCGGAAGGTGGTCGAGGGCATCGAGGGGCTCGGCTATCGCTTCGTGTCTCCTGCTGCCGTTGCCGCCTGAGTTTCTTCTGGAAGGAAAAGAAATGTCTGTCACCCGGGTCGCTCCCGCGGTCGTGTCCGCTGCCGCGATCGGTGTCGCGCCGTTCCACGGAGTGCTGTGGTTCGTCTTGACCGCGGTCGGTTTGATCGCGATGGCGTTCACGGTCCGCTCGGTTCGGCTGCGTACCAACGGGTCCCGGGGTCGGCACTCGGCATGACGCAGCCGTGGTGGTTCGTGCTGCTATTGTGCTGGTGGCCGGTGCACAACCTGGTGCTGGCGGCTTTTGCCTGGCGGGCGCCTCGGCCTGCTTCGGAACGCTCGTCCCGGCCGTTGCTGTTCTGGATTGTCATTCCGGCGCTGAACGAAGAACGCGTCATCGCCAACACGGTGCGGAATGCGTTGCGGCTGGGCACTCCCGAAACGCCGGTGCGAGTGCTGGTCATCGATGACGGATCCGACGACGGCACGCCGGAAATCGTCGCGGGCATTGCCGACGAACGGCTGCATGTTCTGCGCCGCGACTTGCCGCAGGCGCGGCGGGGCAAAGGCGAAGCGCTCAACGCGGGTTACCGGTACATCGACGCCATTGCCGAGCGGGAAGGCACCGTCTCGCAGACCGTCGTGGGCATCATCGACGGTGACGGGCGCGGCAGTGCCGGGCTGCTCACGGAAGTAGCGGCGATGTTGCGGAGCCGCGGTGTCGGCGCGGTGCAGTGCCGGGTGCGAATCCACAATAGACACCGGCTGCTGGCGTTGCTGCAGGATGTGGAGTTCGGCGCGATCGCGGATGCTTCGCAGTCGTTGCGCGATGTTCTCGGCAGTGTCGGGATGGGCGGCAACGGACAGTTCACGCGACTGTCGGTGCTGCGGAAGTTCGGACCGTCGCCGTGGAGCGACTGCCTGGTCGAGGATCTTGAACTGGGCCTGCGGCTGCATCTGGCCGGAGTGCGGATCCGGTACACGCAGCGGGCTTGGGTGACTCAGCAAGGGCTGGAGGACACGCGTCGGCTGCTGCGTCAGCGGACTCGGTGGGCACAGGGAAACCTTCAGTGCTCACGGCATTTGCGCAGTCTCGCGACCTCGCGGTTCATTGCCGGGACTGGGTTGTTCGACTTCCTGGTCTATCTCGTGGTGCCTTGGCTGACAGTTCCGCTGTCGTTGCTCGCGGCGGCGTTGCTGGTGATCGTGCCAGTGGCATTGCTGACTGGGAACTCGTTCGGCGGTTTGGTCGCGGAGACCGGGAACCTGGCGCAGGCGGTGGCATTGTGGCTGGTTGCGTTGCTGCTGCCCGGGATCATGTGGGCGATCGTCTACTTTGTTCGGTTGCGCGACGAACCGCCGCACCGCGCGTTGCTGGCCGGGCTGTGCTATCCGGCGTTCCTGTTGCTGGGTGTGCTGGCGACGTGGCGAGCGGTGTTCCGGATCGTCTTGAAGCGGAATGTGTGGGCGAAAACGGAAAGGCTGGCAGAGCTGCCAGCCTGACCGTCGTCACAGAGTGCGCAGCAGCCGCACTGGGTTTTCCATGCAGTCGGCGACGAAGCGCAGGAATCCGCCCGCGGTGCCGCCGTCGCAGACTCGGTGGTCGAACGCCAGCGTCAGCTCGGTGATCTTCCGGGCGGTGACCTGACCGTCCACAATCCACGGCCGGTCGATGATCCGGCCGACGCCCAGGATCGCGACCTCCGGGTAGTTGATGATGGCGGCCGAACCGTCCACTCCGAACACGCCGTAGTTGTTCACGGTGAACGTGCCGCCGGTGAGGTCGGCCGGGGCGAGCCGTCCCGAGCGGGCTTGTTCGGTGCGGTCGGCGAGTGCGGCGGACAGGTCCTCCAGGGTGTGCTGGTGCGCGTTCTGGACCACCGGGACGACCAGGCCGCGGTCGGTCTGCGCGGCGAATCCCAAGTGGACGGCGGACGGGATGACGATCTCGTCGCCTTCCAGATGCGCGTTCAGCTCGGGGAAACGGTGCAGGCCCGCCACGGCGAACCGGGCGATGAGCGCGAGCAGGCTGAGCTTCGGGGCGTGCGGATCGCTGTTGAGCGCGGTGCGCAGCCGCAGCAGTTCGGTCGCGTCGACGTCCACCCAGACGGTCGCCTCGGGGATCTCGCGGCGGGAGCGGGCGAGTTTGTCGGCGACGGTTTTGCGCAGGCCGCGCAAGGGGATTCGTTGCTCGTCGGGGGTTGCCGCCGGGGTCGCTGGGATTTCTGTGGCGGCGATCGCGCGTTCTACGTCCGCGCGGCTCACGATGCCGCCGGTGCCGGTGCCGTTGAGCGCGTGAAGGTCCACTCCGGACTCGCGGGCGAGGCGGCGGACTAGCGGGGACACTACGCGGATGCGGTCCGAAGTGGACTTTGGCGCTGCGGCCGGCGCTGAAGCTGGTGCCTTGCTTCCGCGCGGTCGCCTCGCGCGCCGGGTGCGGGTTTGGCTGGTGCCATAACCGATCAGGACATTCCCGCTGCCCTCCGGCGTGACGACACCAGGCTCGGTGAAGTCCGCCGCACTGTCCACAGTGATCAACGGACTGCCGACGGTCAGCACTTCGCCCGCTGTTCCGTGCAGCGTCGCGACCCGGCCCGCGAACGGTACCGGGACCTCGACGCTCGCCTTCGCGGTCTCGACCTCCACGACGGTCTGGTCGACGGTCACGGTGTCGCCGACCGCCACGTGCCACGCGACGATTTCCGCCTCGGTCAGACCTTCGCCGAGGTCGGGCAGCTTGAAGACGGCCATCACTTCTCCCCGTCGAGCGGTGCCGCGTCGTCCCACTGGAGGCGTTCGATCGCGTCCAGGATCCGGTCGACGCCCGGCAGGTGGTGCTGTTCCAGATTCGGTGCGGGATAAGGAATGTCGAACCCGGCGGCGCGCAATACCGGCGCTTCCAGGTAATGGAAACAATGCTCGGACAACTGCGCGGCGACCTCGGCGCCATAGCCGCAGAATCGGCTCGCCTCGTGCACCACGACTGCGCGGCCGGTGCGGCGCACGGACGCGGCGACCGTTTCCAGGTCGAATGGCGCGAGGCTGCGCAAGTCGATCACCTCGGCGTGGTAGCCCTCTTCCGCGGCGGCTTCGGCGGCTTCGAGCGTGGTGCCGAGTGCGCCGCCGTAGGAAATGAGGGTGACGTCGCTGCCTTCGCGGCGAATCACCGCTTTGTCGAGACCAGGCGAACGGCGTTGCGGGTCAACGGTTCCCTTTTCCCAATACCGGCGTTTGGGCTCGAGGAAAATGACCGGGTCCGGGCTGGCGATCGCCTCGCGCAGCAGGGTGTAGGCGTCGTCCGGCGTGGCCGGGGTGACGACGCGGAGTCCGGCCGTGTGCGTGTAGTAGACCTCGGACGAGTCGCAGTGGTGCTCGACGCCGCCGATGCCGCCGCCGTAGGGCACCCGGATAACCACGGGCAGTTCGACCTGGCCCTTGGTGCGGTTGCGGAGCTTCGCGAGGTGGCTGGTGATCTGCTCGAACGCGGGGTAGGCGAAGGCGTCGAACTGCATCTCGATCACCGGGCGCAGGCCGTTCATCGCCATCCCGATCGCGGTGCCGACGATGCCGGATTCGGCCAGCGGGGAGTCGAAGACGCGGGCGTCGCCGAAGCGTGCGGCGAGTCCGTCGGTGACGCGGAAGACGCCGCCGAGCGTGCCGACGTCCTCGCCGAAGACGAGCACGCGCTCATCCTCCGCGAGTGCGTCGGCGAGGGCGCGGTTGAGTGCGCCGGCGAGGGACAGTGTCGTGTCCAGAGTCGCGGTCATGCCTGGTCCTCGGTGTTCTCGTGCGCCAGTTCGGCGGCCTGCTGGCGCAACGCGGCGGTCGGTTCGGCGTAGACGTGCCGGAAGAGATCCGCCGGGTCGAGCTCGGTGTCGACGTTCATTCGCTCGCGCAACGCGGCTGCTTCGTCTTCGGCGCGCGCGTCGATCTCTTGCTGCGTCGTGTCGTCGAGGAGGCCGCGGTCGGTGAGGTATTGCTTGAGGCGGCTGATCGGGTCGCGCGTGAGCCACTGCTCCACTTCGGCCTTGTCGCGGTAGCGCGTCGCGTCGTCGGCGTTGGTGTGCGACTCCATGCGGTAGGTGATGGCTTCGATGAGCGTCGGTCCTTCGCCTGCTGCGGCGCGCTCGACAGCCTGCTCGACGACAGCGTGTACGGCGGCAGCGTCGTTGCCGTCGACGAGTACGGACGGCATGCCGTAGCCGACACCCTTGTACGCGAGCGAAGGCGCAGCGGTCTGCTTCTCGAGCGGGACGCTGATGGCGTAGCCGTTGTTCTGCACGAGGAAGACGACCGGCGCTTTCCAGACAGCGGCGAAGTTCAACGCTTCGTGCGTGTCGCCTTCACTGGTGGCACCGTCACCGACGAGAACGAGTGAGACCGTGTCCTCGCCCTTCACGCGTGCAGCGTGCGCGAAGCCGACCGCGTGCAGCGTGTTGGTGGCGAGCGGCGTGCACTGCGGAGCGACGTTCGCGCGGTACGGGTCGTAGCCGCAGTGCCAGTCGCCGCGCAGCAGCGTGAGCACCTCGACCGGATCGACGCCGCGCGCGACGACGGCCATCGAGTCGCGGTAGGTGGGGAAGAGCCAGTCCTGCGGGCGAAGCGCGAGGATCGAACCGATCTCGGCTGCCTCCTGGCCGCGCGCCGACGGGTACACCGCGAGCCGGCCCTGCTTGGTGAGCGCGGTGGCCTGGGTGTCGAAGCGGCGTCCGGAAACCATGCCGCGGTAGAGGCGGAGGAGGACGTCGCCCGCGGGCATCGCGAGCGCCGGGTCGGGCGTCGGCGCGCCGTCGGCGGTCACGAGGCCGAGCGGCTCGTCGCTGGGCAGGAAATAGGACGCGGCAGTGCGTTCCGTGGTGGTCACCGACAGCTCCCATCGACAAAGACGAGTAGGCCCTGATACTCGCTGTCGGGCGATCAAGGATCCAGACTTGCGCGGCAAGTGTGGAATGATGGCCGGGTTGTGGAGTACTGATTGGACGATTGGCTTGGGAGGTGGCGCGGATGTCCCAGCCGGGTGGACAAATGGCAGCGGCGCTCGACGAGGTCGACCTGAAACTGATCGCCGAGCTGAAGAAAGACGGCCGCGCCTCGATGCGCGCGCTGGCCGAACGCGCGCACATTTCGCGGGCCGGTTGCTACACGCGCGTGGAGCGGCTGCACCGCGAGGGAGTGATCACGGGGTACGCGGCCGTGACCGACCCGCGCCGGATGGGGCAGGGGCTGGCCGCGTACGTGTACCTGAAGGTCACGCAGAACTCGTGGCGCACGGTGAGCGCGGAGCTCAAGCACATCCCGGAAATCGAACACGGCGGCCTGGTGTCCGGGGACAACGACCTGATCCTGTTCGTGCGGACCCGCGACGCGGACAGCCTGCGGGACTTGGTGTTCGAACGGCTGCAGTCCATGCCGGACGTGCTCTCGACGCACACCGTGCTGGTCTTCGACGAGCTGTGAGCCTTCGTCAGGCAGCTTTGACCAGGTAGACCGCGAGCTGCAAGACGCCGGTCGCTTCGAACGGCATCGGCGTGCGGCGGTACCCGGCCCGTTCGTAGAGGGCGATGTTGCGTTCGCTGGACGCTCCGGTGAAGAGGACGAACTGCTTCGTCTCCGGCGGGGCGTGGCGCTCGGCGTGCTCGAGAAGGACCCGTCCGAGGCCGCGCCCCGCCAGATCCGGCGCGACCATCAGGCGGCCGATCTCCCAGCCGTTGTCCTCGACCGTGCGGGCGCGGACCGCGCCGACGAGCCGGTGTCCCTGCCGGACGACCCAGCTGTGCCAGGTGTTGATGGCCTCGCGGACCTCGGTCAGGTCTTCGGTCAGCGCGGGATGCTCCAGGGTGTTGTTGAGCAGGGCTTCCTGGACCCAGCAACACCGCTGGAGCACCATCAGTTCGGCCGCGTCGTCGGAGGTCGCTGGGTGCAGGGTCGCGCCGGGGAGGGTTTCGAGGTCCACCTGTCCTGTTCTAGCACCGGATTCAGGGCGATGGAGCCGGTTCAGGAACCCAGGACGAACTCCGCGCCAAACGGATCGCGGACGGTCACCATGCGCCCGTACGGGCTGTCCTGCGCTTCTATGACCTCGCCGCCGTGTTCGGTGGCCTGTTTGCCCGCCGCGTCGGCGTCGGTGACGAGGAACAGGGTGCCCCACGCCGACGCTGTGGCGGACGGGTCGCCGATGATGCCACCGATTTCGTGCCCGTCCGGGCGGCGGAGGAAGGTGAAGTCGACGCCGGCGAGGTCGTCGTTGCCGTCGAGGGTGAAGGCGAAGACCTCGCAGTAGAAGTCGCGCGCTGGCTTGGGGGCTGGCGTGACGAGGTCGTTGCGCAGCAGGGTGCCGGGTTCGTTGACGAGCCGGGCACCGGGGAGCTTGCGGCCTTGCCAGATTCCGAATCGCGCTCCGGTCGGGTCTTCCGCGACGGCGACGCGGGCGTGGTCTCCGTCGTCGTGGGGTTGGTCGAGGAGCTTGCCGCCGGCGGCGGTGACGGCTTTCGCGGTGACATCGCAGTCGTCGGTGGCGAGGTAGACCGTCCAGGCTGGTCGGGGGTCGGCCGCTTGGCGGAGGCCAGCGACGGGGAGTTCGCGCAGCAGGCAGTGGTCGCCGTCGAAGGTCCAGCCGAGAACGGCGCGGTAGAAGCGTTGCGCCCGGTCCAGATCCGGCACGGCGAGGTCGATCCAGGTCGGGGTGCCGAGTGGCTGGTTGCGGTCGACGGTGCTCATCAAGATCCCTTCGTCGGTGATGGCGGCGACGTTATGGCGGATTGCGGACAGCTCCGGTCCTCGGCTGCTCAGCATGTGGGAGGCAGTGGCCGGGTGCGGTTCGGCGCACGCATTCTTGATCGGGCACCCCGGATCGGAATGGCAGGCGAGAATGAGCACGTCCCCGCTCGAAAACCCCGCTTGGGCCGCGTTGAGCGGCCCGCACGCGTCGTTCGCGGAGCAGAAGGGGCAGGTGCTGCGGTATCCGGTGGACGTCTCTCCGTTCCTCGCCGTCCCGGACCATCCGGACGAGCGCGTGTGGCACGACATCGCCGACCTCATCGGTCCTGGCGCGTCGACGCTCGTGGTCGGCGCGGTCGGGACGCCGCCGCCCGCGGACTGGACGGTGGAGGCCGAGCTCACCGGGGTCCAGATGGACGGTTCGGCCGCCCCGGCGGTCGCCGACGCGGAAGCGGTGCCGCTGACCGAGGCGGACGTGCCGGAGATGCTCGATCTGGTTGCCCGGACGAAGCCCGGCCCGTTCCTGCCGCGGACGATCACGTTGGGCGCCTACTTGGGCATTCGCCGTGACGGCGCGCTGGTGGCGATGGCGGGCGAGCGGATGCATCCGCCGGGGTGGACGGAGATCAGCGCGGTGTGCACCGACCCGGCATTCCAGGGCCAGGGGTTGGCGGCCCGGCTGGTGCTGGCGGTGGCCGCGGGGATCCGGGAGCGCGGGGAACGGCCGTTTCTCCACGCTGCCGAGACGAACACCGGCGCGATCCGGTTGTACGAGAAGTTGGGGTTCCGCCTTGCCCGGCAGATGCAGTTCGGGGCTTATCGGGCTCCTTCGCGGTAGTCGGCGGTTCCGGCGAGGATCTCGGCTAGGTCCGTCGGCTGGAGCAGTGAGTCGATGTGGCCGACGGGCAGGGAGTGCACGTCGAAGGGGTTGCCCGGGGTGAGGGCGTCGGCTTCTTCGATGAAGTGGTCTTGCAACGCGAGGGGCACGCTGGCGTCCGCGGTAAGGCGGACGTAGCTGTGCGGGATTCCGCCCCAGGTCGCTAGGTCTACGACGTCGGTACCGGCGTCTCGGGATTCGTTGGGGTCGAGGGCTGACCGGGAGGCCACGATTTCTGCGCCGGTGTCGGGCGATCTGAAAGCTGGGGTGGCTAGGTAGTCGGCGGCCGTGCCGGTTACGCAGCACCAGGCGGAGACGTAGACGGTTCGGGCCAGCAGGTCTGGGACGGCGTTGGCGACGCTCGTGACGACGAATCCGCCGCGGCTGTGGCCGACCAGGATGACGGGACCGTGTTTGCGTACGCGGCGGACGGTTTCGGCGACGTGAGCGACGTTGTCGGCGTGCGTGATGCCAGCCGTCGGCGACGGTTCGTCGGCGAAGGCCGCGAGGTCTTGGGTCTGGTAGGCGGTGGAGAAGCCAGCGGTGCCGTGGCCGGGGAGGTCGACGGCGAGGCTGCGGTGGCCGCGCAGGGCCAGTTCGCGTTGGAGCGCGGTGAAGCAGCGTCCGGCGGCGTGGGAGCCGGGGACGAGGACGAACGTTGGCTGCATGCGAAAAGAATCCTTCGGTCTAGGGGGCCGGGCTCGACCGTCCATTGTGGATCTAGGGGGAGTTAGGGGTCGTTGCGCGCGGTGGGCGCGGTTACCGTGGGTCGGCGAAGAAGGATCCGTGGCCGGGTCGTCCCGGCGCAGACGTCGGAAAGGCGGTGGGACGACATGACGGGTAGCGCGAATTCCGACGAGGACAGCTGGTTTCGCCGCTTCCACACGTCGCCCGAGGCGAAGGCAAGGCTGGTGTGCCTGCCGCACGCCGGAGGTTCGGCTCCGTTCTACTTCCCGGTTTCGCGGGCGCTGACGCCGGACATCGAGGTGCTGGCGGTGCAGTACCCGGGCCGCCAGGACCGGCGGCACGAGCCGTTCCTGACCACGATCGACGCGCTGGCCGACCGGATCGCCGAGCTGCTGCGCGGGCGCGACGACCTCCCGCTCGCGCTGTTCGGCCACAGCATGGGCGCGATGATCGCCTTCGAGGTGACGCGCCGGCTGAAGGCCGCGGGCACCGCGGTGGACACGCTCTTCGTGTCCGGCCGCCGGGCGCCGTCGCGGCACCGCGACGAGAACGTGCACACCCGCACCGACGACGGCGTGATCGACGAACTGCGCCGGTTGAGCGGCACCGAAATGGACCTGCTCGGCGATGACGACGTCGTGCGGATGATCCTTCCGGTGGTGCGCAACGACTATCGCGCCGTGGAGACCTACCGGTACCAGCCGGGTGCGCCGCTGACGGCCCCGGTGGTCGCGTTCACCGGCACCGACGACCCGGTCGCCTCGGTCGACGAGGTCCGGTCGTGGGGGGACCACACCGCGGCGGGCTTCGAGCTGGTCCCGCTCGCCGGCGGGCATTTCTTCCTGACCCGCCACCAGGACGTGATTCTCCGGTACCTGACCGATCGGCTTGTCGACAAGGGGCGTGCACATGTCTGAGGCACTGGCGGTCGGATTCGACAGCAGGCTCGAGGAACTGCGGGAGATCAAGGAGGCCGCGCGACGCGGTCCCGACGACGCCGCGACCGCCCGGCAGCATGACCGCGGCAAGCTGACCGCGCACGAGCGCATCGAGCTTCTCCTCGACCCGGGCTCGTTCACCGAGATCGAGTCCTTGCGCCGGCACCGCGCGACAGCGTTCGGCCTTGAACACCGGAAGCCGTATTCGGACGGTGTGGTGTGCGGCTGGGGAACAGTCTACGGGCGCACGGTTTTCGTGTACGCCCACGACTTCCGCATTTTCGGCGGCGCGCTTGGCGAGGCACACGCGCAGAAGATCCACAAGGTGATGGACCTCGCCGCGGCGGCCGGTGCGCCGCTGGTGTCGCTCAATGACGGTGCCGGTGCGCGGATTCAGGAGGGCGTGACGGCGCTCGCCGGGTACGGCGGGATCTTCCAGCGCAACACCCGGTCTTCGGGAGTCATCCCGCAGATCTCGGTGATGCTCGGGCCGTGTGCTGGCGGTGCCGCGTACTCGCCCGCGTTGACGGATTTCGTGTTCATGGTGCGCGAAACCTCGCAGATGTTCATCACCGGCCCGGATGTGGTGCACGCGGTGACCGGCGAGGAGATCACCCAGAACGGCCTTGGCGGCGCGGATGTGCACGCTTCGACGTCGGGTGTCGCCGCGTTTGTCTACGACGACGAACCCAGCTGTCTTGAGGACGTGCGGTACCTGATTTCGTTGCTGCCCTCCAACAACAACGAGGTGCCGCCGGTGGAGCCGACGGCCGATCCGGCGGATCGTCGTACGGACAAGCTGCTCGAGGTGGTGCCGACGGACTCGGCGCGCGCGTATGACATGTGTGTCGTGATCGAGGAGATCGTCGATGACGGCGAGTTCCTCCAGGTGCATGCCGGTTGGGCGACGAACGTCGTGTGCGCCTTGGCACGGCTGGACGGACAGGTGGTCGGGATCGTGGCGAACCAGCCGGCGACGCTCGCCGGGGTCCTTGACATCGAGGCGAGCGAGAAGGCCGCGCGGTTCGTGCAGACGTGCGACGCGTTTAATATCCCGCTGGTGACGCTGGTCGATGTGCCGGGCTTCCTGCCCGGGGTGGACCAGGAGCACGGCGGCATCATCCGGCATGGTGCGAAGCTGCTGTACTCCTACTGCAACGCGACGGTGCCGCGGGTGCAGATGATCCTGCGAAAGGCCTATGGCGGCGCGTACATCGTGATGGACTCGCGGTCGATCGGCGCGGACGTTTCGCTGGCGTGGCCGACGAACGAGATCGCGGTGATGGGCGCCGAGGGCGCGGCGAACGTGATCTTCCGGCGTGAGATCAACGCTGCCGACGACCCGGAGGCGGTCCGGCGGCAGAAGATCAAGGAGTACAAGACCGAGCTGATGCATCCCTACTACGCGGCCGAACGAGGGCTGGTCGACGACGTGATCGAGCCCGGCCGGACGCGCGAGATGCTGATCCGGTCGCTGGCGATGTTGCGGGCCAAGCACGCCGACGTTCCGGCGCGCAAGCACGGGAACCCGCCGATGTGATGGCGGTCCGGGCTGCGCGTCGAGGAACGGGGGATGTGGTGGGGTCGGCTGGGGCGGTGGATCCGAGGCTGGGCGCGGAGGTTCTTGCCTCGGGCGGTGAGCCGGGCGGGGTGGAGTTGTCCGCTGCTCCCGGGCAGTCTGGCGAGCGGGGAAGCGTGCTGGCCGCACCTGCAGGTGCGGCCAGGGTGCATTCGCTTGCCTCACCTGCGGAATCTCCCGAAGATCCGGGCGGTTCGGCGGCGGGCCCTGCGGGGAGTGTGGAGTTTGCTCGCCGGGATCCCGTGGGGATGCACCGTGAACGGCGGGATGAGATTGCCGCGTCTGTAGGTGCGGCCAGTGCGGAGCCTCCTGCGATGCGGGATTTGGCTGACGGTGAATCTGATGGGGCGCATGATGGACAGGGTGCTGCGACAGCGGCGTGTCCAGGCGCGACCACGGTGGAGTTTCCTGCGGTGCAGGGGGATTCGGCTGGACTCGAAGCTGCTGGTGTGCGCGGTGAACAGCGTGCTGCGGCGGTAGCGCCCGCAGTACGTGTGGTGCGTGGGAATCCGGATGACGTGGAAGTGGCTGCGCTGTTGGTGGCGTTGGCCGCAATCGGTCAGGTTGCGGAGTCTGGGCGCGAGGAAATTGCTGTGCCGTCACCTCGGCAACCGTCGACAAGGTTTGTTCCGGCGACGAGCTGGCGGGCACGGTAACTTCGTCCGCGAATGAAGCGGAGGAGCGGGGCCCGCGTCGGCGCAGGGCGATGCGGGCCTTCCGCAGTGCGGCAGTTGCGGCGCGGGCGGCCGCGCGGAATGCCGGTCTTCGAGATCGCCGCGTTGCTCGAAGTACAGGTCTCAAGGGCAATAGAGGTCGCGGCGAGCGGCTGCGGGTGGCAGAAGTGTTGCGCCACAAGAGAACAACGACGTCGTCTACAATGGACGACAGGGGGACAGGTCCAAGATCCATATCTCCAAGCTACCGGCGCCAGTCGAACATCTGCACGGTATCGATCCGGTGAATCAGGTGCGATGGTGCGGTCCGGGCAGCGTCGGACGGCGCGGGATGAGGCGGTCTGAGGGTCAGGCGTGCACCGCGGTACTGTCCAGATACGTAAGCACAGCACGGATCCGACGGTTCTGATCCCGGCTGGCCTCCAAGCCGAGTTTCGCGAAGATGTTGCTGATGTGGTTCTCCACCGCTCCCTGAGTCACCACAAGCGCCTTCGCGATGGCCGTGTTCGACAGGCCCTGGGCCATCTGCGCCAGCACCTCCGTCTCCCGCGCCGTCAACGCCTCCAACGGATCCCGGCTGCGGGAAAGCATCTGTGCGACCACGTCCGGATCAATGGCTGACCCGCCGCCGGCGACGCGGCGGACTGCTTCCAGGAAGTCCGCGACGTCGGCGACCCGTTCCTTCAGCAGGTAGCCGACGCCGGAAGTGCCTTCAGCGATCAGGTCTACCGCATAACTTCCTTCGACATACTGCGACACGACAAGCACCGGCAGGCCGGGGATTTCCTTGCGGGCGGCCAAAGCGGCGCGCAGGCCCTCGTCGGTGAAGGTCGGGGGCATGCGGACGTCGGCGATCACCAGGTCTGGGCGGTGGTCTCGGATGGCCACCAGCAGATCATCGCCGTTGTCGACCGCGGCGGCGGTTTCGATGCCGACGTCCGCCAGCAGGCTTTGTACCCCGGCGCGCAAAAGCACCGAGTCTTCCGCGATCACGACGCGCATTTTCCTTGCCTCCACAACAGGATTCACCAGCGGACGGGCAGATCGGCCCGCACGACGGTGGGGCCGCCGACGGGGCTTACGACGGTGAGCACGCCGTCGATCGTGGCGGCGCGGTCGGCCAATCCGGCCAGGCCGCCGCCGGGGCGCATCGAGGCGCCGCCGTGGCCGTTGTCGGTGATTTCCACGACCACGGTGTCGTCGTCGCGGGTCACTCGCACGGACGCGCGGTCGGCGCCGGAATGTTTGGTCACGTTGGTGAGCGTTTCGCTCACGATGAAGTACGTCGTCGTTTCGACAGGTGCGGGCGGACGGGGTTGTACGGTAACCTCGACCTCAATAGGGATAGGCATTCTTGCGGTAAGAGAAGACAACGCGGCGTCCAGGCCCCGATCCTGGAGCACCGGCGGATAGATCCCGCGCGCCAGGTCGCGCAACTCCGAGACAGCGAGCTTCGCGTCGGCGTGCGCGGCTCCGATGAGTTCGCGGACCGCGGTCGGGTCGTCGAGGTCGAGTTTGAGCTGGGCGCGGCCCAGGCTCATCGCGACGGACACCAGCCGCTGCTGTGCGCCGTCGTGCAGGTCGCGTTCGATCCGGCGGCGTTCGGCCTCCACCGCGTCGACTCCGCGTGCTCGCGAGTTCCGCAGCTGCACCGTGCGCGCTTCCAGTTGCGCGGTGCGGTTCGGGCCGAGGAACGACGCCGCCAGTTCGCCGTGCATCGCCCCGATGCGCGGCGCCACGAAAATTCCGAAAGGAGGTACCGCGGTGGACACGACGCCCGCCACGAATTCCACGATGCCCAGCGGAAAAGCGATCAGCACGAACGCGAACTCGCGCCAGGTGGCGGGGTCGAGCAGCCGCGCCTGCCACACCGTGAGCATGCCGGGGCCCGCCGGACGGCGGCGGACCGGTTCGGCGATCGCGGCGCCGAGCATCTGGTGCGCCCAGCGTCGTTCGAACGCACAGTACGACCGCATCAGCGAGGTCGCGACCAGCAGGATCGGGATGCCGACCCACAGCATCGTCGTCCCGACGCCGACCAGCATGGTCACCAGGATCAGCACGAACGCGGCGAGCCGGATCGGGAGGCTCAGCACGAGAAACCCGATCGTGCGCATGGTCGGCGGCCGCGTCACGGGCATCGCGCGATCCGTTCCAGTTCCGGCACGAGGTCGTCGAGAGCGGGCGTCGCCAGCATCTCGTCGCGCACCTCGAGCGCACACTCCCGAAAGGACGGTTCCTCCAGCAGCCGGCACACCCCGTCGCGGACGCTCGCGGGCGTCACGTCCTCGAGGTCCACCAGCAACCCGTTGCCGCGCTTCACCTGAGCCACCGCGGAGCCGCGTTCGCTCCACGTGGTGCCCGGGATGACCAGTTGCGGGACGCCGTTCACCACCGCGTTGCCGATCGTCGCGCCGCCGCCCTGGTGCACGATCGCGGAGCACGAGGCGAGGAGTTCGTTCATCGGCACGAAATCGACCGCGCGGACGTTGTCCGGGATCGCGCGCACGGACGCGAGCTGTTCCGCGTTGAGCGTGGCGATCACTTCGATGTCGAGGTCGGAGAGCCCGTCCAGCAGGTCCCCGACTGAGGTCTCCTCGACGCCGAGCGTCTGCCGGTTGGAAATGCCAAGGGTGAGCATCACCCGAGGCCGCTCCGGCCGCTCCAGCACCCAGGACGGGATCGCCATCGGCTTGTTCTGCGGCACGAACCGGGCCGGGAGGTAGTCGACGTCCACGCCGTCGTAACGCAGATACGACGGATGACAGTCGATGGTCCGCACGCCGTAGCGGAGGGCTTCGTCGTAGTCGGCTCCGAACCGGGCGACCTTGGCGGACATCCACGTCACGAACGGGTCCGGCGAGCTGTCCTCGGGGCGGCTCGCTCTGAGGTCGCGGTACTGCGCGCCGAGGCGGGCGGTCTGGTCGGCGGCGTACATCATCCGCAGGTGCGGCACCCCCATGGCGTGCGCGACGATCGGCGCGGCGTAGATCAGCGGGTCCCACACCACGAGGTCCGGCTGCCACTGCCGGGCGAAGCGGATGAGTTCGTCGAGCAGCAGATCCGGCGTGGTCCAGCGGTACACGTCGACCCAATGCTCGTACACGTTGCGCACGTATTCGTCGGTGTAGCGCTCGGGACGGCTTTCCGAGAGCCGGAATTCGCCGTGCATCGCGTTGTTGCCGTCGACCTGCTGCTGCCGGTGGCGGGCGATGTCGAGTTCGTCGCCGAACCACATGGCGTCCAGCCCGGTTTCGGTGAACGGCTCGACCTCGCGCGGGTTGCGCTGCCCGACGAAGCGCACCTCGTGCCCGGCCGCGGCCAGCGCCCAGCCCACCGGAGCCATGCTGTAAACGTGCGTCCTCGTCGGGAAGACCATCAGCATCACGCGCATCGCGGCAGCTCCAGGTTCGTAGTCATGGGAGAACAAGGAAAACGGTAGGGCCGCGTCAGGCCCGGGCCCACCCGGTAGGGGGCCCCTGAATCCGGCACGGGCAAGGAGGATTTGGCTCGGCTTTAGATGCCCCTTAGGGGCTATGGCGCGCGGGCCGCGGCAGATAGACAGGTAATCGGATCCGGCCGTTCTGCGCCGGAGACGGACGAGGGAGGCGAACGAGGTGATGAGCATGGCCGTGGCGCCCACCGCGAAAGGCTGGGTCCCGTTCGGCGAGCACCGCACCTGGTACCGGGTCACCGGGCAACCGGGAGGAGCGGCGCCCGCTGTGGTCGTGGTGCACGGCGGGCCGGGCAGCACGCACGACTACCTGCTGAGCCTGACCGAGCTCGCCGGGCACGGATTCCCGGTCGTGCACTACGACCAGCTCGGCAGCGGCGGGTCGAGCCGGCTGCCGGACGCCGATCCCGGGTTCTGGAACCCGGAGCTGTTCGGCGACGAGCTGGACAACCTGGTGCACCGGCTCGGCATCGAGGACAACTATGTCCTCTATGGACAGTCGTGGGGCGGCCTGGTCGTCGCGCGGCACGCCGCCGAGCGTCCGGACGGCCTGCGCGGGCTGGTGATCGCCAACTCGCCGGCGTCGTACGAGCTGTGGCGCGGCGAGATGGACCGGCTGCGCGCGCTGCTCCCGCCGGGCGTCGACGAGGGCCTGCGGGCGCACGAAACGGCGGGCACCACGGATACGCAGGAGTACTTCGACCTCATGCGCGTCTTCTACGACCGGCACGTCTGCCGCGTGCTGCCGTGGCCGCCCGACTATGTCGCCTCGTTCATGGAGATGGCCGACAACAACACCGTCTACTCGGTGATGAACGGCCCCAGCGAGTTCACCGTCACCGGCACGCTCGCCGACTATTCGGTGATCGACCGCCTCGACGACATCGAGGTGCCGACCCTGCTCATCTCCGGCGCGCACGACGAGGCCACCCCGGCCACCGTGCAGCCGTACTACGACCGGATCCACGACGTGCGCTGGGAGATCCTCCCGGAATCGAGCCACGTCCCCCATCTCGAGGAACCGGAACGGTTCCGCGAAATCCTGCTGGGATTCCTGCAGGAAGTCCATTCCCCCGCCGAAAGAGAGGTCGCCAGTCATGGATGAGGCCAGCCAGGCCGGATCGGCGGTCGTGTTCCCCGGGATGAGCCCGTGCCGGTTCGTCGACTTCGGCAAGTTCCTGCTCATCAACCCGTTCGCGCGCAGGCTCATCAAGGACGCCGACGACCGGCTGGGCTACTCGCTGGTCGACCGCTTCCGCGAGGCCGAGGGCGACTACTCCGAGTACGCCCAGGTCGGGTTCATGCTCACCTGCGTCGCGCTCGCCGAGTGGGCCGAACAGGAGTACGGGATGAGCCCGGACTACTGCACCGGCCCGAGTTTCGGCGAGAAACCGGCCAGCGTGTACGCCGGTTCGCTGACTTTCCCGGACGCGGTGTGGATGACCGCGAAGCTCGCGCAATGCCTCGACGAGTTCTTCGCGACCGAGCACACCGACGTCGTCACGCACTCGTTCGTCCGCACCCCGGAAGAGAAACTGCGCGACGCGCTGACGGAACTCGACGGGCGCGGCGAGTGGGCCGACATCTCCTGCTACATCGACCACGACTTCTACATGGTCTCGGTGCGGGAGCGGAACCTCGACTGGCTCAAGCAGACCGTGCGGAGCATGGGCGGGCTGTCGCTGTACACGATGCGTCCTCCGCTGCACTCGCGCGCGTTCGGCGCGTTGCGGCGCAAGGCCGAGGACGAGGTGCTCGGCGGCCTCGACTTCCATGATCCCCTCCTTCCGATCATCGCTGACCAGGACGGTTCGGTGCTGCGGTCCGGCGAGCAGGTCCGCACGATGCTGCTGGACAGCATCGTCGAGCCGCTGCGCTGGCCGGACGTCGTCTCGTCGCTCGAGCAGCTCGGCGTACGCAAGCTGTGGGTGGCCGGGCCGGACACGCTGTTCGGCCGGGTCCGAGCCACCACCAGCCGGTTCGAGGTGACCACGGTGAACCCGCGGCTCGCGCTGCAGCCGCGGCGGCGCGGCGCGGGTCCCTCGCGGGTCAGCTAGCCGGCTGCAGTTGCGACAGCGTCGCCCAGAGGCGTCCGGGGTTCTCGAACGTCTCCAGGTTCAGCGCGTCGTCGGAGAACCGGACGTTGTACTTCTCCTCCAGGACCGCCAGCAGTTCCACCGTGGCGAGCGAGTCGAGGCCGTACTCCTTGAGCGGGGTCTCGGCGGTCAGCGCCTCGTCAGCGGGCAGGAACGGGAGGTACGGGCGGAGGGCTTCGTCGAAAGAGCTGTCCCACATGGCTACTCCGGTGGCTGGGTCGGGCACTTCACCAGGCGGGGAAACCGACCGCCCGGTTCGGTTTTGAACTTTACCCCGCGCCGCCGCTCCCGGGCGACGAGCCGGCACCCCTATTGCCAATCCGGCCAAAAGCAGGCCGACCCCCCGACCCGGAACGCAACCGTTGCTGCCAAGCCATGAGGCGGTGACTGTGGGCGGGTCAGCAGCGATCGACACAGTAGGCGGAGGACCACGATGGACACGACGACCACCTCGGGACTGCACGCGCGGTTTCTGCGCGGGCTGGCCCGTTCCGAGTCCCGGCCGGCGGTCAGCGTCGGCGGGGAGACGTTCACCTACGGCGAGCTGCACGAGCGTGCGTTGCTGTGGGGCGGCGCGCTGGCGGAGTCCGGCGCGAGCACGGTAGGGGTGCTGGCCGGGAAGGGCGTCACTGCCTACGCCGGGATTCTGGCCGGGCTGTACGCGGGGGCGACGGTCGTCCCGCTGCGGCCGGACTTCCCGGCGGCCCGGACCGAGCAGATGGTCGAGGCCGCGGAGGTGGACGCGCTCATCGCCGACGAACGCGGTCTGACGGTCGCTCCGTCGGTGAAGACGCTCCTGGCTCCGGAGGTTGACCAGAAAGGACTGAAAGCGGCCCAAGCCCTCAGCGAGCCCAAGGACGTGCGCCCTGAGGACTCCGCGTACGTGCTGTTCACCTCGGGCTCCACGGGACGGCCGAAGGGAGTCCGGATCGGCCACGGCTCCACCGAGCATTACTTCGGCCTGCTCGACGCGCGGTACGACTTCACCCCGGACGACGTCTTCTCCCAGACGTTCGACCTGAACTTCGACTGCGCGATGTTCGACCTCTTCTGCGCCTGGGGCGCGGGCGCGGAAGCGGTGGTCCTGCCGGGAGCGGCGTACCGGAACGTGCCTGCGTTCGTGGCGGAGCGCGGCCTCACCGTGTGGTTCTCCACGCCGAGCGCGATCGATCTGGTGCGCCGCACCGGACGGCTCGCCCCGGGCGCGATGCCCGGCCTGCGGTGGAGCTTCTTCGCCGGGGAAGCGCTGACCGTCCGCGACACCGCGGATTGGCGGGCGGCGGCGGGCTATTCCGTGACGGAGAACCTCTACGGCCCCACGGAACTCACCATCACCGTCGCCGGGTACCGGTGGGACGACGAGGAAACCCCGCGCGTCGCGGTGAACGGCGTAGTGCCGATCGGTGCCGTGCACGAAGGCCATGAATACGTGCTCATCGACGAGAACGAGGCGGGGGAGGGCGAACTCGCCATCGCCGGACCGCAGCTGACGCCGGGCTACCTCGACCCGGCCGACGAGAAGGGCCGGTTCCTCGACCGCGACGGGCAGCGCTTCTACCGCACCGGCGATCGGGTGCGCCGGCTCGGCGGCGACGATCTGGCGTACCTCGGGCGGCTCGATTCGCAGGTGCAGGTGCTCGGCTGGCGCGTGGAGCTCACCGAGGTGGAGCACGCGCTGGAGGCGTGCGGGGTGCAGGCGGTGGCGCTCGGCGTCCAAGGGGACGGCGGGACCGAGCTGTTCGTCTTCTACACCGGGCCGCGGCGGCCGGTGATCGAACTGGTGCGGGCGTTGCGGGCGGTGCTGCCCGAGGGCGTGATCCCGCGGCGGTACGAGCACGTCGAGGAGTTCCCGCTGAATTCGAACCGCAAGATCGACCGGAAGACGCTCGCCGCGCGCGCCGCGGAGATTCTCAGCCCCGTCCCCGCTTAAGGTCCGTGAAGGGCTCCTTGGGGGAATCAGATTCCCGGAAGGAGCCCTTCACGGACCGGCAGACTGCCAGCTAGGGGCCGTTAGGGGTGTGGATCACCGCCTGCGCGCGGATAACTTTCCGGACGTCGGGGAGCTATCCCGCGCAGGCACGGTGATTCTACGAATCCTTTCGGGAGTGGCAGTCGTGAACGAATCCGGTTCTCTCGTCCATGCCCTGCTCGACGCGGCGGTGGCCAGTGCGCCGGACGCCGCCGCGGTGCGCGACCGGGCGGGGGTGTGGACGTATGCCGAGCTGGCCGCTTGGAGTCACGCGGTGGAGGCGGTCCTCGCACGGCGCGGGGTGCGGCGCGGCGATCGCGTGGTGGTGCAGTTGCCGACGGACCGGGCGCTGGTCGCGCTCTTCCACGGCACATCGCGGCGCGGCGCGGTGTTCGTGCCGATCAACCCGGCGATGAAGCAGTTCCACTTCGACTCCGTCGTCGAGAACGCCGAACCGGTGCTGATCGTCCAGCCGGCCGAGTTCGCTCCACTGTGGACGGAAGTCGAAGAGGCATACTGCGAGAAGACGCGCGTCGAGTCCACTGACGTCGACCTGGACGACGTCGCGGTTCTCGTCTACACCTCCGGCAGCACGGCCGCGCCCAAGGGCGTCATCGGGCCGCACCGGCAAGTCACCTTCGCGGCAGGCGCGATCCAGGCGGTGCTGGGATACCGCCAGGACGACGTCGTTTTCTGCCGGTTCCCGATGTCCTGGGACTACGGCCTGTACAAGGTCCTTCTCTCGACGCTCGGCCGCAGCGAGATCGTGCTCGCCGACGCCGAGTCCGATCTTCGCCTCCTGCAACGGATGCGCGAGGTCGGCGCGACGGTCGTGCCGATCGTGCCTTCGCTCGCGACGATGATCGCCACGCTGGCCGAGCGCGACCAAGGCGAACCGGCTCCGGTGCGGCTGTTCACCAACACCGGTGCGGCGCTGCCGGATTCGACCATCGAGAAGCTCCGCAACGCTTTCCCGGGCGTCCGCGTGGTCCGGCAGTTCGGCCAGACCGAGTGCAAGCGGATCACCGTGATGCCGCCCGAGGAAGACGCCGAACGCCCGGGTTCGTCGGGCCTTCCGCTGCCCGGCACGACCGTGCACATCCTCGCCGCCGACGGGACTCCGTTGCCCGCGGGCGAAATCGGCGAGATCGTGGCCGCCGGACCGCACGTGATGCCCGGTTACTGGCGCGCCCCGGAGCTCTCCGCGCGAGCGTTCCGCCGCGACGAGGCCACCGGCGAGCTCCGGCTGCACACCGGCGACTACGGCCGCCTCGACGAGGACGGCTACCTCTATTTCGAGGGCCGCCGCGACGACATGTTCAAGCGCAAGGGAATCCGGATGTCCACTTTGGAGATCGAGGCCGCCGCGATGGACATCCCGGGCGTGCGCGCGGCGGGCGCGATCCCGCCGAGCGAGACGCGCGACCTGGCGATCTGCGTGGAAAGCGACCTGCCGCCGACCACGGTGCTCAAGGAACTGGCGCAGCGGCTCGAGCCGCAGAAGGTGCCCGCGCTGTGCCACGTCGTGGACGAGTTCCCGCTCACCGCGCACGGCAAGAACGCGACGAAGGAACTCGCCCTGCTGGT
Organism: Amycolatopsis sp. NPDC004079; assembly: GCF_040610415.1. Lineage (NCBI taxonomy): Bacteria > Bacillati > Actinomycetota > Actinomycetes > Pseudonocardiales > Pseudonocardiaceae > Amycolatopsis > Amycolatopsis sp. NPDC004079. The sequence goes on along the minus strand of NZ_JBEXMH010000002.1, from coordinate 47,370 downwards.
GGAAGGTGCCCGCAAATGAGCAAGTACGACGAGCTGGCCGCACGGTTCGGCACGCCGGCTTACGTGTACGACCTTGACGTGACCGCCCAGTCGCGCGATCAGCTGTTCAGCCTGCTGCCCGAGGGGTTCGCGGTCTACTACGCGCTGAAGGCCAACCCGCATCCGGAGATCGCCCGCGAACTCCGCGAGGGCGGGTGCCGCGCGGAGATCAGCTCGACCGGCGAACTGGCCAACGCGCTCACCGCCGGGTTCGCGCCCGAAGACATCCTCTACACCGGCCCGGGCAAGACGGACGGCGAGCTGGACGCGGCGATCACCGCGGGCGTCCGGTTGTTCTCCGTCGAATCGCTGACTGACCTGCAACACGTCGGTGCTGCGGCGGAGCGGCAGGACACCGTCGCGCGTTGCCTTCTGCGGGTGAACACCACGCAGGGAAGTGCGTCGACCGGGATCCGGATGATGGGCCGTCCGTCGCAGTTCGGCGTCGACGCCGAGACGTTGCCCGAGCTGATGCCGCTGTTCAAGGCGGTTACCGGGGCCAAGATCGTCGGCGCGCACTTCTTCACCATGAGCAACGCCCAGGACGAGGACGCGCTGCTCGGCGAGTACGAGTTCGTGCTGCAGTCGGCCGCGCAGCTGCGCCAGGAAGTGGGCCTGCCGCTGGAACTGCTCGACATCGGCGGCGGGTTCTCGTCGCCGTACGCGGTTCCCGGCGAGCGCACCGACTACCCGAAGCTGCGCAACGGTTTGGAGCAGCTTCTCGACCTCTACCTGCCCGAGTGGCGCAGCGGCGAGGTCGAGCTGGCGTGCGAATCCGGCCGGTATCTCTCCGGTACTTGCGGGACGCTGCTGGCCAGCGTCGTGAACGTGAAGGAGAGCCGCGGTCACCGATTTGTCATTCTCGACGCCGGGATCAACGTGGTCGGCGGCCTTTCCGGTATTGGACGCCTGCTGCCCGCCGCCGTCGGGGTCGAGCAGGTCGGCGACAACCCGGGGCAACTCGTCGGTCCACTGTGCACTCCCGGCGACTCGCTCTCGAAGGCCGCGAAGCTGCCCGAGTTGGCCGCCGGAGGCCTGCTGACTGTGCCGAACGTGGGTGCGTACGGCGTCACCGCGAGTCTGATCAGCTTCCTCGGCCGTCCCGCGCCTACCGAAGTGGTGGTCCGCGGCAACGAAGTCATCTCGGTGTCCCGGTTGGACTATCAGCGGGCCTACGAGGTGTCGCTATGAGCGAGGAAGTCCGCGCTTACGGCGGCAGCATCGTCGAAGAACCCAGCGGGCGCACGGTGATCGTGAGCAGCATGGCGTCGGACTCGCACACCTGGAATCTCGTCTACCTCGAACTTCTCGTGGGGGAAATCGGTTTCGACGTAGTGAACCTCGGCGCGTGCGTGCCGGACGAACTGCTGGAGTCCGAATGCGTCAGCCGCCGTCCGGCGATGCTGGTGCTGAGCAGCGTCAACGGACACGGCTACCAAGACGGGCTCCGGGTCGTGCAGCGGCTTCGAGCGATCCCCGAGCTGCGCCGGTTGCCGATCGTCATCGGCGGAAAGCTCGGCACCGGCGGCCCGCTGTCCGACGAACAGACCGCGGAACTGCTGTTCGCCGGGTTCGACGGAGTCTTCGACGAGCAGAACGCCGCCGCCTTCCGGCACTTCGCGGCCACGCTTCCCGGCGGGGTCAGCCAGTTGGAGGGAGCGTGAGCTTCGAGCGGTTCGTAGCGCAGCGGCACGCGGCCGGGGAACTGGTCGTGCAGCCGCGCATGGGCTTCGACAGTCCGGCCGCGATGCGCGCCGGGCTGGTCGCGACCAAGCTCGCGAACGCCGCGACCGTCGGCACGCTCACGCTCGACAGCTACACCCGCGTCCGCGACACCGATTCCGCGGAACACGCGCTGCGCAACGGAATTCCGCTCAACGGCTACCCGATCGTCAACCATCCGCCCGAGGTGACCCGGGCGATGCTCGACGGCCTCGAAGGCCCGGATTTCCCGGTGCAGGTCCGGCACGGTTCGGCCCGGCCGGTGGACATCTTCCGCGCGATGATCGCCGCCGGTCTGCACGCCACCGAAGGCGGCCCGATTTCCTACTGCCTGCCCTACAGCCGCACGCCGCTCGACGAATCCGTGCGAAATTGGGCGTATTGCTGCGATCTGCTGGTCGACGCGGAACATCCGGGCGGCCGTCCGCATCTGGAGACGTTCGGCGGCTGCATGCTCGGACAGCTGTGTCCGCCGAGCGAGCTGGTCGCGATCAGCGTGCTGGAAGCGTTGTTCTTCTACCGCAAGGGTGTGCGCAGCATTTCGGTGAGCTACGCGCAGCAGACGAACCTGCAGCAGGACCGCGAAGCCGTCGCCGCGCTGCGCCGGTTGTGCGCCGAGTTCCTGCCGGAAGCGACCTGGCACGTGGTGATTTACGCGTACATGGGCCTCTTCCCGCGCACGCCCGACGGTGCGATGTTGTTGCTGGGCAAGGCCGCCGAGCTGGCGATGAGCACCGGTTCGGAGCGGCTGATCGTCAAGACCGCCGCCGAAGCCCACCGTATCCCGACTGTCGCCGAGAACGTGACCGCGCTCGAACACGCGGCAGCCTCGGCGAAAGGCAGCAAGGCCGGCAAGACCATTGTGGACGAGGACAACCAGGTCTACCGCGAGGCCTACGCCCTGGTCGACGCGGTCCTCAACAGCCACGCCGATCTCGACCGCGCGCTCGTGGTCGCCTTCAAACGCGGTCTGCTCGACGTGCCGTACTGCCTGCATCCGGACAACGCCGGGCAGGCGCGCAGCACGCTCGACGCGGACGGCCGGCTCGGGTGGTCCGAGCTCGGTTCGCTGCCGTTGCGCGGGATCGCCGAACGCGCGCCGAGCGGCCGGATCACCTCGTCGACGCTGATGTCGGCGCTCTCGTACGTCCAGCACACCCATGACACCCAGGCATTGGAGCAGCCGATGACCGCGATCGGAGGGGAACCGCGATGAGCACTCGCCGGACTGTCCGGGCGTATCCGTTCGACATGCACGAGACGTCCGTTTCCGAGACCTACCACCAGTTGCAGCGCGACGAGCCGATGAGCCGGGTGCAGTTGCCCTTCGGCGAGCAGGCTTGGCTGGCGACGAAGTACGCCGACGTCAAGCTGGTCAGCGCCGACCCGAGGTTCAGCCGCGAGCTGGCCCAGGGGCTCGACCAGCCGCGGATGCGCCGTCAGCAGATGGGCGACGGCATCATGGGCATGGACCCGCCGGACCACACCCGCCTGCGCCGCCTGGTGATGAAGGCGTTCACCGCGCGCCGGCTGGAGGCGATGCGCGAGAGCGTCCGCACGCTGACGCACGAGCTGATCGACGCGATGATCGAGAACGGCGCGCCCGGCGACCTCGTCGAGGATCTCGCGCGGCCGCTGCCGGTTACAGTGATCTGCAATCTGCTCGGCGTGCCGAAGGAAGACCACACGATCTTCCGCGAGTGGACCCAGGCGCTGGTCAGCGACGCCACGGCGAAGGGAGACGTGCTCGACGTCTACGGCGATCAGCTGGACAACTACGTGGCCCAACTGGTCGCGCAGCGCCGCGAGGACCCGACCGACGACCTCCTCGGCGCGCTCGTCTACGCCCGCGACGCGGGTGACAAGCTCTCCGAGAACGAGCTCATCTCGATCGCCGGCGCGGGCCTGCTCACCGGTGGCGTGGAGACGGTTTCCTCGGCCCTGCCGAGCTTCGTCTTCACCCTGCTGACGCAGCCGGAGCTGCTCGCGCAACTGCGGGCGCAGCCGGAGATCCTGCCGACCGCGGTGGAGGAACTGCTGCGGTGGGTGCCGATCAACACCGCGGCGATGTTCGCCCGCTATGCCCGCGAGGACATCCGGATCGGCGACGTCGTGGTGCGGGCGGGCGATCCGGTGCTGCCCGCGCTGCACGCGGCGAACCGCGACCCGGAGGTGTTCGCGAACCCGGACGTCATCGACCTCACCCGCAGCCCGAACCCGCACGTCGCGTTCGGGCACGGCCCGCACCACTGCATCGGGGCGCAGCTGGCCCGGCTGGAACTGCAGGAGGCGCTGAAAGCGATTCTGGAGCGGTTCCCGGAATTGCGGCTCGCGGACGGGCGCGACGGCGTGAAATGGGAGTACGGGGTGATCGTGCGCGGCCCGTCGCTGCTGCGCGTCGCCTGGTGATTTCCCGCCCCTAACGACGTTTTCTGGGGATCCGGCGCGGCGCGAGCCCGCCTTACGATCCGACCGACGACCCATGAATGCTGCCTGGCTACCGCGGTGGAGTGCGCAATGCGTGAGAGTGAGAAGAATCGGGAATCCGGCTTCGCGGAGCGGCTGACGCTTCTGCCGCCGGCGGACCGCGCGGGGTTCCTCGCCGGCGTGGTCCACGACGCGACGCGGGCGGCGCTGCAGGCCGCGCTGCCCGAGGTTCCGGCCGTCCTCGACCCGGAGAAAGCGTTCTCCGACCACGGTTTCGACTCGCTCGCGGCGGTGGAGCTGCACGCGCGGCTCACCGACGCGACCGGGCTGGAACTGCCGGTGACGCTGGCCTTCGACTATCCGACCCCGGCCGCGGTCGCGCGTTTCCTGCACGCCGAGGTGTTCGGCGCGGAGGAAACTGTCGCGGCGCTGGCCGCCGGCGGAGCGAACGACGAGCCGGTCGCGATCGTCGGCATCGGCTGCCGCTACCCGGGCGGCGCGGTGTCGCCGGAAGCGTTGTGGCAGCTGGTCGCCGACGAGGTGCACACCATCTCCGGCTTCCCGGAGGACCGCGGCTGGGACCTCGACAGCCTCTATGACCCGGACCCCGACAAGCCGGGCAGCAGCTACGTCACCTCGGGCGGATTCCTGCCCGGCGCCGGGGAATTCGACGCCGGGTTCTTCGGCATCGCGCCGCGCGAAGCGTCCGCGATGGACCCGCAGCAGCGGCTCGTTCTCGAGACCGCGTGGGAAGCGTTGGAGCGGGCCAAGATCGACCCGTCCACGCTGCGCGGCACTCCGGGCGGCGTGTTCATCGGCGCTGAGGCGCAGGAGTACGGCCCGCGGCTGCACGAAGCTCCCGACGGTCTCGACGGCTACCTTCTCACCGGCAACGCGCCCAGCGTCGTCTCCGGTCGGGTCGCTTACGCGCTCGGTCTCGAAGGACCGACGCTGACCGTTGACACCGCTTGCTCCGGCTCGCTGGTCGCGCTGCACTTGGCGGTGCAGGCGTTGCGGCGTGGGGAAACCCAGCTCGCGCTCGCTGGTGGCGTCGCGGTGATGGGTGCGCCGGGCACGTTCACTGCCTTCAGCCGTCAGCGTGGTCTCGCGGAAGACGGTCGCTGCAAGGCGTTCGCGGCGGCTGCGGACGGCACTGGGTTCGCCGAGGGTGTCGGTGTCCTGGTGCTGGAGCGGCTTTCCGACGCAGTCGCGAATGGACACACGGTACTCGCCGTGGTCCGCGGCTCGGCGATCAACTCCGACGGTGCGTCGAACGGCCTTACCGCGCCGAACGGTCCGTCGCAGCAGCGCGTGATCAAGCGCGCGCTGGCGGACGCTGGGCTGGAAGCGTCCGATGTGGACGCTGTTGAGGCGCACGGCACCGGTACTCGGCTCGGTGACCCAATCGAGGCGCAGGCGCTGCTGTCCACCTACGGGCAGGACCGCGAGACGCCGCTGCTCCTCGGGTCGATCAAGTCGAACATCGGTCACACGCAGGCTGCGGCGGGTGTCGCGGGCATCATCAAGATGGTCGAGGCGATCCGGCACGGCGTGCTCCCGAAGACGCTGCACGTGGACGAGCCGACGCCGCACGTCGACTGGACGACGGGCACCGTCGAGCTGCTGACCGAGCAGCGGGAATGGCCGGAGGGCGAACGTCCGCGCCGCGCTGGTATTTCGTCGTTCGGCGTGAGCGGCACCAACGCGCACGTCATCATCGAGCAGGCTCCGGCCGTCGAAACCACGGAAACCACGAGTGACGAGCTGCCGGTCGTTCCGCTCGTTGTCTCGGCGCGCAGCGAGGAAGCGCTGAAGGCACAGGCCGCCGCGCTGGCGTCCACTGTGGAATCCCAGCCGCTGACTGACCTCGGTTTCTCCCTCGCCACCACACGCGCCGCGCACGACCAGCGCGCCGTGGTTGTCGCGGAGAACGTTGCCGACGCGGTGCGCGGGCTGCAGGCGCTGGCAGCGGGGGAGCAGGACCCGAACGTCGTGCTCGGCGAGCGCACGCCGGGCAAGCTCGCGATGTTGTTCACCGGCCAGGGTTCGCAGCGCCTCGCGATGGGGCGTGAGCTGTATCTGGCGTACCCGAAGTTCGCCGAGGTCTTCGACGAGGCCCTCGACCACCTCGACGTGCAGATGGAGACCCCGCTGCGCGACGTCCTCTTCGGCGACGACGCCGCGGAGCTGAACGAGACGCAGTACACCCAGTGCGCCCTGTTCGCGGTCGAGGTCGCGCTGGCACGGCTGCTCGAATCGTGGGGCGTGCGGCCGGACATCCTGCTCGGCCACTCGATCGGCGAGCTCGCCGCCGCGCACATCGCGGGCGTGTGGTCGCTCGCCGACGCGTGCCTGGTCGTCGCCGCTCGCGGACGGCTCATGCAGGCGCTTCCGGAAGGAGGCGCGATGGTCGCCATCGCGGCGACCGAGGACGAGGTCCAGGCGCTGCTGGACGACCAGGTCAGCCTGGCCGCGGTGAACGGTCCGACGTCGGTCGTCGTTTCCGGCGAGCGCGAAGCGGTGGAAGCCGTCGTGTCGGTGTTCCGCATGCAGGGCCGCAAGATCAGCGAGCTGCGCGTCTCGCACGCGTTCCACTCGCCGCTGATGGAGCCGATGCTGGCCGAGTTCCGCGAGATCCTCGAGGTGGTCGACTACGCGGCCCCGGCGATCCCGGTCGTCTCGAACGTGACCGGCCGGATCGCGACCGCCGAAGAACTCTGCTCGCCCGGGTACTGGCTGTGGCACGTCCGCCGCGCGGTGCGGTTCGCCGACGGCGTCCAGGCGCTGGTCGACGCCGGTGTGACCACGGCGATCGAGGTCGGCCCGGACGCCGTGCTGTCGGCGATGGCCGCCGGCACGAGCGACGCCATCGCGTTCACCCCCGCACAGCGTCGCGACCGGCCCGAGGTCACCACCCTCGCCGCCGCGCTCGGCCGCCTGCACACCCGTGGCGTGGCGATCGACTGGACGGCCTTCTTCGGTCCGGCACAGGTTGTCGACTTGCCGACGTATGCCTTCCAGCACAAGCACTACTGGCTCACCGCGCCGACCGGACACGGCGACGCGGCGGACTTCGGCCAGCTGGCTTCCGGGCACCCGCTGCTCGCCGCCGAGATCGGCCTGGCCGGCGACGACGGCCTGGTCCTCACCGGCCGCGTCGCGCTGCGGACGCACCCATGGCTGGCCGACCACGCGATCGCGGGCACCCCGGTGCTGCCGGGTACCGCGTTCGTCGAGATGGCTTTGCACGCCGCCGCCCAGGTCGGCTACGGCGTGGTCGACGAGCTGACGCTGCAGGCCCCGCTCGCGCTGCCGGAGACCGGTGGCGTCGCGCTGCAGACGCTGGTCGGCCCGGACGTCGACGGCCGCCGCACCATCGAGTTCCACTCCCGTCCCGACAACGACGCCGACGCGGCCTGGACCCGGCACGCCATCGGTGTCCTCGCCGCTGGCCCGGTCGTCGAGCCCGCCCCGCGCGGCGAATGGCCGCCCGCCGGTGCCGAAGTGGTCGCGACGAGCGAGCTGTACACCGAACTGGCCGCGCAGGGTTACGGCTACGGCCCGCTGTTCCAGGGCCTGCGCACCGCGTGGAAGCGCGATGACGTCGTGTTCGCCGAGGTCGCGCTGCCTGCGACCGGTCGCGACGCGGCGTTCGGCGTCCACCCGGCGCTGCTCGACGCGGTCCTGCACGCCACCGACTTCGCCCCTGGCGAGGCACGGGAGCCGGACGAGATCCGGCTGCCGTTCGCGTGGACTGGCGTGCGACTGCACGCTTCCGGCGCGACCGAGGTCCGGGTGCGGATCACGTCCCCGGCCACCGGTGGCGTCTCGATCGACGTGACGGACGTGGCTGGTACGCCGGTGCTGTCCGTCGAGTCGTTCCGCTCGCGGCCGGTCCGCGAGGCCGACCTTGGCACGCAGGCGCGCGATCTGCTGTACACCGTCGAATGGACGCCGGTCACCAGCGAATCCGCGCTGCCGACGCTGGCTTCGCTGGGCTCGGTCAGCGGCTTCGACGTTCCAGTGGTCGACTCGCTCGTGTCGCTGGTCGACGTGCCCGAGGTCGTGCTGCTGCCGGTTTCCGTGCCGGGCAAGAACATCGCCGCCGCTGCCAAGCAGACCGCGCACCGCGTGCGGACGGTGCTGCAGCAGTGGCTTGAAGGCGACCGCTACGCCTCGTCGCGGCTGGTCGTGCTGACGCGCGGCTCGCTGGCCGACTCCGCCGTCCGCGGTCTCGTGCGTTCGGCCCAGGCCGAGCACCCGGGTCGCGTGGTCCTGGTCGAGGGCGCTGCCACCACGGCGACCCTGGCCACCGCGCTGGGCTCGGGCGAGCCGGAGCTGCGCATCGACGGTGACACGGTCTCCGCCGGTCGGATGGTCCGGTTGGCGGCCGAAAGCGGGGAGCCGACCTGGCGCGCCGACGGCACTGTGCTGATCACCGGCGGCACCGGCGGTCTCGGTGCCCAGGTCGCGAAGCACCTGGTCACGAAGCACGGCGTTCGTAGCCTGCTGCTGCTGAGCCGTCGCGGTCTCAACGCACCGGGTGCGGCCGAACTGGTCGACGAGCTGGCAGAGCTGGGAGCGACCGCGAAGGTGGTCGCCTCGGACGTCAGCAAGAAGCGTTCGCTGTCGGCGGCCATCAAGAAGGCCGAGCACCCACTGTCCGCCGTCGTGCACACCGCTGGCGTGCTGGACAACGCGATGATCGGCTCGCTGACCGCCGAGCAACTCGACGCAGTCCTGGCTCCGAAGCTCGACGCGGCGTGGGCGCTGCATGAGCTGACTGCGGAGATCGACCTGTCGGCGTTCGTCCTGTTCTCCTCCTCTGCGGGCCTCGCCGACGGTGCCGGACAAGCGAACTATGCCGCGGGCAACACCTTCCTCGACGCACTCGCCGAGCACCGGCACGCCGCTGGCCTGCCCGCGACGTCGCTGGCCTGGGGTCTCTGGGCCCCGGACGCCGGGCAGGCGATCGGCATGGGCGCGACACTGTCCGAAGTGGACCGAAACCGCATCGCGCGGCTGGGTCTGGCTCCGCTGACCGTGTCGGAAAGCCTTGCCGCTCTTGACGCTGCGCTCGGTACCGGCGTCCCGACGGTCGTCCCGACCCGCGTCGACCGAGCGGCACTGCGGTCGCGCGGCGAGGACGTTCCGGCCGTGCTGCGTGGGCTCGTTCCCGCCGGTCGTCGCCGGATCGCCGTCGCCAGCGGGGAAGTAACGCCCGAGCAGCAGTTCGCCGAGCGGTTCGCGCACCTCGCCGAGGCCGACCGAGACCGCGCGCTGCTCGACCTGGTGCGCACGCACGTCGCGGCTGTTCTCGGCCACGACAGCGCGGACGCGATCAGCCCGGCCCGCCCGTTCGGCGAGATCGGATTCGACTCGCTGGCCGCGGTGGAACTGCGCAACATCCTCGACTCGGTCACCGGCATGCGGCTGCCCGCCACGCTGGTGTTCGACTACCCGACGCCGCGCGCGCTCGCCGAGTACCTGGCGTCGCGGCTGGCCGGGCTGGCTCCTGCGCGTCTCGTTGCCCCGGTGACCACTGTGGACCCGGAGGAGCCGATCGCCATCGTCGGCATCGCTTGCCGGTACCCGGGTGGCGTCGCGACGCCGGAAGACCTGTGGCGACTGGTGTCCGAGGGCGAGGAAGCGCTGTCCGGCTTCCCGGTCGACCGCGGCTGGAACGTCGACTCGCTGTATGACCCGGAGCCCGGCAAGCCCGGCCACTCCTACGTCAAGCACGGCGCCTTCCTGCACGACGCGGCCGAGTTCGACGCGGACTTCTTCGAGATCAGCCCGCGCGAGGCGGCGGCGATGGACCCGCAGCAGCGGCTGTTGCTGGAGGTGTCCTGGGAAGCGTTCGAGCGCGCCGGAATTGACCCGGTTGCTTTGCGCGGCAGCGCGACCGGGGTGTTCGCCGGTGTGATGTACCACGACTGGGGCACCCGCCTCGGCACGGTCTCCGACGACATCGCGGGCTATCTCGGCAACGGCAGCCTCGCCAGCGTCGTGTCCGGCCGTGTGTCGTACGCGCTGGGTCTCGAAGGCCCGACGGTCACTGTGGACACTGCGTGCTCATCGTCGCTGGTCGCGCTGCACTGGGCGGTGCAGGCGCTGCGTCGCGGCGAGTGCACGCTGGCGCTGGCCGGCGGTGTCACCGTCATGTCCACTCCGGACACTTTTATCGACTTCAGCCGGCAGCGCGGGCTTTCCGCCGACGGCCGGTGCAAGGCCTTCGCCGAAGCGGCGGACGGCACCGGCTGGGGCGAGGGCGCGGGCATGCTGCTCGTCGAGCGGCTGTCCGACGCTCGCCGCAACGGGCACCCGGTGCTCGCGGTCCTCCGCGGCTCGGCGGTGAACCACGACGGCGCGTCGAACGGCCTTACCGCGCCGAACGGTCCTTCGCAGCAGCGGGTGATCGCCAAGGCGCTGGCCGACGCTGGTCTGCAGCCGTCCGAAGTGGACGCTGTCGAGGGGCACGGCACCGGCACCACGCTGGGCGACCCGATCGAGGCGCAGGCGTTGCTGGCCACCTACGGCCAGGACCGTTCCGAGGACCAGCCGTTGTGGCTCGGGTCGATCAAGTCGAACATCGGCCACACCCAGGCCGCGGCGGGTGTCGCGGGCATCATCAAGATGGTCATGGCGATGCGGCACGGCCAGTTGCCGCAGACGCTGCACGTCGATCGTCCGTCCACTGTGGTCGATTGGGAGACCGGAGCGGTCCGGCTGCTGACCGAAGCACGGGACTGGTCGCCGGACCGGCCGCGCCGCGCCGCGGTGTCGTCGTTCGGCATCAGCGGCACGAACGCGCACGTCATCCTGGAACAGGCTCCGGCGATCCCGGTCGAGCGGCCTTCCGAGACCCAGACGATCGTTCCGGTCGCACTGTCCGGCCGGTCCGCCGCCGCGGTGCGCGGACAGGCGGCGCGGCTGCGTTCTTGGCTGGCTGAGGGCGTTTCCGTCGCGGAGATCGCGCGTTCGCTGGCTGCGACGCGGGCCTCTCTCGAACATCGCGCGGTGGTTGTCGCCGAGACCGCGGCCGAACTTGCCGACGGACTCGACGCGCTGGCGAGCGGCGATGCGCCGACGGGCCAGGTCGTGGACGGGAAGCTCGCGTTCCTGTTCTCGGGCCAGGGCGCGCAGCGGGTTGGCATGGGACGCGAGCTGTACGACGCGTACCCGGCCTTCGCGACGGCGTTCGACGCGGTGTGCGCGGCGATCGACCCGCTGGTCGACGTGCCGCTGCGGGACGTCGTGTTCGGCACCACCGAACTCGCCGACCGCGGCCTGCTGGACCAGACGCAGTACACCCAGACCGGGCTGTTCGCGGTCGAGGTCGCGCTGTTCCGGCTCGCCGAGTCGTGGGGCTTCCGGCCCGACGCGCTCGCCGGGCACTCGATCGGCGAGCTCGCCGCGGCTCACGTCGCGGGCGTGCTTTCCCTGGAGGACGCGGCAAAGCTGGTCGCCGCGCGCGGCCGGTTGATGGGTGCGCTGAACGATCGTCGCGGCGCGATGGTTTCGTTCGCCGCGACCGAAGAGACGGTTCGAGAACTGCTGCAGGGCCACGAGGACGCGGTCAGCATCGCAGCGGTGAACGGCCCGGCCGCCGTGGTCGTCTCGGGTGGCGCGGACGTGGTCGCCGAGATCGAGCGGTCGGCTGGCGATGTCCAAACGCGACGGTTGCGCGTGAGCCACGCGTTCCACTCGCCGCTGATGACGCCGATGCTCGACGAGTTCCGCGAGATCGCCGCTGGTTTGAAGTACGACGCACCGAAGATCCCGATCGTCTCGACGGTCACTGGGAAACTCGCCACCGACGACGAGCTGCGTTCGCCGGAGTACTGGGTCACCCATGTCCGCGAGACGGTCCGGTTCGGCGCTGCGGTTACGACCCTGGCGGAGAGCGGCGTCCAGACGTTCCTGGAGATCGGCCCGGACAGCGTGCTGTCCGCGCTCGGCCCGCAGAGCGTCGAAGCGGAGTTCGTCCCGTTCGGACGGCGCGACCAGGACGAGGTGCGCACCGCGCTCACCGCGGCCGGTCGTCTGCACATCCGCGGCGCGGCGAAGCTCGGCCCGCTGCTCGGCGACGGTCCGGTCCGGCTTGACCTGCCGACGTATGCCTTCCAGCACAAGCGTTACTGGCTCGACGCGACCCCGTCCAGCGATGTCGCTTCGGTCGGCCAGCAGCCGCTGGCACACCCGATGCTGGGCGCGGTCGTGGCACTGTCCGGTTCGGACACCACTGTCCTCACTGGACGGTTGTCCGCCTCGTCGGTGCCGTGGGTGGCCGACCACGTGGTGAAGGGCGCGATCCTGGTGCCCGGCACCGGGTTCGTCGAGCTGGCCGTCGCGGCTGGTGACCAAGTCGGCCACCCGGTGGTCGAGGAGTTGACGCTGCAAGCGCCGCTCATCCTGCCGCCGGACGGCGCGGTCGCGCTCCAGGTCGTGGTCGGCCCCGCGAACGGCGACCGCCGCCCGGTCACCGTGTTCTCCCGCCCGGTCGAATCGGACGGCGACTGGACCCAGCACGCGCTGGGCACCCTGTCCGCCGCCGCGCGGCCGGAACCGGCTGGTCTCACCGAATGGCCGCCGGCGGGCGCGACCCCGATCCCGGTCGAGGGCGCGTACGAACTGCTCAACGAACGTGGCTACGGCTACGGCCCGGCGTTCCAAGGCCTCCAGGCCGCGTGGCGGCGAGGCAACGAGGTGTTCGCCGAGGTCGCGCTGCCGGAGCCGGCCGCGTCCACGGCGGGTTCCTACGGCCTGCACCCGGCGCTTCTCGACACTGCGATGCACGCCGACCTTCTCGGAGACCCGAGCGGTTCGACGCTGCTTCCGTTCGTGTGGAACGGCGTCACGCTGCACGCGGTCGGCGCTTCCGTGCTGCGAGTGCGGATCGTGCGGATCGACGGCGACGAGCTGTCCTCCATCGAGGTCGCGGACGGTGAGGGCAATCCGGTCGCTTCGGTCGAGTCACTGGTCTCGCGGCCGGTGCGGACTGAGTTGGCCGCGCAGGCGGAAACCACGGACGGTTCGCTGCTCAAGATCGGCTGGCAGTCCGTGCCGGTCCCGGCCGCGGAGCCGGGCGATGTCGTCGCGATCGGCCGTGGCCGAGTCGGCGTGGCCGCCACCTACAGCGGGTTCGCGGACCTGCTCGGTGCGGTGGACCGCGGCGAGCCGGTGCCCGGTCTCGTGACGCTCTCGGTGCCTGCCGCGGATGGCACGGTGCCAGAAGCGGCGCGGGCCAACGTGACCTGGCTGCTTGCCGAGATCCAGGCGTGGCTGGCCGAATCGCGGCTGACCGAGACGAAACTCGCCATCGTCACGCAGTCGGCGGTCCCGGCTGGCGAGTCCACTGTGGACGTCACGCAGGGTCTGCTGTGGGGCCTCGCCCGGGCGGCGCAAGCCGAGCACCCCGGCCGCGTGTTCCTGATCGACGCCGACACGGATACCAAGGTCGAGACGATCGCCGCGGTGGTCGCCTCGGGTGAGCCGGAAGCGGCGATCCGCGCCGGTTCGGTGCTCGCCCCGCGCTACACCCGCACCGAATCGACCGGCACGACCTCGTGGGACGGCACCGTCCTGATCACCGGCGGCACCGGCGGTCTCGGCAGCCTGCTGGCGCGTTACCTGGTGGCCGAGCACGGCGTGCAGAGCCTGGTGCTCACCAGCCGCCGCGGCCTCGACGCACCGGGCGCCGCGCAGTTGGTCGAAGAGCTGACTGACCTGGGCGCGACGGTCCAGGTGGCGGCTTGCGACGTCTCGGACCGCGAGGCGGTCGAGCAGCTGGTCAACGGTCTGCCGGACCTCGGCGCGGTGGTGCATGCCGCCGGTACCGCCGACAGCGGCGTCTTCGATTCCCTCACCGCAGAACAGCTTGACAAGGTCCTGCGGCCGAAGGTTGACGCAGCCTGGCACCTGCACGAACTGACCGCCGACCGGCAGCTGTCCGCGTTCGTCATGTTCTCCTCGGCTGGCGGCCAGGTGCTGCCCGCCGGACAGGCGAACTACGCGGCGGCCAACGCCTTCCTCGACGGACTCGCCGAACACCGGCGCGCGGCCGGGCTTCCGGCAACCGCGCTGGCCTGGGGTCTGTGGGCGGAGAACACCGGACTCGGCGGCGACCTCGCCGAAGCCGACCTCGCCCGGATGGCCCGCCTGGGCCTGCCCGCGGTGACCGCCGAGCAGGGCCTGGCCCTGTTCGACGCCGCCGTCGCCACGGAAGACGCGGTCATCGCGCCACTTCGCGTGGACGTCCCGGCCCTGCGGGCACGCACCGACGAACTGCCCGCACTGCTGCGTGGTTTCGTGCCGCCGAAGGCGCGTCGCGTGGCGAAGGCGGCCAAGGCGGCGGACAACGCGCTCGCCGACGAACTGGCCGCATTGGTCGAAAGCGAACGGGACCGGGTGCTGCTCGACCTCGTCCGCACGCAGGTGGCCACCGTGCTCGGCTACGCGGACAAGTCCGAAGTGGACGGAACGCGGGCGTTCAAGGAGCTGGGCTTCGACTCGCTGGCCGCGGTCGAACTCCGCAACCTCCTCGGCACCGCGACCGGCCTGACGCTGCCCGCGACGCTGATCTTCGACCACCCGACCGCCAAGGCCGTCGCGGACTTCGTGAAGGGCAAGCTGCTCGGCGCGGTCGCGAAGACCCCGGCGACGGCGGCCCGGACGAACGCGTCGATGCAGGAACCGATCGCGATCGTCGGCATGGCCTGCCGCTACCCGGGCGGCGTCCGGTCGCCGGAGGACCTGTGGCGGCTGCTGGTCGACGAGGTCGACGCGGTGTCCGGCTTCCCGACCAACCGCGGCTGGGACACCGAAGGCATCTACGACCCGGAACGTGGCAAACGCGGCAAGACCTACGCCAACCAGGGCGGCTTCCTGCACGACGCGGCGGAGTTCGACCCGGCGTTCTTCGGCATCGGCCCGCGCGAGGCGATGGCGATGGACCCGCAGCAGCGGCTCCTGCTGGAGACCGCGTGGGAGGCCATCGAGCGCGCCGGGATCGACCCGACCGTGCTGCGCGGCAGCCTGACCGGCGTCTTCACCGGCGCGATGTACGACGACTACGGCAGCCGCGCTCCCGGCGCCCCGGCCGACGTCGCCGCCTACATCCCGAACGGGAGCTCCGGCGCGGTCGTCTCCGGCCGCATCTCCTACCTGCTCGGCCTCGAGGGCCCGAGCATGACGGTGGACACCGCGTGCTCGTCCTCGCTGGTCACGCTGCACCTCGCGGTGCAGGCGCTGCGGGCGGGGGAGTGCGGGCTGGCGCTGGCCGGCGGTGTCACAGTGCTGTCGCAGTCGGATCTGTTCGTCGACTCCAGCCGCCAGGGCGTGCTTTCGCCCAACGGCCGGTCGAAGTCGTTCTCCGCGGCTTCGGACGGCGTCGGCTGGGCCGAGGGCGCGGGTCTGCTCCTGTTGGAGCGGCTGTCCGACGCGCAGCGCAACGGCCACGAGGTGCTCGCGGTGGTCCGGTCGAGCGCGGTCAACCAGGACGGTGCGTCCAACGGCCTGACCGCCCCGAACGGCCCGTCGCAGGAACGCGTGATCCACGCGGCCCTCGCGGCTGGAGGGCTGCAACCGTCCGATGTGGACGCTGTCGAGGCGCACGGTTCGGGCACGAAGCTCGGAGACCCGATCGAGGCGCAGGCACTGCTGGCCACCTACGGCCAGGACCGCGAGCGGCCCCTGTACTTGGGTTCGGTGAAGTCGAACATCGGGCACGCGCAGGCGTCCGGTGGTGCGGCTGGCGTGATGAAGGTCGTGCAAGCGTTGCGGCACAACATGTTGCCGAAGACGATGCACGTCGACGCGCCGTCGCCGGTCGTCGACTGGACCACGGGCAACATCGAGCTGCTCACCGAGCCGCGGCCGTGGCTGCCGAACGGGCACCCGCGTCGCGCTGGTGTCTCGTCGTTCGGCATCAGCGGCACCAACGCACACATCATCATCGAGGAGGCACCGCCCGCTCCGGCCACCGAAACCCGGCGCACCGCACCGGAACTCCCGGCAATCCCGTTGCCGCTGGCCGGTTCGGTCGCGTCGGCGCTCGCCGACCAGGCCGCCCGGCTGGCCGCGCACCTGCGGGCCAACCCGGACGTCAGCCTGACCGACATCGGCTACTCGCTGGCCACCGGTCGCGCCGCGCTTGACCACCGCGCGGTGGTCCTGGCGGCTGACCGTGAAGCAGCGCTGAAGGCGCTCGACGGACTGGCCGAAGGCCGGACCCCGGCGGGCACTGTGGCGGGCACGGTCAGCGCGGCCGACCTGACGGCGTTCCTGTTCACCGGACAGGGCGCGCAGCAGCCGGGCATGGGACGCGGACTGTACGAGGCGTTCCCGGCCTTCGCCGGAGCGTTCGACGAGATTTGCGGACTCTTCGACACCGAGCTGGAAACCACGCTCAAGCAGGTCATCTGGGAAGACTCGCCGCTGCTCAACCAGACCGCGTACACGCAATGCGCGCTGTTCGCGATCGAGGTCGCGCTGTATCGGCTGGTCGAATCCTGGGGCGTCACGCCGGATTACGTCGCCGGGCACTCCATCGGCGAACTCGCCGCGGCGCACGTCTCCGGAGTGTTCTCGCTGGCTGACGCCTGCTCGTTGGTCGCCGCTCGCGGGCGGTTGATGCAGGCGCTGCCGACCGGCGGCACGATGGCGGCGATCGCGGCCACCGAGGACGAGGTGCGAGCCTCGCTTCCGGACGGGGTGGACGTCGCGGCGGTGAACGGGCCGCGGTCGGTGGTCATCTCGGGTCCGGAAGAGGCGGTGCAGGCGGCGATGGCGGCCTTCAAGGAAGCCGGTCGCCGGACGAAGCAGCTGGTCGTGTCGCACGCGTTCCACTCGTCGCTGATGGAGCCGATGCTGGCCGAGTTCGCGGTGGTGGCGGAGAAACTGACCTACTCCGCGCCGTCGATCCCGGTGGTGTCGAACGTGACCGGCAAGATCGCGACCGCCGCCGAACTGTGCTCGCAGCAGTACTGGGTGGGCCACGTGCGGGAGGCCGTCCGGTTCGCCGACGGAGTCAGCACTTTGCTCGCCGCGGGCGTGACGCGCTTCGTGGAGCTCGGGCCGGACGCGGTGCTCACCGGGATGGCGCGCGAATGCGACACCGCGGTGGCCGACCGGCCGGACCGGGTCGTCCAGGTGCCCGCGATGCGGCGCGGCCGGGCCGAGGTGCCGACCGTGTTCACCGCGCTGGCGACGCTGTTCTCCCGGGGCGCGAAGATCGACTGGAAGGCGCTGTTCGCCGGCCAGGGTGCGTCCACTGTGGACCTGCCGACCTACGCGTTCCAGAACAAGTCGTACTGGCTTGATGCGACGAAGCCGACTGGCGACGTCAGCACTTTGGGCGCACAGTCCGCCGGACACCCGCTGCTGGGTGCGCTGGTGGAACTGCCCGACGGCGGCGCGGTACTGACCGGACGGCTGTCGGTCGCGACGCAGCCGTGGCTGGCCGACCACGTGGTGATGGGGCGGACGATGCTGCCCGGCACCGCGTACGTCGAGCTGGCGATTCACGCCGGCGACCAGGTCGGGTGCAACCTCCTGGAGGAGTTGACGCAGCAAGCGCCGCTGCTGCTGACCGACGACGGGGTCGACCTGCGCGTGGTCATCAGCGCGCCGGACGGCAGCGGTCGCCGGGAGCTGTCGGTGCACTCGCGGACCGAGTCCGGCTGGGTCCAGCACGCCGCGGGCACGCTGGCCAACGGTGCGGCCGCGGACTTCTCGCTGAGCGAGTGGCCGCCAGCCGGTGCGGAACAGGTTGATCTGACCGGGTTGTACGACGACCTGGCCGGGCTCGGCTTCGGCTACGGCCCGACGTTCCGCAACCTGCGGGCGATCTGGCTGTGCGAAGGCGAGGTGTACGCCGAGGTCGCACTGCCGGAAGGCACTGCGGCGAACGAGTTCGGCCTGCACCCGGGCCTGCTCGACTCGGCGCTCGGCGCGACGGACTTCCTGATCCCGGGCGGTCCGAAGGCGTTGACCGAGACGACCATCCCGTTCGCGTGGAACTCGGTGTCGCTGCAGGCCAGCGGTGCGACCGCGCTGCGGGTCCGGGTCCGGAAGACCGACAGCGGCTCGTCGCTCGACCTGGCGGACGCCGCTGGTGCTCCAGTGGCACAGATCGCTTCGCTGGTCACGCGGCCAGTGTCGGAAGGCCAGCTCGGCGCGAAGGTGCCGGACTCGCTGTACCGGATCGAATGGCAGCCCGCTTCGGGCGTGCGGCTGGTGCCTTCGCTGGACGGTTGGGCCGTGCTCGGCACCGACGACCTCGGTCTCGGGGTGCCGTTGAAGGCTGAGCCGGTCGATGCGGATGTGCTGGTGCTGCCGGTCGGTTCGGGTGCTGGCTCGGTGCCTTCTCGGGTGCACGAGGTTGTCCAGGAAACGTTGCGGCACTTGCAGAACTGGCTGTCCACTGGGGACGGCAAGCTGATCGTGGTCACTCGCGACGAGCTGGCGCAGGCTCCGGTCTGGGGTCTGGTGCGGGCCGCGCAGGCGGAGAATCCCGGCCGGATCCAGGTCGTGGACCTCGACGCTTCGGCCGAGTCGGCCCGGGCGCTGCCCGCGGTCGTCGCTTCCGGCGAACCGGAGGCCCGGGTGCGGAACGGCGAGGTGCGCGTGCCGCGGCTGACCCGGGTCACCGAGGTCGGCGAGACGGTCGAGTGGGATCCGGACGGCACGGTGCTGATCACCGGCGGCGCGGGTCTGCTCGGCGGGCTGCTGGCGCGGCACCTGGTCGCTCGCGGTGCCCGTGACCTGGTCCTGACCAGCCGTCGCGGTCTCGACGCGGCGGGAGCGCGGGAACTGGTCGACGAACTGGCCGGCGAGGGCGCGAAGGTGACTGTCGCCGCGTGCGACGTCACCGACCGGGACGCGCTGGCGAAGCTGCTCGACACGCTGCCGCGGCTGACCGCCGTGGTGCACGCGGCCGGGCAGATGGACAGTGCGGTGCTGAGTGCTCTGACGCCGGAGCAGGTCGAGAATGTGTTGCGGCCCAAGGTGGACGCGGCCTGGAACCTGCACGAGCTGACGGCTGCTCGGGACCTGAAGGCGTTCGTCCTCTACTCCTCGGCGGGCGGCCTGCTGCTCGCGGCGGGGCAGGCGAACTACGCGGCCGGGAACGTGTTCCTGGACGCGCTGGCCGAGCACCGCTCTTCGCTTGGCCTCCCGGCGACCTCGCTCGCGTGGGGTCCGTGGGAAGGCACCGACGGCGAGGTGGACCTGGCGCACATCGCTCGGTCCGGCGTCGCGGAATTGACTGCGGCTGAGGGGTTGGAGCTGTTCGATGCGGCGCTGGCTGCTTCGGCGGCGGCGTTGGTGCCGGTGAAGCTCGACCTCAAGGACGCCGACCGCGCGTCGGCGCTGCTGAAGGGTCTCGTCACTGCCGGACCGCGACGGGCCGCTGTTGCCTCGTCGTCGGCCGCAGCACCGGAGGCCGGGTTCGCCGACAAGCTCGCCACGCTCCCGGCGGACGAGCGGGACTCGGCGGCGCTGAACCTGGTGTGCGAGCACACGGCGGCAGTTCTCGGCTATGACGAGGCGTCGGCGGTCGGGGTCGAAAAGGGCTTCACCGACCTGGGCATCGATTCGCTCGCCGCGCTGGAACTGCGCAACCGGCTCGGCGCCGCGACCGGGCTGCGGCTGCCCGCGACGCTGATCTTCGACTACCCGAGCCCGCTGCCCTTGGCCCGGCACCTGCTGGCGGAACTGGCACCTGCCGAGCCTGAGGTTTCCGCGGAAGAACTGAACGGCACCGACGACGCGGCGGCGGCAGTCGCCTCGATGGACCTGGCCGACCTGGTCCGCTCCGCGATGGGCGGCACCGACGAACGGGGTGAATCCCAGTGACCGACAAGTCCGCTCCTTCGACCGAGCAGATCGTCGCCGCGCTGCGGCAGTCCATGACGGACAACGAACGGCTCCGTGCGGACAACCAGCGGCTGGCCGCGCGGCAGTCCGAGCCGATCGCGATCATCGGCATGGGCTGCCGGTACCCCGGCGGGGTGACCACGCCCGCGCAGCTGTGGGACCTGGTGGCCGGCGGCGTCGACGCGATCGGCGAGTTCCCGGCCGACCGCGGCTGGGACACCGCCGCCCTGCACGACCCGACCGGCGCCCGGCCCGGCACGACCTACTCGAACGAAGGCGGTTTCCTTTACGACGCCGCCGATTTCGAGCCGGAGTTCTTCGGCATCAGCCCGCGCGAGGCGGTCACGCTGGACCCGCAGCAGCGGTTGCTGCTCGAGACCGCGTGGGAAGCCGTCGAACGCGCCGGGATCGTGCCGTCCACGCTGAAGGGCAGCGCGACCGGGGTGTTCACCGGCGTCATGTACCACGACTACGGCGCGGGCAGCAGCGACGGCAGCCTGATCTCCGGGCGCGTCTCGTACACGCTCGGCCTCGAAGGCCCGTCCGTGTCGGTTGATACCGCCTGCTCGTCCTCGCTGGTCGCGATGCATCTTGCCGCACAAGCACTTCGGCGCGGGGAATGCTCGCTGGCCTTGGCGGGCGGCGTGACGGTGATGGTCACGCCGGACATGTTCGTGTACTTCAGCGAACAACACGGCCTGTCCTCGGACGGCCGGTGCAAGGCCTTCGGCAGCGGCGCGGACGGCGTCGGGTGTTCTGAAGGTGCCGGAATGCTTCTGCTGGAACGGCTTTCGGACGCTCGACGCAACGGCCACCACGTGCTCGCGGTGCTGCGCGGCAGCGCGGTGAACTCGGACGGTGCTTCGAGCGGGATCACTGTGCCCAACGGTCCAGCTCAGCAGCGGGTAATCCGTGCCGCTCTGGCCGATGCCGCACTGGAACTGTCCGATGTGGACGCCGTGGAAGCGCACGGCACCGGCACCAAGCTGGGCGACCCGATCGAGGCTCAGGCCCTGATCTCCACCTACGGCAAGGTCGCCACCCCTTCACGCCCCTTGTATGTCGGTTCTTTCAAGTCGAACGTCGGACATACCCAGGCTGCCGCCGGGGTCGGCGGGGTCATCAAGATGGTCGAGGCCCTCCGGCGGGGCGTCCTTCCGCCGACGCTGCACGCGGATGAGCCCTCGCCGCACGTTGACTGGGCGGATGGCACCGTCGCGCTGCTGAACGAATCGACACCTTGGCCGTCGACCGACCGCCCCCGGCGGGCCGCGGTGTCGTCGTTCGGCATCAGCGGAACGAACGCGCACGTGATCGTTGAGGAAGGCGATCCGGTTTCTGCGCCTTCCTCTTCTTCGGGGCCGGTTACCTGGTTGCTCTCGGCTTCTTCCCCGGAAGCTTTGCGGGCGCAGGCTTCCCAGCTGGCTGGTTCTGCTCCTTCGGGCTCCGCCGCGGACGTCGGACTTTCCCTTGCCACGACGCGAACCCTCAGCGAACGCCGGGCCGGGGTGGTGGCCGCTGATCGGGAAGCTGCGGCGCGCGCTCTGGGAGATTATGCAGCAGGCCGCGCTCCTTCCTCGGTGGTCGAAGGCGTGGCTTCTGCTCCTCGCGTGGCCTTCCTCTTCACTGGCCAAGGCGCGCAACGGGCTGGCATGGGCCTAGACCTCGCCGCCGCGTACCCGGTCTTCGCCGCCGCCCTGGACGAGGTCGGTGCCGCACTGGACCTAGATATTCCGTTGCGTACCTTGCTAGCCGACGCAGACCGACTCGACCAGACCGGCTACACGCAACCCGCTCTGTTCGCGGTCGAAGTCGCCCTGTACCGGCTCCTGGAGTCGTGGGGCATCCAGCCTGCTTACCTGCTGGGACATTCCGTCGGAGAAATCGCCGCCGCTCACGTCGCCGGGGTGCTTTCCCTTGCGGACGCCGGAAAACTGGTAGTCGCCCGCGCTCGGCTGATGCAAGCGCTGCCCACCGGCGGGGCGATGGTCGCGGTGCAGGCTACCGAGGACGAGGTGCTTCCGCTACTAACCGACGGTGTAGGAATCGCCGCCGTGAACGGCCCTCGGTCGGTGGTAGTGTCGGGGATAGAAGAAGAAGTACTTGCGGTTGCTGGGAAATTTGATCGAACTTCGCGGTTGCGGGTGTCGCACGCGTTCCATTCGCCGCTCATGGACCCGATGCTGGACGAGTTCGCCGCGGTGGCGCGCACGCTGACGTACTCTGAGCCATCGGTGCCAATTATGTCCACAGTGGACATTGCGGCGAATGTGGCGACGCCGGACTACTGGGTGCGCCAGGTCCGTTCAGCAGTGCGCTTCGCAGACGGCGTCCGGGCGCTGGCCGAGGCCGGAGCGAACACCTTCGTCGAAGTCGGCCCGAGCGCGGTGCTGACCGCGATGGGGCAGAGCTGTGTCGATGGCGCTGGTGCTGTGGTGGGAGGGGAGGGCGGGCCCGCCGGTGGTTCCGCCGACGCCACGAGCCTCGCCGACACCGCCAGCCTCGCCAACGCCACCGCACTCGCCAACGGCACGGCGCTCGCCAGCGGCACGGCGCTCGCCAACGCGACCGCACTCGCCAACGGCCCGGCACTCGCCAACGCCACCTTCGTCCCCGTCCTGCGCAAGGACCGAGCCGAAGCGGAGTCGGCCGCCGCTGCGGTCGCGACTCTGTTCACGCTCGGCGGGACCGTCGACTGGGACGCGTTCTACTCCGGCGCGCACGTGGTCGAACTCCCGACCTACGCCTTCCAGCGCAAGCGCTACTGGCTGGACAACCCCACCGGCGCGCGGGCTCGCGGCGTGGCCGAGGTCGGGCAGCGCGAAGCGGCGCACCCGCTCCTCGGCGCGGTGGTCGGCACTGCGGACTCCGGCGGCGTCGTCCTCACCGGACTGCTCTCGCTGGCCGCGCAGCCATGGCTGGCTGACCACGTCGTCCAGGGCAACGCGCTGTTCCCCGGCACGGCGTTCGTCGAGCTGGCCGTGCGAGCGGGCGACGAGGTCGGCTGCGGCCGGGTCGACGAACTCACTCTGGCCGCCCCGCTGATCCTGCCCGAACAGGGCGCGGTGCGGCTGCAGGTGACCGTCGGCACCGAGGAAGACGACGGCACCCGCGCGCTCGGGATCTTCTCCCAGGCCGAGGACGCCGACGAGTGGGTCCAGCACGGCAGCGGCCGGCTCTCCCCAGCCAGTGAGCCGTCCGCGGTCGCCGCGGCGTGGCCGCCGGCCGGAGCCACGGAGATCGACGTGACCTCCCGGTACGACGAGCTGGCCGCGCAAGGCTTCGACTACGGCCCGGTTTTCGCGGGCCTGCGTCGAGCCTGGCAGGCGGGCGACGTGCTGGCCGTCGAGGTCGCGCTGCCCGAGCACGCCGACGGCAGCGCGTTCGGCCTGCACCCGGCGTTGCTGGACGCGGCCCTGCACACGATCGGCCTCGCCGGGCCGACCGAGGACAAGCCGGTCCTGCCGTTCGCGTGGTCCGGCGTCTCGCTCTACGCCGGCGGCGCGGCGACCCTGCGCGTGCTGATCTCGTCGGACGTCGAGAACACCGTCTCGCTCACCGCGACGGACGCGTCCGGCGCACCCGTGCTGCGCGTGGACTCGCTGGCGCTGCGCCCCATCGCGGACGACGCGTTCGCCTCGGTCGAGCGTTCGGCGGTGGACGATTCGCTGTTCCGCGTCGACTGGATCCCGTGGCAGGGCGACGACGTCACCGCAGTCACCACCGCGATCCTGGGCAACGACCCCTTCAACCTCGGCGGAGAGTCCTATGTGGACCTCAACGCACTGCTGGGCGCTATCCACAACGGCGCCTTGGTGCCGGACGTCGTCTACGTGCCCTTCGCCGCCCCGGAGACAGGAACTCCGGAAGCCGCTCGCGCAGCCGTCCACAACCTCCTTTCCCTAACCCAATCCTGGGTTGCCGAGGATGTCCTGGCCGCTTCGCGTCTGGTCGTCGTCGCCTCCGGCGCGATCGCCACTCGTCCCGACGAGGGCCCGCCCGACCTCACCCACGCCGCGCTGTGGGGCGTGATTCGCACCGCGCAACTCGAGTACCCAGACCGATTCATGGTGGTAGACCTCGACAACGGCCCGCTCCCGATCGGCTCAGTGCTCGGCGCGATGTACGCCGACGAACCTGGCGTCGCAGTCCGGGACGGCGCGGTTTTGGTGCACCGCCTGGCGAAGTACGTCCCGTCCGGCACCGTCAGCTTCGACCCGGACGGCACCGTCCTGGTCACCGGCGGCACCGGCGTGCTCGGCCAGCTGATCGCCCGGCACCTGGTCACCGAACACGGCGTCCGCAACCTGCTCATCACGAGCCGCCGCGGCCCCGCCGCTCCCGGAGCCGACGAGTTCGTCGCCTCCCTGACCGAACTGGGCGCGTCAGTCTCGCTGGTGGCCTGTGACCTGGCCTCCCGAGATGCCGTCGCAGACCTCATCGCCGACGTTCCGTCCGACCACCCGTTGACCGCGGTAATCCACACCGCCGGTGTCGTCGACGACGGCGTGCTGCTGTCGCTGACCCCGGAACGGATGGACGCCGTACTCCGCCCGAAGGTCGACGCCGCGTGGCATCTGCACGAACTGACCGCGTCCCTGGACCTGGCCGCCTTCGTGCTGTACTCCTCGGCGGGCGGAACCCTCGGCGCGGCAGGCCAAGCCAACTACTCCGCGGCGAACGTCTTCCTGGACGCCCTCGCGCACCACCGTGCGGCACAAGGCTTGCCAGCCGTGTCGCTCGCCTGGGGCCTGTGGTCCGAAGGCGGCATGTCCAACGATCTGGCCGACACCGACCTGATCCGCATGGCCAGGTCCGGCGTCTTCGGCCTGTCCTTCGCCGACGGCTTGGAACTGTTCGACGCGACAGTCGCCGCCGGCCAGCCGTCGCTGGTACCGGTGCGGCTGGACATGTCCGGCCTCCGCGCCGACGCCCACAGCGTCCCCGCGATGCTGCGCGGCCTGATCCGAGGCCGCCGCCGCGTCGAGGTCGTCGACGATTCCTGGAACCAGGTACTGCGCCTGTCCGGTGCCGAACGCGTACGGGCCGCCGTCGACCTGGTCTGCGGCACCGCCGCCGTAGTCCTGGGCCACGAACGACGGGACGCGGTAGACCCGCGAAAGGGTTTCATCGAACTGGGCTTCGATTCCCTGACCGCGATCGAACTGCGCAACCGCCTGGACGTCCTCACCGGCATGCGCCTGCCCGCGACGCTGATCTTCGACTACCCGTCCGTGCAGGTCCTGGGAGAACACCTCGTCGCGGACGGCGCTCCGTCGGCAGTCGAGATCCAGTTGGACGCGCTGGAAAACGTCGTGCGAGCCCTGGAACCGGACGAGGTCTCCGGAGTCGTGACGAGGTTGAAGGCAGTGCTGGCGTCGCTGATCCCGGACGAGGAAGTGGAAGGAGCCAGCGCGGACGAGCTGTTCGCACTGCTGGACGAGGAACTGGAAGCCAGGTAGTCCTTTGGGGGCCGCCCGCCGACCCGCGCGGGCGGCCGCTACCTGTCCTCCGCCCACCGCGGCAGATCGCGGGCAACCTCTCCTGGCGACGGCATGCGCGCGATCTCCTCGGCGATCGCCCGCGCCGCGTCCCGGTGCCCGCTGCGCCGCGACAGCAGTTTCCGTACGCCCTCGGCAACGCCGTCCGCATTCAGTTCTCCGGGCAGAATGCTCAACGCAGCTCCCGTAACGCTGAGGGCCTCCGCATTAGCGAACTGGTCCGCTCCCTGCGGCAGAACCAGTTGCGGCACCCCGACCGCGAGCGCGCCGAGCGTCGTACCGCTACCGCCGTGATGCACGACCGCGTCGACATGCGGCAACAACTCCGCCTGCGGCACCCAACGATGGACCGTGACATCTTTCGGCATCGCCCCGAGTTGGACGTTCCCCGCCGCGACCACCACGTCGATGCCGAGCGTCGCCAAGCCCTGGACAGCGGTGGTGAGCACTTCCGCCGTGCCGAATGCAGTGCCGAGCGTCAGATAGACCAGCGGCCGAGACGTTCTCCCGACGCGCCACCCCGGCAGCGGTTCGGAATAGGCAACCGGCCGCAGCTCAATCCGCTCAGCGGTCGCGAGAAAGTCCTTGTCCTGCAAGGACGGCGGACAAATGTCGAGATGCCGCCGATCCAGAGCAGGCCGCTCCAGCCCGATCCCGTCGGGAAACAGGCGGCCGAACCCGTGCCAGAGACCGGGAATCCCCGCCCGTTGCGCCGCGATCGCCGGACCCGGCTGCCCCCATTCGTGGACGACGAGGTCGGGCCGCAGCCGCGCCAGGTCGGGTTCGAGGTCCTCGGCGTAGATCTCGTAGAACGAATCCGCGGGCCGGAAAGGCCGTAACCCGTTGCGGCGCAAGGACGCGTGGACGTTCTCACCTGCTGCGAAATGCACCTCGTGCCCGGCCTCCTTGACGGCGACCGCGAGCGGGATGAGCGGGTAGGTGTGACCTACCGACGCGAGGCTGGCAAAGAGCACGCGCACCGCTGACCGACTCCCTTCGAGTCCGATGCCACAATCAGATGTTATGAACATCTGAAAGGATAGTAGCCTGCTCGCAGTCCGCGTGGCCAGCCTCTTTCAGCGAGCCGCGTCGCCGGGACCGGTAAGGAAGACCGGCTGGCCTCCGTTTGCCACTGGGTCTCGTCGGCGTAGATCCCGCCAGCGGGACCAGTGTGGTTCAGATGTTGCGCGGCCAGCACCGCGCGGATCTCCTCCAGCGGCATGCCCAGTTCGCGGAACCGGCGGATGACCTGGGCGGCAGGCAACTGGTCGGCGGTGTAGCGCCGGTAACCGGTGTCCGGATCCACGTCGGCCGGTTCGAGCAGCCCGGCCTGGTGGTAGTGGCGCAGCATTTTGACGGTCAGATGGGTTGCGCGGGAGAAGTCCCCGATGGACCGGCCGTGTCCGCCAGGTCCAGCCATTCCCCGACGGGCAGCACCCGTGAGCGCCGTCCGGCATGCAGGCGGAACTCGGCCTCCGGGTCGGAAACCTCGACGTAGCCCGCGATCTTGTCCGGCTGCTCGGCCTCGTAGTGCATCGGGACCGCGTACCGAGCGTCGAGGATTTCCGCGGCCGCTGCGGCTTGCCTGGGGTCCATCGCGGCGGGCAGCGGACTCGGCGGCTGGAGGTGCGGCGCGTCGACCACTGCGCCGTTGGCAGGGAGGAATGCCGCGTCGAAGGGGCTGAAGCGGCGCGCGATGAGCCACCAGTAGCCGTGGAACATCGTGTCTCCGCCGTGGAAAACGCGCTGCCCGTCGGCCTCGACGACCCAGTTCAGTTGCGGGTCGCCCAGTCCGTCGACGGCGGGGACCGCGGTGGCGCGGAACGGTCCGATCTCGCGAGTGGACCAGGGATCCACGACTTCGGCGGCTAATCGGTGCAGGGTCAGCTCGTGTTCGGCGGGCAGGGTGGTGACGTTGTCCACGTCGTCGCCGTGGCCGGGTGCTGGTCGGAGCACTGGCGCTGCGGGTGCCAGCACGTCCGCGAGTGCGGCGGCGTCGGTGTGGTCGCGGTGCAGATGGGAGACCAGCGCGGCAGTGACTTTCCCGCTCGGCGCCGCCAGTCCTTCGCCGGACTTCCATCCGGTGAACAGCGGTGACAGGTCCCGGACGTAGTCGATCACCAGGCGCCCGTCGCCCGCCTCGATCTCCAGCCCGGCCCAGCCCAGTCGTCGCAACCGCATCTCATGCTCCTTGGTCTCGGTGGTCACCGGAAATTTAGCGTACGGACGTTCGCTAATCAATAGTGAACGTCCGTACGCTATCCTTGGCGCATGTCACCGCGACGTTCAGCGGCCGAAGCGCAGGCCACCAGGGGTCGGATTCTCGAGCGCGCGGCCGAGATCGCCTCCGAGGAAGGGCTGGACGGGATCACGATCGGCCGGCTCGCCGACGAGCTGGAGATGAGCAAGTCCGGGGTGCACAAGCACTTCGGCACCAAAGAGACGCTGCAGATCTCCACGCTGGACAAGGCATTCGTGGACTTCTGGCACCGGGTGGTGGAGCCCGCGCTGCCCGAACCGCCAGGACTGCGGCGGCTGCGCGCGGTGTGCGCCAACTCCGTGGACTACCTGGAAACGCCGCTGCTCCCCGGCGGCTGCCTGATGACCGCGGCGCTCACCGAGTACGACGGCCGCCCCGGGCGGGTCCGCGATGCAGTAGCCGAGGTGTGGTCGCGCTGGCGGGAGCAGCTGCGGGCCGACTTGGCGGCGGCGGTGGAGAACGGGGAGTTGCCTGCTGGATTCGACGTCGAGCAGGCGTTGTTCGAGATCATCGCGGCAGGGCTGGCGCTGAACGCGGCTATGCAGCTGCAGCATGACCGGGCGGCCGCGGGGCGGGCTCGTCGGGCGATCGAGCGGGCTTTGGAGCAGTCCTGAGGCCTGGGTTTGGCGGGGACGCTTGATCCTTCTGGAGGGCGAGACCGCGTTTGGGCAGCGGCTGCCGGTGTCTCCCGCGCAGGGCTGGGGTTCCGCGGTGCGCGTCTTATTGCGGCGCAGCAGCGAAGTTCGGCTGTGAACCGCTGCGGTTGGCCCGCTGTCCGCTGGCCTTGAGCCGATTCCGGTTACGACTCGGTGGCCATGCCCAGCGAGCACAGCGAACCGGCCAGGGCGATCAGGTCGTAGCGGGTGTCGTCTTCGTTCGTTTCCCACAGGGCGGAGAGGGTGGTGGCGGCCTGGTCGACGTCGCCGTTGTGCTGCTTCAGGGCGATCCACATCGCGGCGGCCACCGGCTCGCATTCGATGTGGCGGTTGGTCGTGCGGCAGGTCAGCTCCAGGTGGCCGTTGGCGAGCATGCGCTGGGTGACGCCGGGGGCGGTGGTGATCGCCATCATGATGGCCTCCTGGTTGAGGGGGTGTTTCCTTGATGTACCTAGTTTCTCGGAACCGGCGGGCCGGAACCATGGGGTGTGCTCCTGAAGCTTCCCTGGGGTTTCCCCACCCTTATCCCCGGCAGATTCCCGGTTGCCATCCGGCCAGGGTTGTGGTGATCGTCTTCAGGACGGCGTTGAGCTGGTCGTTCAGGTAAAAGTGGCCGCCGGGGAAGATCTTGACCTGGCAGGCGCCGGTGGTGTGGTCGCGCCAGGCACCGGCCTCGTCCAGGTCGGTTACCGGGTCCGCGTCGCCGACGAGGACTTGGATCGGGCAGCTTGGCTCCAGACCTGGTTCATGCCGGTAGGTTTCGACGGCGGTGTAGTCGCCCCGGATTGCGGGCAGGACCATGCGCAGCAACTCGTCGTCGCCCAGGACGCCGGCGTCGGTGCCGCTGAGTTGCTTGAGCGCGGCGATCAGGCCGTCGTCGTCGCGTTGGTGGATGAACTCGATCCGTTGCGCGGACGGGGCCCGGCAGGCGGAGGCGAAGAGCCCTAGCGGCGGATGGCCTTGCGCCTCCAGCCGGCGGGCCACCTCGTAGCCGACGGTGGCGCCCATGCTGTGGCCGAACAGGGCCACTGGCAGGTCGGACCAGTCGGACAGGTCGTCGGTGATCGCGTCGGCGATGGCGGCGACTGTGTCCAGGCATGGTTCGGTGCGCCGGTCCTGGCGGCCGGGGTACTGGACGGCGACCACCTCGAAGTCCTGCCCCGCTGCGGTTGCGGAGAGCGGGAAGTAGGCGGTCGCCGAGCCGCCGGCGTGCGGGAGGCACACCAGACGCACCCGTGCCTGGTCGGTCGGGTGGAAACGGCGGATCCACCGGCTTGTGCGTGCGTTCGCGGGTGTTTCGTCCACTGCAGTCACAAAACCAGGAGTGTTCGGGGCGGGGCAGCGTGGGACAACCCCTAGTGGCCTGGGGCTGGGCTGAGGAGGGGTGGCGTTGGCGAAGGTGCACTGAGCGTCGGGTTTGAGCGCGCCCAGGCAGGGGCCATCGCCCGGACTCGCTGGGGCGGGTGCGAGTCCGGGTACAGGTGGCGTCGGGTGTGGCGGTCATGAGGCTGCGGCCGACGGGTGTGGAGCGGCAGCCGGGCGTGGTGTCGCGGCTTGCCGTCGTGAGTGGCCCAGCGGGGTGGGTGGTGGGTTGTGGGCGGTGTTGCGCAGAGGTTTTTGCTCGGGGTCGAGGATGGACGGCGGGATCCAGTACACGACGCCGTCGCGGAGGAGGATTTGCCAGCCGCTGTGGTGCAGGAGGCGGTGGTGGCGTTCGCAGCATGAGGCGAGGTTGTCAAGGTCTGTCGCGCCTCCGTTGGCCCAGTGGACGATGTGGTGCGGGGTTGTCCACTTTGGACTGCGGTCGCAGCCGGGGAAGGTGCAGCCGCGGTCCCGGATTGCCAGGGCCCGTCGTTGGGCGTTCGTGGCGGTGCGGGCTGAGCGGCCTAGGTCTAAGACTTGGCCTTCGGTGCCCAGGACGGCGGGGTAGACCTTGGCGTCGCACAGGATGCGGCGCAGGTGGGAGGCGGGCAGGACGGATTCGTCGTCGGTGAAGACCGCTTTGGCTCTGCTTTGCAGGGTTTTCAGGTCGACGGTCACGGTGGCGACTGCTCGTTCGCCGGCTTTGGACGGCAGGTCGGGAGTGCGGGCGGCCAGGTCGACGATCGCGGCGATGGCGTCGCCGTGGCGTTCTGCTGGGGTGCGGGGGTCGGGGGTGTCCGGCGTGGTCGCGGGGTCTGGTGCGGCCAGGGGGACCAGCAGTTGCTCGATCAACGTGCCGGTTTCCTGGTCTACGTTGCCGGTGAAGCGGAAGCGGCCGGTTCGGGTCCAGTGCCAGCGGAATTCTCGCCACGGGCGCGCGGAGGCCGCATCCGAGCCCGCGTCCGCGTCCGGGTCCAAACCGGGCGCGGGTGAAGAGCCGGGCATCTCGGCAGGATCGTTGTCCCAGTAGATCTTCAGGCGGGTCGCGGCTCGGCGGACCGTGCCGGGGTTGGCCTGTGCGGCGAGGGTCACCAGGGTGTCTTCGGCGACGGTGTAGTCCTCGGGGGTCAGCCATCTCGGTGCGTCGGCCAGGAACTCGGCGATCACGGCTGCGTGCTGGGCGGTGATTTCGCCCTCGGTCAAGGCTTTCCAGGTCAGCGGCAGAGAGCCGGTGGCTTGGGCGAGCCGAGCGCGGGCCTCGCGGGGCGTCACGTGCAGGATCGTCGCCAGGTAGGCCGCGGTCGAGGAATAGCCCTCGGGTATGGCACCGCGGGATTCCACTTCCCGGATTGTCTCCAGTTGCGCGGCATACGCGGTGTTCTGCTGTCTTTGGGTGGTCAGGAGTCTGGTGGTCAGGTCCTGGTCTGACAGTTGCCAGGCCGGGAGCGTCGTAGTCGTGGACACCTCTCTATTTTCTCGAACGCACGTTCGATTACGCCATCGCTCGAATTGGTCAACCCCAACTGTGGAAGCAAGCGAAGCAAGATCACTGTCCGGAGCCAAAACGCAAGCTCACCCCAGAAAAGCCGCCCCTCGCGCGCAGCAGGCGCCGCAAGAAAAACCTGGCCGCCAAAAACGCAAAGTAGTCGTGATCACCTGATTGAGTGACTTTAGATCGCGGTTGGCTGTGCTTAGGGGGCGGCTGCGACTGTGGCACACGCAGGAAGATGACCGTTGGGTCGAGGAGCTTGCGATGGGCGTGAACTGGGGGCAGAACCGCCGCACCGAGCCGAACGAAGCAGTGTCCCTCCTTGAGGGCCTGCTGATCGAATGCGATGCGGGGGCAGGAGACACGGTATTGGTCGGCGGAGGACCGGCCAGCGGGAAAACACAGGTACAGAACCAAGTGGTGGCGCGAGCCCGTGAACTGGGCGTTTTGACGCTCACCGCGGCGGGGGCGGCCGACGAGCGCGACGTCGACGGCGGTGTGCTCGACCAGTTGCTGGCCAGTCCGGCGTTGCCGCGCGAAGTGTTGGCTGCGGCCGACGGCGAGGACCGGATCGCTGCGTTGTGCAGTGCGTTGCACCGGCTGGCGCGGGAGCGGTCGCTGCTGATCGCGGTCGACGATTTGCAGCACGTGGACGAGACGTCGGCGCGGTTGTTGCTGCGGCTGCAGCGGCGGGCGCGGTCGGCCGCGATGTTGCTGGTGCTGACGCAGCCGGACGGCTGGTACTCGGGCGAGGGCGTCGAATTCGCCGCGCAGCCGCATCGGTATGTGCATCTCACGCCGTTCACGGTGGAGGCGATCGCGCAGCTGGTCGCGGACCACGGCGACGCCGAGCGGATCCACGGGCTGAGCGCGGGGAATCCGTTGCTGGTCAGCGCATTGGTCGACGCATGTCGTAGCTCGGTGGACGACGGCGCGGTGTACTCCGATGCGGTGCAACGGCTTCTGCGTCGCTACGGTTCGCCGCTGCGGGAAGTGGCGACGGCGATCGCGGTGCTGGACACCGACGTGACCACGGACGCGGTGGCGACGGTCGCGGGCGTCGACCCGGTCGAGGCGGAGGCTTCCGCGGGGCTGCTCGTGGAGACTGGGCTGGTCGACGGGGTGCGCTTCCGGCAGCAGCCGGCCGCGGCGGCGGTCGTCGGCGGGTTGCGCGGGTCCGAGAAGGTGCAGCTGCACATCCGGGCCGCCGAGGTGAAGCACGCACGCGGGTTGTCGGCTCCGGAGGTCGCGCGGCACCTTGTGGCGGCGGGCGAAGCTCAGGCGGAGTGGGCGTTGCCGGTGCTGGTCGCGGCGGCGGAGCAGGTGATGCTCGGCGACGACGTCGACTTCGCCACCCGCTGCCTGCATCTCGCGGCATCGACGACCACCGCGTCCTGGGAGCAGCAGATGATTTCGCAGCTGCTGGCCAAGATCACCTGGCGGGTCAACCCGGCGGCGGCCGCACCGCATCTCGCAGCGTTGCGCGACGCTGGTTCGCTCGATCAGTCGGACCGGATCGCGCTGGTGCGCCAGTCATTGTGGTTCGGTGACCGGGAAACGTTCGAGTCCGCGCTGGTCCGGTTGGGCGACGACCTCGAACCGCTGCACCCGCGCACAGCCGCCGAACTGACTCTCGCCGCGCATTGGCATTACGGCACGGCACCGCAGCTGTCGGTCGACGCGTCGGATCCCTGGATGCGCACGGCCACCACGCTCGCGTCGGTATGGCAGGTGGGCGGCAGCGAAGAGACTTCGGTGTGCGCGGAGCGGATTCTGCAGAACTGCCGACTCTCGGACACTTCGCTGGAAGCGTTGGCCACGGCCATTCTCGCGCTCGCGTACGACGGCAAGGCGGACCGCGCGGAAGGCTGGTGCTCTTCGCTGGCCGAGGAGGCCGAGTATCGCGGCGCGGTGACGTGGAAGGCGATGCTCGACGCTATCGGCGCGAGTCTGCTGCTGCGTCGCGGCGAACCGGCCGAAGCGGCTGAAGCGGCGAGCCGTGCGCTCGCGCTGCTTGACGAACCGAACTGGGGCGTCGCGATCACGTACCCGCTGGCGACGATGCTGACCGCGTACACCGCGGCAGGCGCGTTCAAGGCCGCAGCAGCGGTGTTGCGACACGCTCTGCCTGAAACGGTGTACACGACACTCGGCGGCGTACGGTTCCTCAGGGCGCGCGGGCAGTTCCACCTGGCCACGAACCGCGGGCTCTCCGCGGTGAGCGATTTCCAGCAATGCCAACGCATTCTTCGTGACCGCAACCTCGACCTGCCCGCGGTGGCACCGTGGCGGACCGACCTCGCCGAGGCGAATCTGCGGCTGCGCAACCCGACCCTGGCGGTCGAGCTGGCGAAGCAGCAGCTGGCGGACACGACGGACGCGTTCTCGCAGGCAGTGGCGCTGCGGGTGCTGGCGTTCGCCGGGGACACCGGTGCGCGGTCCGGTCTGCTGAACCGGGCGGCGGAGGCGTTCAAGGAATCCGGCGACCGGCTCGAGCTGGCCCGCACGGTCCGCGCGATCAACCAGCTCGGCCAGCGCGCGGAACGCTCGGCGGGCCTGGTGAAACCGGTGCAGGTGCCGCGGCAGCCGATGCGTCCGCTCGCGCCTCGTCCGGTCGCGTCGAGACCCGAGCCGCCTCGCGCGGATCCGGAGGGAGTGGCGGCGACCGCGCTCAGCGAGGCCGAACTGCGCGTCGCGGAGCTCGCGGCGCACGGGCGGACCAACCGCCAGATCGCCGAAACGCTGTACATCACGGTGTCCACTGTGGAGCAACACCTGACCAGGGTGTACCGGAAACTCGGCGTGGCGGGGCGGAGTGCGCTAGCCGGAGAGCTGGCCGGTGCCGGGCAGTGATGGAAAAACTCACGGGAGCAAGGGTGCTGACCGACGTAGAGCTGCGAGTCGCGGAGCTCGCCGCGCAGGGCACGCCGGTGGCGGTGATCGCGGAGGTACTGGGAGTGTCCGCGAACACCGCCGCCAGCCACCTGACAGCCGTCTACGTCAAGCTCCGAAACGTGTGAAGGGCCTCCCGCGCGAACTCCGCGAGAGGCCCTTCACCGGAACCGGAGCAGGAACCAGAACCGGCAACAGCTCAGGATCGGCGGTCAGCAACCACCGCTTCGATGATGTCGTCCAGCGAACGCGTCGGCACGAAGCCGATCTGGTTGTACGCGCGGGTGCAGTCGGGAATGCGACGCTGCATGTCCTCGTACCCGTCGCCGTACGCCTCCTCGTACGGCACCTTCGTGATGGTGCTGCTCGAACCGGTCGCGCCGATCACGCGCTCGGCCAGCTGCGAGATGGTGGTCTGCTCGTTGCTGCCGAGGTTGAACACCTTGCCGTACGCGGATTCGTCGGCGAGCAGGTCCGCCAGCGCGGGCACGACGTCCTGCACGTGGCAGAAGCAGCGGGTCTGCTGTCCGTCGCCGAAGACCGTGATCGGCTCGCCGGCCAGCGCCTGCGTCACGAAGCGCGGGATGACCATGCCGTAGCGCCCGGTCTGGCGCGGGCCGACGGTGTTGAACGGCCGCACGATCACCGTGCGCAGGCCGTGTTCCACCGCGTACAGATGGGCGAACGTCTCGTCCAGCGCCTTCGCCTCGGCGTAGGACCAGCGGTTCTTCAGCGGCGACCCGATGATCCGGTCGTCGTCCTCGCGCAGCCCGTCGGCGGTGTTCTTGCCGTAGATCTCGCTCGTGGACGCGACGAGGATGGGCACGTCGTGCCGCAATGCCGCGTCGAGCATGTTCTCCGTGCCGTGCAGGTTGGTGCGCAGGCTGTCCATGGTCTTGTCGAGGATGGTGAACACGCCCACCGCGGCGGCGAGGTGGAAGATCGCGTCGATGCCCGCCATGCACGATTCGACCGCGTTCGGGTCGGTGATCGAGCCGCGCACGAAGCGGAATCCGGGGTGTCCGGCGAAGCCGGTGAGGTTGTCCAGGGTGCCGGTGCTGAGGTTGTCGAGTGCGACGACCTCGTCGCCGCGGGCCAGCAGGTGCTCGGTGAGGTGGGAGCCGATGAACCCGGCGCCTCCGGTGATGAGGTAACGCACAGCGATTTCCTTTCAGTGTCATGTGGGGCTGCGCCCCAGGCCGGGGGCTCCGCCACCCGGAACCCCCGCAAAGAATCAGTTCGCGAAGAGCGCGCGGTCGAAGCGGTAAGTGGCGTCGATGACAGTCGGGCAGTCGGCGAGCCATTCGTAGTCGTGGCCCGGCTGGACGGTGTGGATGAGCGCGACGTCCCAGTCCTGGCCTTCCGGCTCAGGGACAGTGTCGAGCGAACCGCCGGTGACCCGGACGTTCGGGACCAGCGGGTCGTAGTAGCCGACCTTCGCGCCCTTCGCGGCGAGAAGGTCGAGGATGTCGAGCGCGGACGAAGAACGCACGTCCTGCACACCGGGCTTGTACGTCACGCCTACCACCAGCACGCGCGTACCCGCCATGCCCTTGCCTTCGCGCGACAGTGTGTTCAGTACGCGGTCGACAACCTGCTTCGGCCGCTCCGCGATGGCGTGCATCGCCTGGGTCACCAGCGGTGCGTTGCTCTGCGTCGCGCGCAGCTGCCACAGCAGGTAGTGCGGGTCGCAGGGGATGCAGTGGCCGCCGACACCGGGGCCGGGGTGGAAGGCCATGAAGCCGTAGGGTTTGCTGGCCGCCGCGTCGATGACCTCGATCGGGTCGATCGCGAAGCCGTCGCTGATCTCGGCAAACTCGTTGGCCAGCGCGATGTTCACCGCGCGGAACGTGTTTTCGTACAGCTTGGTCATCTCCGCCGCTTCCGGCGAGCTGACGCAGTGCACGCTCGGGGTGAGCACGTTGATCACGCGCTGCGCCATCGCGGTGCACACCGGGGTCACGCCGCCCAGCACGCGCGGCGTCTCGGACTGGGTGTGCGTGACGTTGCCGGGGTCGATCCGCTCCGGGCTGGACGCCACGAACAGGTCGCGGCCGATCGTGAATCCCTTGGCCACCAGCGGTTTCACCAGCAGCCGGTTGGAGGTGCCGACGTAGCTGGTTGAGGTCAGGATGAACGTCTGGCCGCGGCGGGCGTTCGCGACCAGTGCCGCGCACGCCGCCTCGAGCGGGCCGAGGTCCGGCATCAGGTACTCGTCGAGCCCGGTCGGCACGCACACCAGCACCGCGTCCGCCTCCGCCATCCGCGCCGAGTCCGTGGTGAGCTGGAAGTCCTCCTGGTGCACGGCTTTCTCGAGCCTGCGGTGGTCGGCCTCGATGAGGTCGACCTCGCCGGTGCGGATCGAGTCGAGCCGGTTCTGCGAAAGGTCGATGCCGATCACGCCGACGCCGCCGGCGTGCAGGCCGAGCGCGGTCGGCAGGCCGACGTAGCCCATCCCGATCACCGCGACCGACGTCAGTTCGTTCCGTTCGGCGATGGTCTCGAATTCAGCGACAGTACTGGTCATTCCTGGTCACCCGTTTCTGGATGGGCTGTGGGA
Source organism: Amycolatopsis sp. NPDC004079 (assembly GCF_040610415.1). Lineage (NCBI taxonomy): Bacteria > Bacillati > Actinomycetota > Actinomycetes > Pseudonocardiales > Pseudonocardiaceae > Amycolatopsis > Amycolatopsis sp. NPDC004079. The sequence goes on along the minus strand of NZ_JBEXMH010000002.1, from coordinate 10,583 downwards.
AAAGTGAGTGGAAAAAGCGGAGGAAAACGCGGTCATCGGACCGAACGGACGATTTCGAAGGCCTCGGCGAGGCCGGCGCTGACCTGCGAGCCGCGGTATTCGGCCAGGGCGCGGACGCCGCGTTCGCTGCGCGGATTCGGCCACGGCTCGAGTTCCTTGCCGTAGGCGCGCAGCGCTTCGATTTTGCGTTCGAGGTGGCTTTCGTCGAGGATCTGCCAGCAGTTCGGCCGGAACGTGACCGGCAGCCCGGAGGCCTCTCCGACGTCGGTGGCGGAGCGGATCTCGAAGGTGCGGACCTCGCGCACCGGGCCCTTGCCCGGCCGTCCGGCGACCCGCGCGGCGCGGCTGACCAGCGCGTGGTCGGTGCTCAGGTCGCACATGCTCGTGGCGAAAATGGTGTCCGGCTCGAATTCGCGGACCTCGCGCTCGACGACCTGGTTCAGTTCGAGGTGGCTGACCGTGTCGAGCCGGTTGTCGCCGAATTCGTGGACTCGCACGCGCTCGATGCCGAGCGTTTTCGCGGCCAGTTCGATCGCGTCGGCGCGATTGGTGACCTCGGCGCCGGCGGCCGAACGCGAACCGTCGTCGTTGGTGAGAATGCAAAGCGAAACGGTGACGCCCTCGTCGGCGAGCCGGGCGATAGTCCCGCCCGCGCCGAGCGTTTCGTCGTCGCCGTGGGCTCCCACCACCAGCAGCCTGCGTGTCAACGTGTGCATACGATTCCCCAGTCCTTGTCCGGGCGGTGAAACCCCCAGCGGAAACGAGCCGTGCGAAATGGCTTGGAACGCCAGCAAAATCTGACATCCGCCGGTGCGGGCGACAACCCCTAAAGACCGTCTAAAGCGGACCTTGGCCGGGCGGGCGGACGGGCGCGGCAGGGGCCGTTAGGGGTGGGTCGCCGCGCGGGCGCGCTCGTATCGTCACGACGTCGGGCGAGCATGCGACGCGGAAGGAACGTGGGCACGTGGGCAACTCCGAGGAGAAGCTGGTCGGTGCGCTCCGGGCTTCGGTGAAGGAAACCGAGCGGTTGCGCGAGAAGAACCGCAAGCTCACCGAAGCCGCACGGGAGCCGATCGCGATCGTCGGGATGGCCTGCCGGCTTCCCGGCGGCGCGGGCACCCCGGAAGCGTTGTGGGAACTGCTGTCCGGGGGCGTCGACGCGATCGGCGAGTTCCCGTCGAACCGGGGCTGGGACCTCGAACGGCTTTACGACCCGACCGGGCAGCGGCCGGGTTCGAGTTATGTGCGCGAGGGCGGATTCCTGCACGACGCGCTCGATTTTGACGCCGACCTGTTCGGCATCAGCCCGCGCGAGGCGCTGCTGATGGACCCGCAACAGCGGCTGCTGCTCGAAACGTCCTGGGAGGCGTTCGAGCGCGCGGGGATCGCGCCGCATTCGGTGAAGGGCAGTCCGACCGGCGTTTTCGCGGGCACGATGTACCACAACTATCAGGGCAGCTACGGTTCTTCCGGCGTCATTTCCGGCCGCCTCGCCTACACTTTCGGGCTCGAAGGACCCGCGGTGACCATCGACACCGCGTGCTCGTCCTCGCTCGTCGCGCTGCACTTGGCGGTGCAGGCGCTGCGCAACGGTGAATGCACGCTCGCGCTCGCCGGCGGGGTCTCGGTGATGTCGACGCCGCGCACGTTCGTCGAGTTCTCCCTCGACGGCACGCTCGCCCGCAGTGCCCGCTGCCGTACCTTCGCCGACTCGGCGGACGGTACCGGCTGGTCCGAGGGTTGCGGCATGCTGCTGGTCGAGCGGCTGTCCGACGCGCGGCGCAACGGGCACCCGGTGCTGGCGATCGTCCGCGGCACCGCGATCAACCAGGACGGCGCGTCCAACGGCATGACCGCGCCGAACGGGCCCGCGCAGCAGCGCGTGATCCGGCAGGCGCTGGCGAACGCGCGGCTGCGGCCGGACGAGATCGACGTCGTCGAGGCGCACGGTACCGCGACCAAATTGGGCGACCCGATCGAAGCGCAGGCGCTGCTCGCGACGTACGGCCAGGAGCGCGAAGAGTCCCTGTGGCTGGGGTCGATCAAGTCGAACGTGGGACACACACAGGCCGCGTCCGGCGTTGCTGGCGTGCTGAAGATCGTGCTGGCGCTGAACAACGACCTGCTGCCGAAGACGCTGCATGTCGACAAGCCGACTCGGCACGTGGACTGGGCCTCGGGCAAGGTCGAGCTGCTGACCGAGGCCCGGCCGTGGGAGCGCGGGGAACAGCCTCGGCGCGGTGCGGTGTCGTGCTTCGGGCTCAGCGGGACCAACGCGCACATCATTATCGAGGAAGCACCGGCGCCAGATGCGGTGGAAAGTCCGCGCGACGAGGCGGCGATTCCGGTGGTCGTTTCCGGTCGGACGCCGCAGGCATTGCGGGCGCAGGCAGCGCGACTGGCTGAACACCTTGCGGCACAACCGGAACTGGACCTGCTCGACGTCGCCGCCACCTTGGGCGCGTCGCGGACGCATCTCGACCACCGGGCTGCGGTGATCGGGAAGTCCATTGAGGACGTTCTGCCCGCGTTGAACGCGCTCGCGAACGGTGAGCTGGGCGCGGTGAGCGGCCTGGCGCGCGGCGAGGCGTCGCTGGCGTTCCTGTTCTCCGGCCAGGGATCTCAGCGGGTCGGGATGGGCGGTCAGCTGGAGGTCTTCCCGGTCTTCGCTGAGGCTTACGCGGCGGCGTGCGCGGAGCTGGACCGGCATCTCGACCGGCCGATCCGTGAAGTGATCGACGGTGCCGCGGACGTGCTGGCGCAGACCGCGAACACCCAAGCCGCGCTGTTCGCGTTCGAGGTCGCGCTGTTCCGGCTGGTTGAATCGTGGGGCCTTACTCCGGCTGCCTTGTGTGGACACTCCATCGGCGAGCTTGCTGCCGCACACTGTGCGGGCGTGTTCTCGTTGGCTGACGCGGCAAAGCTGGTCGCCGCTCGCGGACGGTTGATGCAGGCGTTGCCGAAGGGCGGCGCGATGGTGGCCGTCGAAGGAACTCCGGAGGAGGTCGCGGAGCACGATCCACAAGGGACGGTCGATGTCGCCGCGGTGAACGGGCCGCGTTCCGTGGTGGTGTCCGGTGCTGAGGACGCCGTCGTAGCGGTGGCCGCGAAGTTCAGCGACGCCGGGCGGCGGACGACGCAGCTCAAGGTCTCGCACGCGTTCCACTCACGACTGATGGAGCCGATGCTTGCCGAGTTCCGGGCGGTTGCGCAGAGCATCGCTTACGCGCAGCCGACCATTTCGGTGATCTCCAGCGTGACCGGCGAAGAGGTCTACGCCGAGCTGACCGACCCCGAGTATTGGGTGCGCAATGTCCGCGAGCCGGTCCGTTTCGCTGATGCTGTCCGCACGCTTGCTGCCGAAGGGGTCAACCGGTTCCTCGAGCTGGGTCCGGACGCGCCGCTGACCGCCGTGGTCCCGCAGTCCGCCGGTGACGCGGTCGCCGTGCCGGGCCAGCGTCGTGACGTTCCCGAGGACGTGGCGCTGCTGACCGCGTTGGCGACGCTGCACGTCCGCGGCGTGGTGCCGAACTGGGCCGCGCACTTCGCCTCGCGGGGTGCGAGCCGGGCTGACCTGCCGACGTACGGCTTCCAGCACCAGCGTTACTGGCTGGAGGTGTCGTCCGAATCCGGGGATGTCTCGTCGATGGGCCTCGACCCGGTCGACCACCCGCTCCTCGGCGCGGCGACGTTGCTCGCCGACGCGGACGGCGTGGTGCTGTCCGGTCGCGTGTCCACGGCGACGCATCCGTGGCTGGCCGACCATGCCGTCGGCGGCTCGATCTTGTTGCCCGGCACGGCGTTTGTGGAACTTGCCGTGCGCGCCGGTGACGAGGTCGGCTGCGGTCGCGTCCAGGAGTTGACGCTGCACGCGCCCCTCGTGCTGCCCGCGAAGGGTGCGGCGCGGATCCAGGTGCGCATCGGAACTCCGGCTGCGGATGGGTCCCGGCCGATCAGTGTCCACTCGCGACCCGACGATCTTGCCACCGCTGTCGGCTGGACCCGGCACGCGGACGGGACGCTCGCGTCCGCTGCTTCCGGGACGAACTTCGACCTCAGCGAATGGCCGCCGGCCGGTGCCGAGACGGTGGACGTCGAGGGGATGTACGACCTGCTGGCCGAGCACGGAATGGCGTACGGGCCGGTGTTCCAGGGGCTGCAGGCGGCGTGGCAGCGCGGCGAGGACGTGTACGCCGAGGTCGCGCTGCCTGAGCAGGAACGGATCGGGGCCGAGGCGTTCGGCCTGCACCCGGCGGTGTTCGACGCGACTCTGCACGCCGTGGGGCTCAGCGCGGCGGCCGGGGAAGGGACGACGCTGCCGTACGCCTGGTCCGAAGTGGAGCTTCTCGCGACCGGTGCGTCTTCGCTGCGAGTCCACGTGCGACCGACCGGTGAGCAGGCTGTCGAGCTGCGTCTTGCCGACAGCGCGGGCGCGCCGGTCGCGCGGGTCGGTGCGTTGAAGTTGCGGCAGATCAGCGAGGAACAGCTGGCAGCTGCGGCTCCGACTGGTTCGGACGAACTGTACGAAGTGGACTGGGTGCCGACGACTCTGCCGGACGCGCAGGAGGCCTACGAGGTCTACCGGGCGAAGGCCGGGAATGACGCGGCGAAGGCGAAAAAGGCCGTCCACAGTGCACTGTCCAAACTGCAGTCGGACGGCAAAGAAAAGCTTCTCGTAGTGACCGGCAACGACCTCGCCGGGGCTGCGGTGGCTGGCCTCGTCCGGTCCGCGCAGGTCGAGAATCCGGGCCGGATCGTGCTCGTCGAAGGCGACGCCAGCGACGAGCAGCTCGCGGCCATCGCGGCGGCGGACGAATCGGCGGTCCGGGTGTCCGGCGCCGAGGTGCGCGTGCCGCGTCTTGTCCGGGCGACGCCGGAGCTGGGGGAGCCGGTCGACTGGTCGGCCGGGACCGTGCTGCTCACTGGCGGTACCGGGGCGCTCGGCCGGATCGTCGCCACGCACCTCGCGAAGCAGGGCGCAAAGCGGTTGCTGCTGGTCAGCCGTCGTGGCGACCAGGCACCGGGCACTGCGGAACTCGTCGCGGAACTGACCGAACTCGGCGCGGAGACGACCGTCGCCGCGTGCGACCTCACCGATCGCCGGGCGGTGACGCGGCTGCTGAAGAAGCACCCGGTCGCCGCGGTGGTGCACGCTGCCGGTGTGTTGGACGACGGTGTGCTGCCGTCGATGACGCCGGAGCGGATCGACGGAGTCTTCAACCCGAAGGCACTCGCCGCCTGGCACCTGCACGAACTGGCTGGCGATGTCTCGGCGTTCGTCACCTTCTCGTCGGCCGCTGGCGTGCTCGGTGCTCCTGGCCAGGCGAACTACGCCGCCGCAAACGCTTTCCTCGACGCTCTCGCCGCGCACCGCCGCGCCGAAGGCAAACCGGCGCACTCGCTGGCTTGGGGCATGTGGGAATCGGCGGCCGGGATGGCTGGCGAAACGAACGGCAAGCGCGGGCTCGGCGCGTTCAGCGCGGCGGAGGGGCTGGCGCTGTTCGACACCGCGGTCAGCTCGACGGGCACGGTCTTCGTGCCGGTGAAGCTCGACCTGCCCGCGTGGCGCGAGGCTGGCGCGGTGCCGGACCTGCTGCGCGGTCTGGTCCCGGCGGCTCGGCGTACCGTCGCCGACCGGGAGGCCGGGACGGACTCGTTGCTGGGCAAGCTGGTCCGCCTTCCCGCCGACAAGCGGCTTGACCACCTGCGCGACCTGGTCATCGAGCACGCGGCGGCGGTGCTGGGGCACACGTCGACGGACATGATCGACGCCGACCGGGCGTTCAAGGACCTCGGCTTCGACTCGCTGACCGCGGTCGAGCTGCGCAACACGCTCAACGAGGTCACCGGCCTCAGCCTCACCGCGACGCTCGTCTTCGACCACCCGACCGCCGGCGACCTCGCCGCGCACCTTCACGACGAGCTGCTCGGCGACCTGGACACGGACGCGGCCGGGCCGGAGACCACCGTCGTGGGCAGCGACGAGCCGATCGCGATCGTCGGCATGGCCTGCCGGTTCCCCGGCGGGGTGACCACGCCGGACGAGCTGTGGCAGCTGGTCGCCGCCGGTCAGGACGGGACCAGCGACTTCCCGGCCGACCGCGCCTGGGACATGGACCACTGGCTCGAGCAGGTCGCGCCCGACGGCGGCACGCCGCGCGGCGGGTTCGTGCCGGACGCCACCGACTTCGACGCGGCGTTCTTCGGCATCAGCCCCAACGAGGCCGTGATGATGGACCCGCAGCAGCGGATGCTGCTGGAGTCGTCGTGGGTCGCGCTGGAGAACGCCGGGGTGGATCCGCTGGCGCTCAAGGGAAGCACGACCGGGGTGTTCGTCGGCGTGATGCAGTCCGACTACGACCCGGGCGACGCGCTCGAACAGGGCGGCGGGGCATATCGCGGGTCCGGTGCGCTGAGCAGCGTGGTCTCCGGGCGGGTCGCGTACGCGTTCGGTCTCGAAGGGCCGGCGGTGTCGGTGGATACCGCGTGCTCGTCGTCGTTGGTGGCCCTGCACCAGGCGACCCAGGCGTTGCGCGGTGGGGACTGCTCGCTCGCCTTGGTCGCGGGTGTCTCGGCGCTCGTTTCGCCGGCACCGTTCGCGCAGTTCCTTGACGGTGCTGTCGCGCGGGACGGCCGGTGCAAGCCGTACTCAGCCGCGGCCGACGGGTTTGGCTGGGGCGAGGGCGTCGGGGTGCTTGTGATCGAGCGGCTGTCTGACGCGCAGCGCAACGGGCACGACGTGCTGGCCGTGGTGAAGTCCAGCGCGGTCAACGCGGATGGTGCTTCCAACGGTCTCAACGCGCCCAGTGCTCCGGCTCAGGAGAAGTTGATCCGGCGGGCTTTGACGGCGGCTGGCCTGGTGGCGTCCGATGTGGACGCTATCGAGGGGCATGGCGCGAGTACTCCGCTGGGCGACCGGATTGAGACCGCTGCGCTGCTGGCCACTTACGGTCGGGAGCGGTCGGCGGACCGTCCACTGTGGCTTGGCTCGGTGAAGTCGAACATCGGGCACACTCAGGCGGCGGCGGGTGTTGCCGGGGTGATCAAGATGGTGCAGGCGATGCGGCACGGAGTGTTGCCGTCGACCTTGCACGTCACCGAGCCGACGCGCGATGTCGACTGGGCTGCCGGAACTGTGCGGCTGCTGGACGAGTCTCGGGACTGGCCCGAGGTGGATCGGCCGCGGCGTGCTGCGGTGTCGGCGTTCGGGTACAGCGGGACCAACGCGCACGTGATTCTGGAGCAGGCTCCGGAGGCGGTGGCGGAAGCGGCTGAGACGGTTGATTCCGGTGGTGTGTTGCCGCCGCTCGTGTTCTCGGCTCGCACTGCGGCGGCGCTTCCGGATCAGGCGAGGGCGTTGCTGGCGCACCTCGACGCGCATCCGTCGTTGGATGTCGTTTACTCGCAGGCTAATCGTCAGCCGTTGTTCTCGCATCGGGCAGCAGTGGTCGGTTCGGACGCGGCTGAGCTCCGTGCGGCGCTGGCGGCGTTGTCTACTTCGGACTCTGCGGTGACGGGACGTGCTCGCTCTGGTGGGCGGACTGCGTACCTTTTGCCGGGCCAGGGCAGCCAGCGGGCTGGGATGGGTGCGGAACTGTCCGCTGCGTTCCCGGTGTTCGCGCATGAACTGGAGCGGGTTGCGGCGAAGTTCGATCAGCATCTCGGGCGGTCGTTGCACACGGTGATGTTCGCTGAGGCTGGATCGGTCGACGCGCAGTTGCTCGACCGGACTCAGTTCAGCCAGGCCGCGGTGTTCTCGTTCTCCGTGGCGTTGTATCGGCTGCTGGAATCGTGGGGGCAGCGGCCGGAGGTACTCGTCGGGCATTCGGTCGGAGAGATCGCGGCCGCGCATCTGGCCGGGGTGTTCTCTTTGGACGACGCGGTGAAGCTTGTCGCGCACCGGGGTCAGCTGATGGCGGAGACTCGGACTGGTGCGGTGGTCGCGGTCGAGGCCAGTGCGGACGAGGTGCGGCCGTTGCTGGGCGAGGACGTTGCGCTGGCTGCGGTGAACGGGCCGCGGTCGGTGGTGGTGTCCGGTGTGGACGGTGCCGTCCAGGCGATTGTTGAGCACTTCGAGAAGCTTGGCCGGCGTACTAACCGGCTGGCGATCGATTGTGCGGTTCACTCGCCGTTGCTGGACGAGATTCTCGAAGAGCTGGAGGAGATCGCGCAGGAGTTGACGTTCGCGACGCCGACTGTGCCGGTGGTCTCGACGGTCACCGGTGCTGAGGTGACGGACGAGTTGTCCGATCCGGCTCACTGGGTGGCTAACTGCCGCAACACGGTTCGGTTCGCGGACGCGGTCAAGGCTTCGGGGGCGACTCGTTTTGTCGAGTTGAGTACGAATGGGGTGCTCACGGCGGCTGCTGAGGCTGTGATCGAGGACGCGGAGTTCGTTCCGGTGCTTCGACGCAATCGCGGTGAGGTCGCTTCGACGCTGCTGGCGGCTGGGCAGCTGCACGTCCTCGGCGCGGGGCTGGATGTTCGGCGGATGTTCTCCGGCCGAGCCGCGGCTACGGTTCCTTTGCCGCCGTACGCGTTCCACCGCACTCGGTACTGGCCGTCGGTGGACATGGAGGCTCGGCGGGCCGATGGGACTGGGCTCGCGACGTTGTTCGGGCCTGCGTTGACTGTCGCTGGATCGTCCACTGTGGTGTTGAGCGGGACGTTGCCTGCCGATGAAGCGTTCCCGGTAGCGGGCTTTGTGGAGTTGGCTACTCGGGCTGGGGACGAGGTCGGCTGCGGACGCGTGGTGCGGTTGACCGTTGAGTCGCCGTTGGCTTCTGCGCACGTGCAGATCGTGGTGGGCGAGCCGGATGACGCCGGGCAGCGTCCGGTGACTGTCCACTCGCGACACGACGGTGCGTGGACACGGCATGCCGAGGGGGTGCTGGCAGTGGACGACGGTGGTGAGCCGGAGGGCATTGGCCAGTGGCCGCCTGCTGGGGCGGAGCCGGTGAGTGCTGGGCGGCTGGACGCTGCTTGGACTGTTGACGGGGTGGTGTTCGGGGAGATCGAAGTCGCTCCGGACGAGCGGTTCGGGTTGTCGCCGGTGGTGCTTGACGCCGCGCTGTCCGCTGTGGGCGGGGATGCGGTGGAATGGCGGGACTTCCGGTTGTTCGCTACCGGGGCGGTGAAGCTTCGGGTTCGGGTGACTCCGGTTGCCGACGATCGGGTGGCGGTGTTGTTCGCTGATCGTTCTGGGCGGGCGGTTGCCGCGGCTGAGTCGGTGACGGTGCGGGAGCTGATGACTCCGGAGGCTGCCTCAGCGGGGCAGGCCGTGGTGAAGAAGCGGCGTGCGGTGGCTGACGATGTCTCGGAGTTGGAGCTCACCGAGAAGGGACTGCTGGCGTTCGTTTTGGAGCAGGTCGCTGGGCTGCTGGGGTATGCCGACGCTGCCGAGCTTGACGAGGACGCGCACTTCCTGGAGATCGGGTTCGATTCGCTGACCGCGGTTGAGTTGCGGAATCGGATCGGTGGGGTGGCGGGGGTTTCGTTGCCCGCGTCTGTTGCGTTCGATCATCGGACGCCGGCGGGGTTGGCGAAGCATTTGCTCGGCGTGTTGACCGGGCCCGCGGTTGAGACTGGCGGGGATCCGGTTACGGAGATGTTCTTCGAGGCTGTCCGGGGCGGGCAGGTCGAGAATGGTCTCGCGTTGCTGGGCGCGGCTGCGAAGTTGCGGCCGGTTTTCCATGGTGTGGCTGAGCTTTCGGAGGCGCCTCGGCCGGTGGAGTTGGCTGAGGGGCCTGCTGGGGTGAGGTTGCTGGCGGTTCCTACTCCGGCTGGGATGGGCGGGGCTTACCAGTACGCGAAGCTGGCGGCTCGGTTCCGGGGGGTTCGGGGGGTCGCTGCTCTGCCTACGCCTGGGTTTGTGGCTGGGGAGTTGTTGCCTGCCGATCTGGATTCGTTGCTGGATGTTTTGGCGGAGAGTGTCCGGCTTTCCGGGGATGGGCCGTTTGTTTTGGTGGGCCATTCGTCTGGTGGGGTTCTTGCTTATGCGCTGGCTTCCCGGGTGGGGGCGGCTGGGGTTGTGCTGCTGGACACCTATGCGATGGATGACGGTGGGGATGCCGGGGACACCGTTCGGGATATGGCCGCGGGGATGGTTGAGCGGGAGGAGCAGTTCGGGCCGTTTGATCGGGATAAGTTGACTGCGATGGCTTATTATCTCGGGTTGCTGGACGGGGTTCGGTTGCCTGAGGTTTCCGCGCCGGTGGTGTTGGTTCGGCCGGATCGGCGGTTTGTCATCGCTGGGGATTCCGCGGATCGGGCTGAGGAGGATCCTGGGTCGTGGCGGACTACCTGGGACCGGGCGGATGTTGTGGTTACTGTTCCCGGGGACCATTTCAGTATTGTTGATGCGGATGTGGAGACTACGGCTAAGGCTGTGGAGGGGTGGGTGGGTAGTCTCTGAGTTCTCTCTCGGGTGGCTCGTCGCCTGGCGGCGACATTGCGCCCGGGCGGCGGGCCACCACCCCGAAGTTTGAGTGTGTGAGGTTCCCCCGGTGTGCCGGACACCCTGATCCTTGGCTTCGGCTTGGGGAAGGATGTGTTTGTGTCTGGTTCGTCGAGGTATCCGCAAG